>NZ_JBGFGP010000047.1:0-30831 GCF_041224545.1 Sedimentitalea sp. XS_ASV28 | reverse complement strand
ATGGTTGAGCGGTGCTTCAACAAACTCAAGAACGCCCGGCGCGTCGCAACCCGCTACGATAAGACGGCTGAAAGCTTCCTGGGCTTCATCGACATCGCGTCAATCCGACTTTGGATCCGTCATTTGTCAACATGACCTAGCCGAGTTTCGCCTATTAGGCCCGAGACTTCATCTCGCAACAGCGTGTGGTCGAGGCAATCAAAGAAGCCGGAGATGTCCATTGCCACCACAGTACAATCCTGACGGTGCACGATCTCGTCAAACAGCGATTTCGCGTGGTGGATGTTTGTGCCGCCGCCCTTGCGATAGGCCAGAACAGCGCCAGCGGTCCCGTCTTCTGCCAGCGCTCGTTCATATAACGGGTTTAGATGTTCCGCATAGGCTTGCAGATAGGCAGCGTCAGCGTGCCCGGCGAACCGGATCGGACGAGGCTTCTCTTTCACTTTTCGAATGAAATTCCCGTCTGCATCCCGAAGCCATTTTCCATCGGCCCCTTTCTGACGGGTGTATCGACGAGCGAGGTCCGTGAACCCGAGCATCGGCAAGAAACGGTGCGGCTCGAGCTCTTGCGTGAAATCAATCGCCAACTCCCGCTCGCTTTCGGGCAACGGCAGATCGAAATGCTTATAGCGCCGCTCCTTCGAAATGGCGGGCAACACAAAATCATCGGTCGATGGATCGAATTCATTCTCGGTAGGAAGGTAAAACCCGGGCATAGCGACTCCGTTCGTCAAATGCCCGGGCTATTTAACCTTGCTCCCATCAGCAGGTGCGCAATTGCACCCTCCGGTACGAGATAACCTTGCGTGGTATAGTATAACCACGATGTGCCTGGAAGGATGCGACATGACCGAGATCAAGCCGACCCGGAACCCGCTGGCGCAGATAGCGCTTGCGGTCCTTAACACTGGTCATCCGGGCCCAATGTCCCGGGGCCCATTTCAGATGGGTACTCACGGAGTTTTTACAAGACGGCATCAAGATTTTTTTTCGCGGTTTGTTCTTTTACTTCCTTTGGGTCACTCGGCCCGAGTAAGCAACATCACTGCACCAGCTACTCCTAAGCGGATGAGTGGATTCATCGCATCCGGAAGAAGGTCTCGCATCAGCAACGTTTATTCTAGCCACATCTTGTTTTCATGAAGCGGCGCACCCGCGCGGCGGGTGGAGGTAAGGTGTTTGCCATCTATCGGCGGGCAAACCGAGCCAGGGCGCAGCGACACCCAAAGAGCATTTCGTGACGCGAAAGGGCAAATGCCCTGACTATCGACATAATGTGTCGAGAGTCACAGGACTTATCCTTTTGGCCCGTGCCAACGCCTTGAAAACACGCGGCCCGATTTTCGATCGGAAACGAAAGTGCCCTTTTTCGTCACGGGTCCTGTCCGGGGGGGGGGGACGCTGCCCGAGGGGCAGCTTTGCGGACGAAGCTGCCGTCAGAAAAGAACGGTCTCGGGATATGGTTGGGCGAGCCCGGGCATGTCAGCCTGCGAGAAGAAGCGAAGTTCCTGTGTCTCTGGATCAGCAGGTTCGAGATCAAATGAAGCAAGCTCGCACCTGAAGACGGCAACCGTGTATTCGACCAGATCGCCATTGGGGTACCGATAGCGAAATCCGTCGCCGCCCAGGACCGCGACAAGTACCGCGGCCTCAATGCATCCGCCTGTTTCTTCGAGCACTTCCCGATGGAGGGCATCTTCTGGTGTCTCGCCGGGTTCGATGCCGCCAGCGGGAAGGCTCCACCACTCCGAGCCGGCTTTTCTTTGCAGAAGCAATCGGCCCTCGGCGTCATGGATTAGAGCAGCTATGCTTGGCAGAAGCAGGAGGTCATGGCCGATCTTGGCCCGAAGGCTAGTAATGTATGAACTTGCGGTCATCGTCCGAACATAGGCCACACCGGTGACAACAGAAAGACAGCATGGGGCTCTAAGCCGACCTTCAGGTTTTCATGAAGCGGCGCACCCGCGCGGCGGGTGCAGATAAGGTGTTTGCTCTCTAGCGGCGCGCAAACCGAGCCAGGGCGCGGCGGCACCCAAAGGGCACATCGTGACGCCAAAGGGCAATTGCCCTGACTATCGACAACAGGAAATATTGGTCGGAGTGAGAGGATTCGAACCTCCGGCCCCTGCCTCCCGAAGACAGTGCTCTACCAGGCTGAGCTACACTCCGACCGTGCGGAGCCGATTACAGACACGGCGCGGATTTGGCAAGCCCAATCATCTACGTCTCTTCAATACTCTTGTCATGGCACCGACGCGCAGACCCGCCATGAGACCGATACGGGTTTTCGTCTCGAGGACCGGCCGGTTCCGCGAACCGCTGCCGTGCGACTCGCGGCGCAGGATATAGAGCCCGCTGGCGGTGATGATCGCGGTCCCGACATAGGTCATCGCGTCGGGATACTCACCGAAGAGCACCGCCCCGAACAGCGCCGCCCAGAGGATCTGTGAGTATTGCATCGGGGCGACGATGGCGGCATCGGCCCGCCGATAGGCGATAACCATGCAGGACATCGCCAGCAGAACCAGTACCGCGACCACCGCCAGCGCACCAAAATCGGCGAGCGGCATGGGGCGGTAGACGAAGGGCAGCGCGACACCCATCATCACAAAGCTCACCAGCATCGGATAGAGCACCATCAGCACAGCACGCTCATCATTGCCGATCTTGCGGACAACGATGGAATTGAGCGCGCCGGCAACCGCCGCCGTCAACGCTGCGGCATGCCCGGCACCGATCTCGGTCGAGCCGGGCCGCAGAACCACCAGAACACCGATAAGGCCTACGATCACCGCAATGGCGCGCCGTGGACCCACCTTTTCCCCAAGCAGCGGGACGGACAGGATCGTGATCAACAGTGGGGTGGCGAACAGGACCGCATAGACCTGTGCGAGGGGGATCAGCGAAAAGGCAAAGAACGCGCCGACAGCCGCGATGACGGCAGAAATGCTGCGCACCAACATCCACCGGGGATGAACGGGACGCAGCGTGCCCGGAACGGCATCACCGATCAGCAGCACCGTCATCAGCGGAAAGGTGAGCAACGCGCTGAAGAAAGAAATCTGGATCGGTGAATAGGTCGCGCCAAGAAATTTGATGATGACATCATGCGACGCAAAGATCGCAAACCCCAACAGGCCGAAGAGAGCGCCCGACAGGTTGCTGGCAGGTGGCGGGTCGCTGGGCAAGGGGCGCTGCTCCCGGCTGGGCCGCCCGATCGGCGACCCGGTTGCGGAATGGGACACGGGGGAGGCTCCCCCCATGTCCAAAAGGTCAGAGGCTCGCGTCCAGAGCGGCGAGAATCGCATCGCCCATCTGCGCGGTACTGACCGGTTCGACACCTTCTTCACCGATCAGGTCGGCGGTTCGCAAGCCATCGGCAAGCACCTTTTCAACGGCGTTCTCGATCCGGGTCGCTTCATCGCCCTGATCGAAGGAATAGCGCAGCGCCATCGCAAAGCTGAGGATGCAGGCAATGGGGTTGGCCTTGCCCTGACCGGCGATGTCCGGAGCGGAGCCGTGGACCGGTTCGTAGAGCGCCTTGGGCCGGCCATTGGCCATCGGCGCCCCCAGCGAGGCAGAGGGCAGCATCCCGAGCGACCCGGTCAGCATCGCGGCGGCGTCCGACAGCAGGTCACCGAACAGGTTGTCGGTGACGATCACGTCGAACTGCTTGGGCCAGCGGCACAGCTGCATGGCGCCGGCGTCCGCATACATGTGCGAAAGCTCGACATCGGAATAGTCTTCGTCATGGACCTTCTGCACGACTTCCCGCCACAGGATGCCCGACTCCATGACATTTGCCTTCTCCATCGAGCAGACCTTGTTGTTGCGACGGCGGGCGAGTTCGAAGGCTGACCGCGCGACACGTTCGATTTCGCTTTCGGTGTAGCGTTGGGTGTTGATGCCGACGCGCTCGTTACCTTCCTTGATGATGCCGCGCGGCTCACCGAAATAGATGCCGCTCGTCAGTTCGCGCACGATCACGATATCGAGGCCGGCAACCACATCCCGCTTGAGCGAGCTGAAATCCGCGAGCGCGTCAAAGCACTGGGCCGGACGCAGGTTGGCAAACAGGTCCATTTCCTTGCGCAGACGCAGCAGGCCGCGTTCCGGTTTCACACTGAAGTCAAGCGCGTCGTATTTCGGACCGCCAACCGCACCCAGCAGCACCGCATCGACCTCCATCGCCTTGGCGAGCGTGTCGTCATGCAGCGGTGTGCCGTGCTTGTCATAGGCCGCCCCGCCAACAAGGTCCTCGGACACGTCGAACGCCAGGCCGCGCTTGGCTCCGAACCAGTCGATGACCCGGTTAACCTGGGTCATGACCTCGGGGCCGATACCGTCACCGGGAAGGATAAGAAGCGAGGGGTTGGACATGCGGGCTCTCCTGAATTTTCCTTGCCAGCCCCTACCGCGCGCAACCCACAGGGTCAATAAGACGCGGAACGCACGGCCCCCTCAGCCGCGTGATAGCCCCTCGGCGAGCAGATCCCATACGCGGCGTACACGGGGTGTCTGGCGCATCACCTGATGGGTGGTCAGCCAGACCGGCAACACCGGAAGATCCAGCCCGAGATCAAGCTGTTCCACGTCGGGATCGGCCCGCGCGACACCAATCTGCGAGAACCCGATACCGCAGCCCGCGCGCAGCAATTCCCAATAGGTCGCCTGGTTGTCGCAGCGGATGACGAAATCCTCGCGCTGCACCGGCCACCCCATCTCCGCCATGCCGCGCAGGATCAGGTCGTTGCGGTCGTATCCGATCAGGTCGTGGCGCAGCAGGTCCTCCGGCGTCGCGGGACGGCCCCGGCGGTCCAGATAGCGGCGCGCCGCGAACACGCCCAGTTCAAGGTCGGTAACATGGCGTGCAACAAGGTCAAGCTGTGTCGGCCGGTACATGCGCAGGGCAATGTCGGCCTCGCGAAACAGCAGGTTCTCACTGGTGTCAGAGGGCAGCAGTTCCAACTGTATCGCCGGCTCTGCCTCGCGAATATGTGCAAGAACCGGTGGCAGCAGATGATGCGAGGCAAAGACGCTCGCGGTGATCCGGACCGTTCCTTCCAGCTGCGTGGATTGCCCGGCGGCCGCAAGGGTGATGGCCTGCATGGCATCCTGCATCTGACGTGCCATCGGCATCAAGCCGGCACCCGCGTCGCTGAGCGCAAATCCGCGGGCGTGCCGCGTGAACAGCTCCATCCCCAGCGCGCGTTCAAGCGCCTGCACCTGCCGCCCCAGTGTCGGCTGACTGCACCCCAACTCCCGCGCCGCGGCCGACAACGATCCGGTATCCGCAACGGCCAGAAAGCTCCGAACCAGGGACCAGTCTTTCAATTCCGGAGGTATGTCCATTCATTTATGAATACATGATAGCCGAATTTTGACAATGTATATACGAATGATGGGTGGATAGATCTGCTCCTGACACGGCTTCGTTCAGGAGATGACATGCCACAGACTGTTCTGATACTCGGTTCCACCGGCCGCTTTGGACGCCACGCCGCCGCGCAATTTTCGGGCGCCGGCTGGATGGTGCGGCACTTTGACCGTGCACGCGATGATCTGGCGCTTGCGGCGCGCGGCGCGGACATCATCGTCAACGGCTGGAACCCACCCTACACCGACTGGGCCGCGCAGCTGCCCGCGCTCCACGCGCAGGTCATCGAGGCCGCAAGGCAGAACGGCTCTACCGTGATCCTGCCCGGCAATGTCTATGTCTTCGGTCGCGACACGCCAGCCCCATGGACAGCGGAATCGCCGCATGACGCGCGCAACCCGCTGGGACGTATCCGGATCGAAATGGAGCAAGCCTATCAGCAGGCACCGATACGCACGATCATGCTGCGTGGCGGCGACTTCATCGACACCGCACGCTCGGGCAACTGGTTCGACAAGGTGCTGACGAAATCGCTGGCAAAGGGACGGTTCACCTATCCCGGCGATCCGGGCATTCCGCATGCCTGGGCCTATCTGCCAGACTTCTGCCGCGCCGTCGTGCAACTGGCAGAGCGGCGCGAGACCTTGCCGGGCTTTACCGATATTCCCTTTCCCGGCTACACGATGAGCGGGCGCGACATGGCCGATGTGCTGAACCGCATCCATCCGAACGGCGCACGACTGCGGCGGATGTCATGGCGCCCCCTGGCCCTCGTGCGACCGTTCTGGCCGATGGCGGGATGTCTGCTCGAGATGCGTTATCTCTGGGACACGCCGCACTGGCTCGACCGGGCGAAGTTCGACCACATCCTGCCCGGCTTCCGCAACACCCCGGTGCGCGATGCGTTGGCATCGGCGGTCGAATTGCCCTCAGTCGAGCACAAGGTCCACCCAGACAAGACGGTGCCGGCTGGCGGTTAGTGCGTCGTCATGGCCCTGTGCGCCCGGCGGGGGCCAGTACACTCCGGCGTCGCTGATCCCCAACTGCGCGGACGGAAGAACATAGTCGACACGCAAGCGCCCGACCCCGTCCCAATCGACGGTATCGAGCGCATCCGCGCCCTCGTGCCCCTGCCCCGGCATCGCCGCCGCGCCATCGCTGGCCGGCTGCGGATCCTGTAGCCTCGGGTCCGCCAGCAGGGCGCGCATGGCCTCGGTTCTGCCGGCGCTGTCATAGGGATCGAGATTGGCGTCCCCGGCGAGCACAAAAGGCTCGGCCAGGTCGCCGAACGCACCGTCCAGTATCATTTGCCACAGCCGGATTTCGTCATGATTGCGCCGGCCGTTGCGATCCTCGGGGCCATCAAACACCGGCGGGCTTGCATGAAAGGTCATCACGGACAGAACCGTGCCATTCGGCAGGGCGATGGGCACGATCCAGTGTGCCGTGCTCGACAATCGCTGTATCGCCAGCGCCTCGGCGGATGGGAACGGCGAGCCGTCCTCGTGCTGCGGCAGCATCGCACCCGGCATATCGCGCCAGAGCAGGCCACTGAAATCCTGCACATCATCGCTCAGGATGGGATAGCGGGACAGAATGGCGAGCCCGCCTTGCCCGGTGTAAGCCCCGAAACCCTGCGCATCGCCGGGGCCACCCAGCCTGCCATCACCGTCAAGATCCAGATCGGTCGCCATCCCGGAATTGGGCTGCGCAGAAAAACGGTAGGGATAGGACACCCCGTTTGCATCCAGAAGATCAATCAGCGCACCAAGCGCCGCACCGCCATGATCCCAGTCGATGCCCTGCAATGCGAGGATGTCCGGCGAAGTCTCGGTGATGACGCTCAGGACAGCGGCAATCTGTTTCGACTCCGTACGCTTCAGGTCCCGGTAGAGAAGACCGGGACCATCGGCCTGCAATTCGGTATTGAACGTGGCCACACGCAGGGTTTCTCCCTCTGCCGGTGACACAATCGGAACAAGGCCCATCGCGCCGAGCGCAAGCGCCCGCACGTCCATCATAGCAGATTGACGGGGTCGGACTCCTGCGACGCGCGGTGCCGCTTTTCCTCGATCAATTCGGCGATACGCATCATCGCGATACCGCGCATGATCATGCTCGCGGGCAAAAACGCCCAGGCGCTGATCGTCCAGATCAATGTTTGTGGATGCGCGAGCGTGATCGGGTCGATCATGTCCGAGGCCATTCTGACGAGCATCGGAATCAGAAACGGCAGCAAAAAGCCCAGCACCGCGTTGACCAGACCGTCGCGTTTGAGGCGGTACACCACATCGCCGCCTGCGGTCGGATCAAAACGTGGCAGGTTGACCCACACGTTGAATGCCCCGTTGCGGGTGGGCCAGCCGAAAAGCCGTACCGCACCGATGAACAGGACCACACTGGTCAGGGCGATGACATAGGCAACCCCTGCGGCGTCGCGCACCTTTTGCAAGGTCGCGCTCGAGATGCCATCCCACAGCATACCCGTAACAAGGCGCACCGGCGAATACGGGAAGTCGCTGAAACGCCCGAGCGTGCGTCCGATATCACTGGCGAGATTCGTTACCGCCGTCGGTTCGTACACGTTCTTGCAAGCCAGCGTCAGCAACAGAACCATGAGGAACAAGGCCACGAACCGAAGCCTGTTGAGCGGAGGGGCATCGCGAAACTCGACGATACTGGGATAGTTTGCGTAATACTCCGCAAAGGTCAGGGCCGCGCCAACGATGGCGAGCAGAGCCACGATTTCGGTCGCATCGGTGGTGTAGTCCGGCAACAACAACGACGGGGTCGCAATCATCACTGCCACCAGAATGCCGCGCATCAGTGCACCGGTGATCCGTTTAAACACTGCTACTTTCCCCTCGAATTGGACCGTCAGCGAAACCTGTTGCACCGCGATACCAGCTTGAGCGGCGACACAACCGGGTGGTCAACGTCCTGTTACAGTATTACTGCGCAACCAACCGCGCACGCTCAAGCCTCTGTTGGGTTGAACCTCCGGACCGACGCGCAACCGCGCCCGACTGATGCCGGTTTGCATCATTTTCAGACCGCAGGCAATCAACTCATGCATGTATGCGGCCGAAGATGGTTGATCGGCATTCGCGCAGATCCACCGGCCAGCGGCCCCGGGAGAGAAAAGGCCGCATGCCAGATGCGGCCCCCCTTCGCAGGCTTGCATGCATGCCCTGGGTCAGACCCAGGGACGCTGCTGCGCGGTCCTTGCCTCGTAGCTGTCGATCGCTCCGACCTTTTCCATCGTCAGGCCGATATCGTCCAATCCTTCGAGCAGGCAGTGCTTCTTGAACGGATCGATCTCGAAGGTGAAACTCTCGCCATCCGAGGTCGTGACTGTCTGGGCGTCGAGATCGACGGTCATGCGCGCATTCGCGCCCTTTTCCGCATCCTTCATCAGCACATCGACGGCCTCTTGCGGCAAGGCAATCGGCAGGATGCCGTTCTTGAAACAGTTGTTGAAGAAGATGTCGGCAAAGCTGGGCGCGATGACACAACGGATCCCGAAATCCTTGATCGCCCAGGGTGCGTGTTCGCGAGAGCTGCCGCAGCCGAAATTGTCGCCCGCAATCAGAATCTCGGACTCGCGGTATTGCGGCTTGTTCAACACGAAGTCAGGCCGCTCGTTGCCATCGTCGTCATAGCGCATCTCGTCAAACAGGTTGACGCCCAAGCCCGATCTTTTGATCGTCTTCAGGAATTGTTTGGGGATGATCATATCGGTGTCGATATTGATCAACGGCATCGGTGCCGCGATCCCCGTGATTGTCGTGAATTTGTCCATTTTCGTCTCCGCCGGGCGAGCTTCATGACACCCCGGTTATTTCTATCTGTCGTATTTCGCGTTGAGCCTGTCCCGGAGTTCACCCCTCGCGGTGCGAAGGAAGAACGCCAGAACGATCAGGCCGATCCCGTTGAACAGCAGTTCGATACCCAGAAGGATCCCCAGAAGGCTCGGCGCGATTTCGAAGAAGTTGGCAATTATGTATCCCGCGAGCAGCACCGACAACGCACCCGATATCAGCATCGGCCAGAAAAACGGTGTTTCGCGCATCTGGAACGCTGCGATGAGGCGCGTAATACCGCTTGCCGCGAACAGGATGGTCACCAGCGTCGCGAGCGAGATCACACCCTGAAGAGGATGGAACAGCAGCGACACGCCCAGCAGCAGCATCAGGATACCGAGCCCGATACCGAGCGCCTTGGATGTGCCGCGCTCTTCGCCAAAGCCTGCAACAAGCTGAAATCCGCCGGAAATTGCGAACAGAACGCCCGCCAATGTTGTCACGGCAATCGACGCGGCAATCGGGTTCGCCAGCACGAACAATCCGAACAGGAGCGACAAGACGCCCACAATCAGCCATTTTGTCCAGGTTTTCATTTCTTTGGTCCCTCTGAGGTTGTTTGTATCGACCCTACATCAACTCTCGCACGTCTGTCAGGTGTCCCGTGACGGCCGCCGCAGCAGCCATCGCCGGGCTGAGCAGGTGGGTGCGGCCGCCACGCCCCTGGCGGCCCTCGAAATTCCGGTTGCTCGTCGCCGCGCAGCGTTCGCCCGGTGAAAGCTGATCCGGGTTCATCGCAAGGCACATGGAACATCCCGCGAGGCGCCATTCGAACCCGGCCTCCTTGAAGATGTCGGCAAGGCCCTCTTCCTCGGCCTGCGCACGAACCAGGCCGGATCCGGGAACGACCATCGCCCGCATGCCATCCTTGATCTTCTTGCCGCGAAGAATTTCCGCAGCGGCGCGCAGATCCTCGATGCGCCCGTTGGTGCAGGAGCCGATGAAAACCGTATCGATCTCGATGGCGCTCAGCGGTGTGCCCGGCGTCAGGCCCATATACTCGAGCGACCGCTGCACCGCACCGACCTTGCCGCCATTGAAATCGGACGGATCGGGGACGGTTGCCGTGATCGGCAGCACGTCCTCGGGGCTGGTGCCCCAGGTGACGACCGGTGCGATGTCTTCGCCCTTGATGGTAATGACCTTGTCCCAATGGGCGTCATCGTCCGAATACAGGGTTTTCCACCATGCCATCGCCGCTTCCCATTGCGCCCCCTTCGGCGCGTGCGGGCGGCCCTTGCAATATTCGAACGTGGTTTCATCGGGCGCGATCAGCCCTGCGCGGGCACCGCCCTCGATCGCCATGTTGCAGACCGTCATGCGCCCTTCCATCGACAGATCGCGGATCGCTTCGCCGCAATACTCGATGACATATCCCGTGCCGCCGGCGGTACCGGTCTCGCCGATGACCGACAGCGTGATGTCCTTGGCCGTCACGCCCGGACGCAGCTTGCCGGTGATCTCGACCTTCATGTTCTTCGACTTTTTCTGGATCAGTGTCTGCGTGGCCAGAACATGTTCGACCTCGGACGTACCGATCCCATGCGCCAGCGCGCCGAACGCGCCGTGGGTTGCCGTGTGGCTGTCACCGCAGACCACCGTCATTCCGGGCAGGGTCCACCCCTGTTCCGGGCCGACGATATGCACGATTCCCTGCCGCACGTCGCTGACCGGGTAATAGTGAATACCGAAATCCCTGGAATTCCTGTCGAGCGCCTCGACCTGGATCCGGCTTTCCTCGTTTTCGATGCCCTGCACGCGGTCAAGCGTCGTTGGCACGTTGTGGTCGGGCACCGCGATGGTCTTGTCGGGCGCGCGTACGGTGCGGTTTGTCATCCGCAACCCTTCGAACGCCTGCGGGCTGGTCACCTCGTGAACGAGGTGACGGTCGATATAAAGAAGGGTCGTGCCATCTTCGTCCTCGTGGGCGACATGGGCATCCCAGATCTTGTCATAGAGTGTCTTGGGGGACATCGGTCCTCTCCCGTTTGCTAGAATCTGAACAGTGTGAACGGTCGCGCAAGCCTATAGCCGCGCCAGCACCGTGCGGGCTGCGCCAAAGAACCGCTCGCGAAGGCGGAGCCGATCCTGAAGGTCGAATCTTGGCTTGACGGTTGAAATCATGCCGATCAGATACATCTGCCTCCGGATTCATTCAAGGTTGATCGTGAAGGTGAGCGCGCGAACGCAACCGCGCAGATCGGCAGCAAGCGCCGCTTGCAACCCGTCACACGTCATGCAAGCGTGTTCATTAAAAAAGGAGCGACATGGACCCGGTCACCGAAGTTACCAGCAGCCTGATCCAGACAATCATGCTCTATCTCGGGCAGGCGCGCGATATCGTGGCATTGTTTCTCACGCCCGGATGGCGCCTCTACCAGGTCCTGATCATCCTCGCTCTCATCGCGCTGTCATGGCTTTTGAAAGTTCTGACCGAACCCAGGTTGCAGGAATGGGCGCGTTCACGTGAGGGATGGCCCAAATGGCGTCTGCGCCTGCTGGTGCAGATACGTCGTCGGATGCTGCTCATCTGGTTTTCGGTACTTGCCTGGCTGGTCTATCTCGTGATGCAGCAAATCACGTGGCCGTCGCGTAGCTATTTCATCGGACTGGCGGCGACGCTTTCGACGGTCTGGCTCTCGATAGGGCTGGCCGTGCAGTTCGTGCGCAACCGGTCGCTGCGCAACGTCCTGCGATGGTTCCTGTGGATCTACGCCACCCTCTATTTCGTGAACGCGCTGGACGAAATCACGGCATTTCTAGACCGGCTGGCAATCGAATTCGGCGAAACCAGAATCTCTGCCCTGTCGGTCATATCGGCACTGATTGTACTGGGTGTACTGATTGCCGGGGCGCGGATGCTGTCGCGCATGTTCACCGCAAATGTTCGCAAGAACCAGGACCTGTCACCGTCGATGCAGGAGCTGACCACCAAGGGCGTACAGTTGCTGCTCTACGGTCTGGCGATCTATATCGGTGCGGAAGCCATCGGTTTCGACCTGACCGGGCTGGCGTTTCTATACGGTGTCATCGGCGTCGGTCTTGGGTTCGGTCTGCAAAAGGTCGTGTCCAACCTGGTCTCCGGCCTGATCATCCTGCTCGACAAGTCGATCAAGCCCGGCGACGTGATTTCGCTGGGCGACACGTTCGGATGGATCGATTCGCTGAGTGCACGCTATGTGTCAGTGGTCACACGCGAAGGGCTTGAATACCTGATCCCCAACGAGGACCTCATCGCCAACCAGGTGGTGAACTGGACACATTCCAATCACCTGGTCCGCCTCGATATCTATTTCGGAACCGCCTATGACGATGACCCGCACAAGGTTCGCGCACTGGCAATCGAGGCGGCGTCCGGCGTGGACCGCGTTCTGGTCCAGCCCAAAGCCCCGGTCTGTCACATCGTCGGTTTTGGCGACAGCAGCGTCGACTATATCCTGCGCTTCTGGATCACAGATCCCACGGGCGGCCTGACCAATGTGCGCGGCAACGTGTATCTGGCGTTGTGGGACATCTTCAAGGAACACGACATTTCGATCCCGTTCCCGCAACGTGAGGTGCGGATGCTGAAAGATCCGGACGGAACAGCGGCACAACCTGCACGAAACGATGACGCCGCCGGGTGACAACCGGGTGATCACGGTGCCACAGCCAATTGAAATGCGACGCCCGGGTTGCTATTTTGAAGGTACCCCAGCGCCGGGGGGCTGTCGGCGTGCCAGAAGGAGGACGATGTCCTGTCAATCCATGCTGAAGCGGCTCTCCCCGCTGACGATCGGGCCGGTCTCATGACGGCCCAACCCAAGCCGACAAGCGAAGCGCTGTTGGCGCGTATCCTCACCTCACTTGACGACGACAAGGCGGAAGATGTTGTGCAGATCGACCTGCGCGGCAAGACCGAGATCGGCGACTTCATGGTCGTGGCCTCGGGGCGCTCGACGCGGCAGGTGTCGGCCATGGCCGAAAAGCTCACCGACCGGCTCAAGCAGGAGTTCGGACGCAGCAGCAAGGTCGAAGGCAAGGATACCGGGGATTGGGTCCTGATCGATACCGGCGATGTCATCGTGCATATTTTCCGTCCCGAAGTACGGGAGTTCTACCAGTTGGAAAAGATGTGGCTGCCGTCCGGAGGCTCGGCCCCTGCCAACTGAGTCCGGTTGCCGTTAAACCGGCGGGAAAGATGCTGTGCGTATAACGATCTGTGCGGTCGGCCGCTTGCGGGCCGGACCGGAAAAGTCGCTGATTGACGATTACCTGACCCGGTTCGAGCGAACCGGTCGCGCACTGGCGCTTGGACCGGCAAACATCATCGAAGTTGACGACCGCAAGGGCGGCGGCATGAGTGGCGAGGCGGAGCTGTTGCGGCGTGCCCTGCCCGCAGACACCCTCATCTGCACGCTGGATGAGCGCGGGCGCACTCTCTCATCTCCCGATTTCGCCGACCGCCTCGCAGGCTGGCGGGACGATGGCCAGCGGGACCTGACATTCCTGATCGGGGGCGCGGACGGGCTGGATCCGTCGTTGCGGGCCGAAGCGGATTTCAGCCTGTCGCTTGGCACGATGGTCTGGCCGCATATGCTGGTGCGGGTGATGCTGGCCGAACAGCTCTACCGCGCCGCCAATATCCTTGCGGGCGGCCCCTATCACCGGGCGTGAAATGCGTCGTCACCCGCTGTCTCTCAGGATCTGTGCACCATGACGTGACACGTCATGGCAGCATCACGGTCATGGTCTGTCCGGACCACCCATCGACGAGGCACCTTGCCTCAATCTGTACCTGCGTCGCGCCTTCGGGGACGACAACGCCGCCGAGCGAGCGCGTAAAGGGTTGCTCATCGACATGCGGATGGTGAAGCACCCGCATACCCAGTTCATTCCCCTCCATGTCCAGAACACGCCAGCCATCGGCATAATGCTCCCACCCGGTGTCGGGATGCGACAGGGTCACGTCAAAGGTCAGCCCGTCCGAGCCCGCGCGCACCGTGACCGCTTCGACCACGGGGACGTCGGCCATCGCGGACAACGGGGCAAGATACAGGGCGGCACAGAGCAAGCGAGCGATAGACATGGCATAACTCTAGGCCGGGCAAATGCGAAATGAAACGCCCAATCGACATCCCCGCACAGAGCCGCCCCGTCGCCGCCCGCACCGCTTGCCCGCATCTCTCAGGCTACATATAAGGCAGGTGCCAACACGCGGAGCGCCCATGTCCTTTGACCATCGCCACCTGCTGGGTATCGAACAGCTCGGCCCCGACGACATCACCACAATTCTCGATCTTGCCGATGATTATGTGACGCTGAACCGGGGCCCCAGCAAACATTCCGACGTGCTCGCCGGTCTGACCCAGATCAACATGTTCTTTGAAAACTCGACCCGCACGCAGGCCAGCTTCGAAATCGCCGGCAAACGGCTCGGTGCCGACGTGATGAACATGGCGATGCAGGCCAGTTCGATAAAAAAGGGCGAAACACTGATCGACACCGCCCTGACACTCAACGCCATGCACCCCGATCTTCTGGTTGTGCGCCACCCGCATTCCGGTGCCGTTGACCTGCTGGCGCAAAAGGTCAATTGCGCGGTTCTCAACGCCGGGGATGGTCGGCATGAACACCCGACACAGGCGCTTCTGGATGCCCTCACCATCCGGCGCGCCAAGGGGCGTCTGCACCGGCTCAGCATCGCGATCTGCGGCGATATCGCCCATTCCCGCGTGGCGCGCTCCAATATTCTGCTTCTGGGCAAGACAGAGAACCGGATACGCCTGATCGGCCCGCCGACGCTCATGCCCTCGCAGATCGATCAGTTCGGTGTCGAGGTCTATGACGACATGAACGCGGGACTGGCGGATGTTGACGTGGTGATGATGTTGCGGTTGCAGCGCGAACGCATGGATGGCGGGTTCATCCCGTCAGAACGCGAATACTACCATCGCTACGGGCTGGACGAAGAGAAGCTGGCGCTGGCCAAGCTCGACGCCATCGTCATGCATCCCGGCCCCATGAATCGCGGTGTCGAGATCGACGGAACGCTGGCGGATGATATCAACCGGTCGGTGATCCAGGACCAGGTCGAGATGGGTGTGGCCATCCGCATGGCGGCCATGGAGCTGCTGGCCCGCAACCTGCGCCATGCAAGGTCCAGCGCAGCATGAGTGACCTTCTCACAATACCCGCGCAGGAAACCGGCGTCCTGCGGCTGTTCGCGCTCGATATGCCGCGTGAACAGATCCGGTTTCTGAACGAAGCCGGTGCGCTTGATGACGTGCTCGGAGTCAGCGGGCTGGACACCGAACATGTCGAGATCTTCGCCGTCGGCGATCTGGATGATCTCGGATTGCGCGGTTACCTTACCGAGGGCCACGCCGTTCCCGAAGACCAGCTTGGCGCTGACCTTGCGGATGTGACGGGTCATGTGCTGCTGCTGCACAGCCGTGCGTTCGGGGGGCGCGCGATGACGCTGAATCCCGATGCGGCACTGGTCCCGATCGGCGTGTATTCGGTCACACCCACCGACTGGACGGCGCGACCGGCGCCTGTTCCGAGCAGCGCGCGGCCCAATACCGGCATGCCCCGGTCCCCGCGCGAGGCCCGTGCCCGCGCCCGTCGCATCGGCGGCGGCATATTCGCGGCGGTCATGATCCTCGTCGCGCTGCTCGTCTACATGGTGATCCGATGACAAATGCGCCGATAGGGTTCATCGCCGACCACCCTGCCCCGCTCGCCCGGATCGCGACGCTGCGCGGGATGTCCTCTTCCGTACAGGTCATCACCACGGGTGGCGACAAGCACCTGATCAGGTATCAGGCCACCCTGGACGAAACCATAGCGACCATCGAAAGGCATCGCCGATGACCGCCACGCTGTTTACCAATGCCCGCCTGATCGACCCCGAAGCCGGAACCGACGCCCCGGGCAGTTTGCTTGTCCGTGACGGCCGTATCGTCGCCGCCGGGGCCGAGATCGCGCTGCCCGAAGAGGTCGAGCCGGTCGATTGCCATGGCAGATGCCTCGCGCCGGGCATCGTCGATATCGGCGTCAAGGTCTGCGAACCGGGCGAGCGTCACAAGGAAAGCTATCGTTCTGCCGGGCTCGCCGCGGCGGCAGGTGGGGTCACGACGATGGTGACCCGTCCCGACACCATGCCGACCATCGACAATCCGGAAACGCTCGAATTCGTGACCCGCCGCGCCAATGCCGCAGCACCTGTCAACGTGCTGCCCATGGCGGCCCTGACCAAAGGGCGCGAGGGGCGCGAAATGACCGAGATCGGGTTTCTCATGGATGCGGGTGCGGTGGCCTTTACCGATTGCGACCATGTCGTGACCAATACCAAGGTCTTTTCCCGCGCGCTGAGCTATGCCCGCGCGTGCGGGGCGCTGGTCATTGCCCATCCGCAGGAACCGGGCCTTTCCGCCGGATCCTGTGCCACATCGGGCAAATTTGCGTCGCTGCGTGGCCTGCCCGCCGTGTCACCGATGGCCGAACGCATGGGGCTGGACCGTGACATCGCGCTGCTGGAAATGACAGGCGCACGTTATCACGCCGATCAGATCACCACGGCCCGCGCCCTGCCCGCGCTGGACCGTGCCAAGCGGAACGGGCTGGACATCAGCGCCGGGGTCAGCATTCATCACCTGACGCTGAACGAACTGGATATCGCGGACTATCGCACCTTTTTCAAGGTCAAGCCTCCACTGCGCTCAGAAGACGACCGCCTTGCGGTGATCGATGCGCTGCGCAGCGGGCTGATCGACATCATATGCTCGATGCACACCCCGCAGGATGAAGAGAGTAAACGCCTGCCCTTCGAAGAAGCGGCCAGCGGCGCCGTGGCGCTGGAAACCCTGCTCCCTGCGGCCATGCGGCTATACCATGGCGACCAGCTCGACTTGCCGACATTGTTTACCGCACTGTCACTGAATCCCGCGCGGCGGCTCGGGCTAGACAGCGGCCGGCTCGCGCCCGGCGCGCCGGCCGATCTGGTGCTGTTCGATCCCGATGTGCCCTTTGTGCTCGACCGCGCGACCCTGCACTCAAAATCCCGCAACACGCCGTTTGACGGACAGCGGATGCAAGGTAGGGTTCTCGCAACCTATGTTGCCGGGAAACCGGTCTATCGGAGAGACTGATGCCCCCCCTCGACTCTTCCATTTCCCAGCTGATCCTCTGGGCGTTCGTGGGTTACGGCCTTGGTTCAATCCCCTTTGGCATGGTGCTGGCACGTCTCATGGGGCTCGGCAACCTGCGCGAGATCGGCTCGGGCAACATCGGCGCCACCAATGTCCTGCGCACCGGCAACAAGACGGCGGCGGCGCTGACGTTGTTGCTCGACGGGGGCAAGGGCGCCGCAGCAGTGCTGATTACGCGGGCCTTTGCGCCGGAAGACTCCGTTCAGGTCGCGGCCCTCGCCGCGATGCTCGGGCACTGCTATCCGGTCTGGCTCGGGTTTCGGGGCGGCAAGGGTGTGGCAACCTTCATCGGTATCTGGCTCGCGCTGGCCTGGCCCGTCGGTTTGGCCTGCTGTGCGCTCTGGCTGCTGGCGGCTGCCGTCACGCGCATGTCCTCGATGGGCGCACTGGTCTCGGCCGCCGGGTCAACGCTCTGCGCCGTTTTTCTCGGATATGGCACCACGCTGATCTTTGGCGTTCTGGTCACGCTGCTCGTCTTTTGGCGGCACCGCGAAAATATCCGGCGAATCCGGGCCGGCACCGAAAGCCGGATCGGCCAGAAGGGCTAGCAGCCCTGCCCGCCGGGCGTGGCAGGTCTGCCCCCTTGTGACGGGGCCCTGGCGTGGCTAAGTTCTTCTGAACCCGGAAGGACACCACCGTGACACATACACCTGCCATCACCGCCACGGGGCTGTTCACCCCGGAACAGACCATCACGAACGCGGAGCTTGTCGATGCGTTCAACGCCTATGCCGAGCTGTTCAACGAGGAGCACGCCGCGGCCATCGCCGCGGGTGAGATCGAGGCCAAGGAACCGTCCAGCGAGGCATTCATCGTCAAGGCGTCGGGCATCGAACAGCGCCATGTCATCGACAAGACCGGCATCCTTGATCCCCGGGTGATGCATCCGCTGCTCCGCCAGCGCAGCGATGATGAACCATCGCTGATGGCAGAAATGGGCGTGGATGCCGCGACAAAGGCGCTCGCCGCCGCCGGGCGTAGCGCGGATGACGTCGATCTGGTGATCTGCGCCGCGTCGAACATGGAACGTGCCTATCCCGCGATCGCGGTGGAAATCCAGAACCTGCTGGGAATCTCGGGTTTCGCCTTTGACATGAACGTCGCATGCAGTTCGGCGACCTTTGGCATCCAGGCCGCGGCCGACATGGTGCGCGCGGGATCGGTGCGCGCGGCGCTCGTGGTCAATCCCGAGATTTGCTCGGCCCATCTCGAATGGCGCGACCGGGATTGCCATTTCATCTTCGGGGATGTCGCCACCGCCACGCTGATCGAGAGCACGGACACCGCCACCGGAGCCCATTTCGAGATCCTGTCGACGCGCTGCGCCACCGCGTTTTCCAACAACATCCGCAACAACAACGGTTTTCTGCGCCGCTCACGCCCCGATGGAATGAAGGATCGCCGCGACATGCAGTTCATGCAGAACGGGCGCAAGGTGTTCAAGGAGGTCGTCCCGATGGTCAGCGACCATATCGCCGATCACATCGCCGCGAACGGGGTCGGCGCCGATGAACTGAAACGCCTGTGGCTGCACCAGGCGAACAAGTCGATGAACGATTTCATCGGCCGCAAGGTGCTTGGCCGCACGCCGGAACCGGATGAACAACCCAACATCCTTCAGGATTACGCCAACACGTCGTCTGCCGGCTCGATCATCGCCTTTTCGAAATATTCCGACGACCTGCAAGAGGGCGATCACGGGCTGATCTGTTCGTTCGGCGCGGGGTATTCGGTGGGCTCGGTTCTGTTGCGCCGTCACGCCTGAAACCGGTCCGGAGCACCTTGCGAAACGACGGCATCGCGTAACGCTGCCTGACATCACGGATATCTTTGGCGCGACCCTATGGGTGCCGGATCTGGCAAGTCGTCACACGCGCCGGAGAGCGCGGATCAGGCGGTGCCGTTCTGGCCGCGCTGTTCCTCTTCGAGGTGCAGCTTCATGTCGATCAGGACCTGTTGCAACATCAGGGTCTCGCGCAAGAGCCTCTTGGCTTCGTTTATGCTGATCACACCGTCTTCGATGGACTGGTGATATTCCGACATCAGCATCGCGAACCGCTGGCTCAGCGCAATAACGTCATGGTTGATGCCACCGCTATCGGGCGTGTTGGGATGACGGTCGTCATAGGACAGGGTGATTTTCCTGAGTTCGGCAAGCGCGCTGGTCACATGCGGAAAGGATGACTCGGCTTCAAGCTTGGCCACCGCGTCCACCGGAATGAAGCGATCGGAATGCTCGTCATGTTCCGAGTAATACCGTCCCAGCGTCGCCTTTGACTTTCCCGTGATCTGGCAGGCGGCTTCGATGCCTACATCCTTGATCAACGATTCCGTGTGTTTTTTCAGGTAACTGCCGGCTTCGTTCATTCACTTGGTCCCAACTGGTACGCATGTCTTTCGTCTGACGGGGAATGTCAGCAGGGTTTTCCCATACCGCCCTCATAATCCATATGTCATACATTTTCCATACCTCTCGGAGTGGGGGGTATGGGTAACAGGTTTTGCCCGAATGGGCAGTGTTTAAAGAGTTGGCCGCGGACCGCACCAAGTCCGCGGTCCTTGAAAGCGCAGTACGGTCAGCATCCCCTCTGCTGACCGTATCCGCCATGAGACACAGGCCGCTCCTGCACCCGCAACCGGACCGCTTCTATACCGCTGCGAAACCGGCTATAGCATTTCGCGATAAACCTGAATCACCTAACGCTGCCTGAAATCAAAGATTTCAACGCGCTAGGTGATACCAGATGTTTCAAGTTAATCGCGAAACGCTTTAGGCAGCGGAATGGCCAAGCTTTTCTTCAACTACTCGACCATGAACGCCGGGAAATCGACGCTTCTGCTGCAGGCGTCGCACAACTACCGTGAACATGGCATGGAAACCTACCTTCTGAGCGCCAGCGTCGATAACCGTGCCGGCACCGGGCGCATCGCCTCTCGCATCGGCATCACCGCCGAGGCTGACATCTTCGGGCCGGATGATGATCTGTTTGCCATGATCGACAACCGGCAAAAGCGGGGGTCGATTGCCTGTATTTTCGTCGACGAGGCGCAGTTTCTCAGCCATGCGCAGGTCTGGCAATTGGCACGGGTTGTCGATGATCTGGGCCTGCCCGTGCTGTGCTATGGCCTGCGGGTCGATTTTCGCGGCGAGTTGTTTCCCGGTTCGGCGACCCTGCTGGCGCTGGCTGATGAAATGCGCGAGGTACGCACGATCTGTCATTGCGGGCGCAAGGCCACAATGGTGATCCGTCAGGACGAAAACGGGCATGCAATCACCGAAGGCGCACAGGTTCAGATCGGTGGCAATGAAACATATGTCTCGCTCTGCCGCCGCCATTGGCGCGAGGCCGTTGGAGACATCGAGCCCGGCGGAACCTGAAAGCGCATTTCAGTGCATGCGCCCGCCGACAGGCACTTTTCCATCCGGCCCGATCAGAACGATCTCGCCCGCCGCGTCCGGTAGTCCCAGAACCAGCACCTCGGACATGAAACGACCGATCTGACGCGGCGGAAAATTGACGACGGCCATCACCTGCTTACCGACCAGCATTTCAGGCTGATAATGTGCGGTGATCTGGGCCGATGATTTACGTTCGCCGATATCGTCCCCGAAATCGATCCACAGCTTGATGGCCGGTTTCCGGGCTTCCGGATAGGGTTCCGCACGCAGAACCGTTCCGACACGAATATCGACCTTGAGAAAATCGTCGAAACTGATCTCAGCCATTTGCCAACTCTCTGGACCTGTCCGCCGCCGCGGCAACCGCGCGTTTCAGAAGCGCGGGAAAACCGGTGTCTTCATCCATCAACACCTCAAGCGCCGCCTGGGTCGTTCCGTTCGGGCTGGTGACATTCACGCGCAACTGGCTGGGGTCCTCGATTGCGGCTTCGGCAAGGGCACCCGCGCCCGCCACCGTGGCCTTGGCCAGTTTCATCGCCAGGTCGGCCGGCAATCCCTGTGCTTCGCCCGCGGCGGCCAGGGTCTCGATCATATGGAATACATAGGCCGGGCCCGAGCCGCTGACTCCGGTCACCGCATCCATCTGGGCTTCATTGTCCAGCCGCACGGTCTGTCCCACCGCCGACAGCAAGCCTTCGGCCAGATCAAGGTGAGCGGCGCCTGTGCTCGCGTTGCCGATCAACGCCGTGATCCCGCGACCAACCGCAGCCGGCGTGTTGGGCATGGCCCGCACGATGGCAGAATCCGCCCCTAGAATGGCCTCCAGCGCCGAAATCGGCGTCCCTGCCGCAACCGAGACGAACATCGTCTTGCCGCCGCCCTTGGCCGCGATGGCAGGAAGCGCATCGCCCATCATCTGCGGCTTGACGGCGATCAGGATGATCGCAGGCTCGGCGGGCAGGTCGGTGTTGATATGCACGCCCTGTGACTTGACCCAGTCGGACGGGTACGGGTCGAGCACCCAGACCGATCCGGCAGGCAGACCGCCATCCAGCCAACCGGCCAGCATCGCGGATCCCATCTTGCCACACCCCAACAGGACCAGCCCGCGGTCCGTCACATCTTTCATGTCCATGATTGCCCCTTCCCAACCGGTTCAGGGCAAGGGTTTACGCGCGCCCGTAAGCCTCTGCAATGGCGACTTGCATCGCTTCTGCCGGGCTACGATCGCCCCAGATCATCAGCTGCACCGCAGGATAATAGCGCTCGGCCCCAAGAACCGCCGCGCTGATCATCGTGTCAATCTGCGCCGGCGACGCCGTCTGACCGCCGCTCAGCACCAGGCCATAACGATAGACCATCAGTTTCTGCTCGGCCCAGTAGGTGAACGACCCCGCCCATGTCTGATCGTTCATCTGGTTGAGCAGCTCATACAGCGCCGGCAGTTTTTCCTGCGGCGGTTCAAGCTCGAACGTGCACACCATGCGCAGGGTTTCGTCATAGGCAGACCAGGCAAGCGTGATCGAATAGGTGCGCCATTGTCCCTCGACGGCCATCGCGATCTGGTCGTCGCCGATGCGGTCGAAATCCCAATCGTGATCGGACGCAATATGTTCGACAATATCAATCGGGTGAATGTCGTCTTCCAGATACTGTTCGGAAAGGGCCATGATGCCACCTCACTGATCTCTAGCAGCGGGGGCGACGCAGCGCCCCAAGCGCTAGCTGACTGCTCTACAAGCCGAGGCGATCCCCCGGTCTCATACAATATATGGTGCGACGCATAACAGTTTCTGGCAACCCCCTATTTGGGGGGAGCCATCAATAAGTTGTGGACAGAATGTAAATATTGCCAAAATCTTGGCGGGTTCGGCACGGATGAATCATCCCCACACCAATCCTGTCGGTGCAAACCGGGCCGGGTATTCCGGCTTGGGCGCGCGCTAGTCTTTCGCTTTCGCTTTCGCTTCGAGCGCGGCAATGCGTGCCGAAAGCGCGTCGTTCTCTTCGCGCGCCTTCTGGGCCATCGCCCGCACTGCGTCAAATTCCTCTCGGGTCACAAGATCGCGATCGGCGAGCCACCGGTCGAGCAACGACTTCATGGCCGTCTCGGCCTCTCCCTTCGCGCCCTGTGCCACGCCCATCGCATTGGTCATCAGCTGTGAAATATCGTCGAATATCTTGTTGCGGGTCTGCATCTGTCGTCTCCGTGTCGCGTTACCCTCTATATGGGCAAGCGATGCGGTCGCGACAAGGTTGACTTCGTCGCGCCCGCACGGTCAGAAGGCGACATGCAATTTCCCAACCTCTCTCCCGAACTGTTCTCGATCTCGATCTTCGGCATGGAACTGTCCCTGCGCTGGTATGCGCTGGCCTACATTTTCGGGATACTGATTGCCTGGCGGCTGGCGGTCATGGCGGTGCGGCGTCCCGCGCTCTGGCCCGCAAATCAACCGCCGGCAACTCCGGCCCAGATCGAAGACCTGCTGACATGGATCATCATTGGCGTCATCATCGGTGGACGTCTGGGGTTCGTTCTGTTCTACCAACCGGGTTATTACCTGCAAAACCCGCTCGAAATCCTCAAGGTCTGGCAAGGCGGCATGGCGTTTCATGGCGGGCTGCTCGGGGTCATCATCGCCACCTGGCTCTATACCGCCCGCCATAACCTGCCACGGCTGAGCATGGCCGATCTGGTGGCCCATGTGGTGCCGCCCGGTCTGTTGCTGGGGCGGCTGGCGAATTTCATAAATGCCGAATTGTGGGGTCGGCCGACCGATCTTCCCTGGGGCGTGATCTTTCCCGGCGCCGCCGCACAGGACTGCCCCGGCATCGAAGGGCTCTGTGCGCGCCACCCGTCGCAACTCTATGAAGCGGCACTCGAAGGCCTGATCCTTGGCGCACTGCTGTTGTGGCTGGTCTATCGGCGCGGGGCGCTCAAACGCCCCGGTCTGGTATCAGGCGTATTTTTCGCAGGCTACGCGCTCGCGCGTTTCCTGGTCGAATTCGTCCGCCAACCGGACAGCCAGTTCGTGGAACCGGGCAATCCGCTCGGCCTTGCGTGGCATGTGGGCAGCTATGGTCTGACCATGGGACAGTTGCTGTGCCTGCCGATGATGGCGCTCGGCGTCTGGCTGATCGTGCGCGCCCGGAGAACACCGTCCACATGAGCCTTGAGGCACAGATCCTGTCGCGCATCCGCGCCGACGGGCCGATCAGCCTTGCCAGCTATATGAGCGAATGCCTGCTGCATCCCACGCTCGGATACTACGCCACGCGCGATCCGTTCGGACAGGCGGGAGATTTCACAACCGCTCCCGAAATCAGCCAGATCTTTGGCGAACTGATCGGGCTGTCTCTGGCGCAGGCGTGGTTGGATCAGGGATGCCCTGCCCCGTTCACGCTGGCGGAACTTGGTCCGGGGCGCGGCACGCTCATGGCCGACCTGATGCGTGCAACCCGCGCGGTACCCGGGTTCCACGCCGCCGCCCGGATCGCTCTGATTGAGCAATCACCGGTCCTGCGGAAGGTTCAGGCCGAAACGCTCCGGCCCCATGAACCGACATGGCATGACAGCGTGCAATCGCTGCCGAACCGGCCCCTGTTTGCGGTCGCCAACGAGTTTTTCGATGCTCTGCCGATCCGCCAGTTTGTCCGGAGCGGCCCGCATTGGCGCGAACGCCGCGTCGGTGCGCAGGAGAATCGGCTGGTGCTGGGCCTTACCGACCCTGCCCCGGTGCCCGCGCTGGAGCATCGACTGGCGGACACCAGTGACGGGGATATTGTCGAATACTGTCCGGCGATCCCGACGCTTGTTGGCACGCTCTCTCAGCGAATCGCCGGTCAGGGCGGTGCGGCTCTGATCGTCGATTATGGCGACTGGCGCTCGCTCGGAGACACGCTGCAGGCCCTGCGCGCGCACCGGAGCACCGATATTCTCGGCACGCCCGGCGACGCCGATCTAAGCGCCCATGTCGATTTCGAAGCCATAGCCACTGTCGCCCGCGAGGCCGGTTGTGCCCATAGCCGTCTGAGCACACAGGGCGTTTTCCTGGAACGCCTCGGCATCACCGCGCGCGCGCAAAGGCTCGCCAGCGCCGCGACAGGTAAAGCGCGCGAAACTATCATTGCCGCGCATCGCCGGTTGACGCATCCCGCCGAAATGGGAAACCTGTTCAAGACACTGGGTCTCTATCCCGAAACTGCCGCACCGCCACCCGGACTTGAACCATGACACTGGAAATCCTCACAGCGGACAGCCTCGCGCCCCTCAGACACGGGTTCTTTACCCGGCGGGGCGGTGCGTCTTCCGGCGTTTTTTCCGGTCTCAACTGTGGCATCGGGTCCAGCGATCAGGCCGACATGGTTGCGATCAACAGGGCGCGTGTCGCCCAGGCCGTTGGCGTCGAACCGGACGCATTGGTTTCTGTACACCAGGTCCATTCCCCGGATGTGGTCACCGTCGATGCGCCGCTCGCGGACAAGCCCCGCGCCGACGCGATGGTTACCGCCACGCCGGGCATCGCGCTGTCGATCCTGACGGCGGATTGTCAGCCGGTGCTGTTCGCCGATGCCGGTGCCGGAGTCATCGGCGCCGCGCATGCGGGGTGGCGCGGTGCGCTGGACGGCGTGCTCGAGGCGACGCTTGACGCGATGGAGGCCCTGGGCGCGCGGCGCGCGGACACGCGGGCGGTGATCGGCCCGTCAATCAGCCAGCGGGCGTACGAAGTAGGACCTGAATTCATGGACGCGTTCATGGCCGACGATCCCCGGAACGCGCGCTTTTTTGCCAACGGTGCGGGCGACAGGTTGCAGTTCGACCTGCAGGGGTTTGGTCTGCACCGCTTGCGCTGTGCAGGCATCGGTCACGCGGAATGGACCCGGCATTGCACCTATTCCGATGAGGACCGGTTCTTTTCCTATCGCCGCAGCGTGCACAACAAGGATGCGGATTATGGCCGGCTCATCTCGGTAATCCGGCTTTGACGTCAGACGCGGGGTCGCGCGAAGTCGGTCGATTCGAATTCGACCGTGTTCGCGCTAACTGATTCTGCGAATCCGTCGCCCGCGACTCAACGTCAGGGCGAACCGCCATAGGGTCGTCATATTCCCGACGGATCCCTGTCACGGTGATAACGTGGATTTGACAAGAAGCCGCGAGATTGTGAGCAAACCGAGGCAACAATACACTCGGTAGGGGGTGGATTGAGGCAAATTCACTAAATATGCCGTGCTTTCGTTGACAATTTGAAGCGTATCCGGGAAAAATCGGTTCATTACAGACCAATTCACAACTGTGTCGGTCTGTGTTGTCGGTGGGGGCCGGCACAGGTTTGACCTTGAGGAAGGGCTACGAAACCATGACGCTCCCAATCCCGCTTAGGCGCGCTGCGAACCGTGCCGTCCAGACCGAAGCCGGCGCCCTGATCGACCCCGCCGCGACGCGTGCGCAGCCCAAGCCGCAACTGCGCCGCTATGAGGTCAGTTCGCTTTTGCCCAATGGCGATATTGCCGAAACCCGTCATATCGCGCCCGCCCTGCCGATCTTTGAAGACGCGTTTTGCGCCTTTACCCGCGGATCGATGGTCGAAACCGAAAGCGGCGCAATCTCGGTCGAAGACCTGCTGCCCGGAGACCGCATCCTGACCCGAGACGGCGAGAGCCAGCCGCTGATCTGGAAGGGCAGCACGACACTGGTGCCCGGACGCCCCGGACCGCAGGGCCGCAACCTGCGCCTTACCCGGATCATGGCAGACAGTTTCGGCATGCAACGTCCGATGTCCTGTGTCATCGCCGGCCCGTCTGCGCGGATCTTGCACACGCCCAGCCATTTGCGGGCGGTTTCAGGCGGCCTGCAGATATTGACCCCCGTTCGGGAATTTCAGGATGGCATGAATATCGTCGAAACCGCGCCGCCAACGCCGGTCGAACTTTTCCACATCTGCCTGCCCCGCCACGCGGTCATTCGCGTTGCGGGACTTGAATTCGAAACCTATCATCCCGGCGCAAACGCCGCGCGCCACATCAGCCACACGATGCGCAACGTCTATCTCGACCTTTTCCCGCATATCTCGCAACTTGGCGATTTTGGCGAACTGGCATACGCGCGCGCGGGCGATGGCGACCACGATGCGCTCATGGCCTGATACCGGCGGGGAACGTCAGGCGCTGCGGCTCAGACGTTCCTCCAGGATGTCAAAGGGAACCCCCGGTTCGTCCTTGGCCCCGCGGATGACCAGCGATGTCTTCACACTTGCGACATTCGGCGTGGTCAGCAACTCGCCGGTCAGAAAACTCTGAAAGCTGCTCAGATCCGGCGACACGCATTTCAGGATGAAATCCACCTCGCCGTTCAGCATATGACACTCGCGCACCAATGGCCATTCGCGGCACAGCGCCTCGAATGCGCTCAACTCGGCCTCTGCCTGGCTGTCAAGTCCGACCATCGCGAAAACCTGAACCTCGAACCCAAGTTCCCGGGCGTTCACATCCGCATGATACCCTTGAATCAGGCCCGAATCCTCCAGCGTGCGGACACGCCGCAAACAGGGCGGGGCCGAAATACCGACCCTCTTGGCCAGTTCGACATTTGTCATGCGCCCATCTGCCTGAAGCTCCGACAGTATCTTGCGATCAATCGGATCGAGGCGTGTTGCAACCATGATCTGCTCCCTCGGAATTTTCATTTCTTATATCAGCGCCACTGGTACACGCAATAATATTTCGCCGCAACGCAACAACTCCGGTGCCCGGTCATTCGCCGGAATTCAGGGGGTTTAAGCCGGCGGGGTCCGTCGCTATATCGGCAACCCGGTGGGCAGGCCGTCCACATATCATGCTGCATTGGGGAAAGTCATGGGTGAAACACGCCACACCAAGGTTCTGATCATCGGGTCCGGCCCTGCGGGCTACACCGCCGGGGTCTATGCAAGCCGCGCCATGCTCGAACCGATCCTGGTGCAGGGAATCGAACCCGGTGGCCAGTTGACCACCACCACCGAAGTCGAAAACTGGCCCGGCGATACCGAGGTGCAGGGCCCCGATCTGATGGTACGCATGGAAGCGCATGCCAAGGCGATGGGATGTGACATCGTGTCGGACATCATCACCACTCTCGACCTGTCCAGCCGGCCGTTCACCGCAACCGGCGACAGCGGTGCGACCTATATCGCGGATGCCGTCATCCTGGCGACCGGCGCGCGCGCGAAATGGCTCGGCCTGCCCAGCGAAGAAAAGTTCAAGGGCTTTGGTGTCTCGGCCTGCGCCACCTGCGACGGTTTCTTTTATCGCGGCCAGGAAATTGTCGTGGTCGGCGGTGGCAACACCGCGGTGGAAGAGGCATTGTTCCTGACCAACTTCGCTTCCAAGGTGACGCTGATCCATCGTCGGGATGAACTGCGGGCGGAGAAAATCCTGCAGGATCGTCTGCTGAAACACCCCAAGATCGAGCCTTTGTGGTTCCACACGCTTGAGGAAGTCATCGGCGCCGACAACCCGCTGGGCGTCGAGGGCGTGCGGGTGCGCAACGTGCAAACCGACGAAATCACCGAAATCGCCGCCAAGGGCGTGTTCATCGCCATCGGCCATGCCCCCGCGAACGAGTTGGTCAAGGACGTGCTGGAGCTGCACAATGGCGGCTATGTCAGCGTCAAACCCGGCACGACGGAAACCTCGGTGCCCGGTGTATTCGCCGCCGGCGACCTGACCGACCACAAATACCGCCAGGCGGTGACCAGCGCCGGCATGGGCTGCATGGCCGCGCTCGATGCCGAACGCTTTCTGGCCGAGCAGGACGGCTGAGATGCAAACGGGATCGGAGCATCATCCGATCCCGCGCCGCAAACTACAGACCCCCATAAACCGGTAGTTTTTGCCCTCCGGGGGCGGAAATCCGCGCCAGAATGGCACAAACCTGTAAAAATTGATTTCTGCGCCTAGACATTGCCGACGCTCCGGGTCTATGCCCCGCGCGACCGGCTGTACCCGGTCATCGCCCCTATCCAAGCAAACGAGAGTTCCCCTCATGACCATGCTCGCCAATCTGGCTCCGATCCCCGAGTTATACGTATCTTATGAATCGGCGCAAAAGCTGAAGGTTGAGGCGGGCGACCTCAAGAGCTATGATCTGACGCCGCGCCAGATCTGTGATCTGGAATTGTTGATGAATGGCGGATTCAACCCTCTCAAGGGCTTTCTGAACGAGGCGGATTACAACAGCGTCGTGGACAATATGCGGCTTGTTGACGGCACGCTGTGGCCGATGCCGATCAACCTGGATGTGTCCGAGGGTTTTGCGGAGACGCTCGAAATCGGCGAAGACATCGCGCTGCGCGATCAGGAAGGCGTGATCCTGGCCACAATGACCGTCACCGACCGCTGGACGCCCGACAAATCGCGCGAGGCCGAAAAGGTGTTCGGTGCCGATGACGACGCGCACCCGGCGGTCAACTACCTGCACAACACGGCGGGTAACGTCTATCTCGGCGGGCCGGTGACCGGCATCCAGCAACCGGTACACTACGATTTCCGCGCCCGTCGCGATACTCCGAACGAGTTGCGCGCCTATTTCCGCAAACTCGGCTGGCGCCGCGTGGTCGCGTTCCAGACCCGGAACCCGCTGCACCGTGCGCATCAGGAGCTGACCTTCCGCGCCGCGCGCGAAGCGCAGGCGAACCTGTTGATCCACCCGGTTGTCGGCATGACCAAGCCCGGCGATGTCGATCACTTTACCCGCGTGCGCTGCTACGAGGCCGTGCTCGACAAATATCCGGCGTCGACCACCACCATGTCGCTGCTGCCGCTGGCGATGCGCATGGCCGGGCCACGCGAAGCGGTCTGGCATGGGCTGATCCGCGCCAATTACGGCTGCACCCATTTCATCGTCGGTCGTGACCATGCCGGCCCGGGCAAGAACAGCGCGGGCGAAGATTTCTACGGCCCCTACGATGCGCAGGACCTGTTCCGCCAGCATCAGGACGAAATGGGCATCGAAATGGTCGACTTCAAACACATGGTCTATGTGCAGGAGCGCGCCCAGTACGAACCCAATGACGAAATCGAGGACAAGGACAACGTCACCATCCTCAACATCTCGGGCACCGAACTGCGCCGCCGTCTGGCCGAAGGGCTGGAAATTCCCGAATGGTTCTCCTTCCCCGAGGTTGTCGCCGAACTGCGCAAGACCAAGCCACCGCGCAGCCAGCAGGGCTTCACGGTGTTCTTCACCGGCTTCTCGGGCTCGGGCAAATCCACCATCGCCAACGCGCTGATGGTCAAGCTGATGGAAATGGGGGGGCGTCCGGTGACGCTTCTCGATGGCGACATCGTGCGCAAGAACCTGTCCTCCGAACTGGGGTTCTCCAAGGAGCACCGCGACCTCAACATCCGCCGTATCGGCTATGTGGCCTCCGAGATCACCAAGAATGGCGGCATCGCGATCTGCGCGCCCATCGCGCCCTATGCCACCACCCGCCGCGCCGTGCGCGAAGACATCGAAGCCTTTGGTGCTTTCATCGAGGTGCATGTCGCCACCTCGATCGAGGAATGCGAACGCCGCGATCGCAAGGGGCTCTACAAACTCGCGCGGGAGGGCAAGATCAAGGAATTCACCGGCATCTCCGATCCGTATGACGTGCCGGAGAACCCCGAGATGCGGGTCGAGACCGAAGGCACCGACGTGGACAACTGCGCCCACCAGGTTCTGCTCAAACTCGAAAACATGGGCCTCATCGCAGGCTGAGCGATCGCACCCTCAGGATCCGGAAAGGCTCGGCTTACGCCGGGCCTTTCTTATGTGGACCACTATCAAGCGAGACGGTCTATGCTGCGGCTGCTCAATCCGTCCTTGAATGGAAGGATTGAGCCCACAGCGGAAATCCTCATTTTTTGCTGCATGCGCTCGCAGCTCGGAAATTTCTGCAAGTGCTCAATCTCGCGTGCTGCAGGACGGCTCCAAATTCGGTCATTTGAACATCGCGCAGCGAGGCTTGTCGGGGCAAC
>NZ_JBGFGP010000019.1:0-491 GCF_041224545.1 Sedimentitalea sp. XS_ASV28 | reverse complement strand
ATGGTTGAGCGGTGCTTCAACAAACTCAAGAACGCCCGGCGCGTCGCAACCCGCTACGATAAGACGGCTGAAAGCTTCCTGGGCTTCATCGACATCGCGTCAATCCGACTTTGGATCCGTCATTTGTCAACATGACCTAGCTTACGGTCGTCAAGGGGTCTGTTGCATTATCTGCGGCGATTCACTACGCGATAGAACCAGCCCGGAATACTGCAAAGCCTTTATATCATATCGCGATGCCGCCCTTCAGGGCGGAAAACTGCTGCACGACGAGGCAGAAGGCAGCGTCCAGACTTGTGGTTCGCCGTTGGCATTTGCACGGGTACTGCTGATGCATGGAATCCCCCAACTGTTTGATCCCACGGTTTAATGGTGTGATCCTTTCGCAGGAATGGAAGGATGCCTTGTGGGACAAGTTCGCCACGGAAGCGCCACGTACTGTCCCCCGGCAGGCGAATTGCAAAGCAAATCTGCCGAGAGGGCACGCACGC
>NZ_JBGFGP010000051.1:0-17212 GCF_041224545.1 Sedimentitalea sp. XS_ASV28 | reverse complement strand
AGCGATAATGGCCGCAGTTACATCTCCGGGGAGCTGGCCGACTGGATGGCCAGCCGGGACATGGATCACATTCGCGGTGCCCCGCGCCATCCGCAAACCCAGGGCAAGATCGAGCGCTGGCACCAGACCCCCAAGTACCGCGTCCCGCTCGAGAACTACTACCTGCCAGGCGCCTTGGAAGCGGCGATCGGCGACTTCATCGACCACTACAACCACTACCGCTACCACGAGAGCCTCGGCAACCTCACCCCTGCCGATGTCTATCTCGGCAGGGCCCGAAGCCATCCTGCGACGGCGAAAGGATATCAAAGCCAGAACCATCGAGAAGCGCCGCTTGTTGCACCGCCAGACAGCGGCATAGACTGAAACCCCAACGAGCCAGACCCTCCATTCGAGATCAGGCACTCGTGTTCCAAATCACCTGAAGACGGACAAGCCGCGCTCTGCGGCTGCGGCCAAAACATTCGCATGATCCTGCGCCACCTCAGGGAGCTCCTGTGCAGGTTGCTCTGGCTGCATGCCCTGCTCCGCCAGATCAACCTCGCCAAGATGGGGCCGTCGGGACTGTTCAGATCGCTGCGGCACCGGCCTGAAAACCTTGTTCAGGACGGACTAGATAGGATCGCCGCGCCTAGCGCAGGACGGCTAGTGCAAACATCGACTGCTGCGAGTACTGTTGATCTTTCGAGATGACTCCGAGATGTGAGTGCTCGGTTTATGACGGTTCGAGCATATTTAGGGACGAAAGGGTGGAGGAGATCCGGCGCATGCACCCTCTATTCCTTTCTATATGGTTGCATGAATGCGGCTGGTTGATTGGCTTTCCCGATCAGGCCTGACATGGCGATAATCGTCAGGAGATACGGCAAGGCCAGCAAGAGTTGCGGAGGTATGCCTGTTCCCATCAGTTGCAGCGTCAATTGCAGCGCATCCGCCGCACCGAATATCAACGCCGCGATCGCTGCGAACCAGGGATCCCAGCGCCCAAAAATGACGATGGCCAATGCGATGAAGCCTTGCCCGGCGATGATCGTGTCGCGGAACTGCCCGACATTGGCCAGAACCAGATAGGCTCCGGCAGCACCCGATGCCACGGTCGAAATCATCACCGCAATATACCGATAGCGGGCTACATCGATCCCGGCTGTATCCGCCGCCCGCGGGTTTTCACCCACGGCGCGCAGATTCAGACCGAACGCGGTTTTGTATAATGTATAGGCCGCGAAAAATACCATCAGGACGGTCAGATAGAGCGGCATGGTATGGGAGAACAGAACAGGCCCGAGAACAGGGATTTCGGACAGCCCCGGTACCGGTTTGGCGGTGAACATCGCTACGGTCTGGACCCCTGAAATCCCGGAAAGCGCTAACCGATAGACATAACTGGCAAGGCCAAGCGCGAAGATGTTGAAAATGATTCCGACGACCACATGGCTGGCCTGTACGGTGACATAGAGGAAACCGAGGAACAGCCCCGATCCCAACCCTGCGGCCATACCGGCCAGCATCCCGATCCATGGGTTACCGCCTGTCCATGTTGCAAGATAGGCGGCCAATGCACCAAGCAACATCACACCTTCAATCCCGATGTTTAAAACCCCAGACCGTTCGGCGAAAAGCTCTCCTAAGGCCGCCAGTAGCAGCGGTCCGGCCAATCGGATCGTGGCGGCAAGCCAACCTGTAAGGACGGTAGTCGTTGCGACATCAAGTTCCATGCCGGATATCCTTCAGGGTGCGGCCGCGCACAGGAAGACGCAGTCGGTAATAGCGGAAAAGATCACTGGTCAGGATGAACAACAGGATCATGCTCTGGATCATGAAGACGATGGAACCGGGCAATCCGATTTGCCGCTGCATCGCATCGGCACCCACAGTCATCCCGGCATAAAGCAGCGAAACAATCACAACGCCGAGCGGATGAAGCTTGCCGAGAAGGGCCGCAACGATGCCGATGAAACCCGTGCCCTCGGCCATTCCGTCCATGAGCCGGTGATGCACGCCCAGAACCTCCATCATGCCGGCCAGCGCAGCCAGCCCGCCGGCCAGGCAAGCGGCCATGAGTTGTCGGCGTCCGACTTCAATACCGCCGAATTTGGCAGCCTTCGGGTTCAATCCCGTGACGATCATTTCGAAGCCCAGACGTGAGCGCATCAGCACGATCCAGACAAGCGCGGCCGCAGCCAGGGCGATCAGGATCCCTGCATGGGCGCGATTTCCGTCGAACAGCAGTGGCAACCAATAGTCGCGCTCTAGACGCGTGGTCTGTGGTAACCCGCCGGGAGCCCGCAGCGGCCCGGAGACCAGATATTGCACCAGCAGGATCGCAACATAGTTCATCATCAGCGAGGTAATGACCTCATTGCCGTCGAACCGGCCCTTGAACAAGCCGATTATCCCTGCCCAGATCGCCCCTGCGAACAGTGCGGCTAAGGTTGCCAATGGCAGGAACAGAACAAAGGGGATCCCGGCCAATGCGCCACCCTCGCCGGCGCTTAGGGCAACTATAGTTGAAGCTGCGGCGCCGACCAGCAGACAGCCCTCGAAGCCCAGATATCCGAACCCGGTGCGCCAGGCGACCACCGTGCCCAATCCGACCAGGATCAACGGTGTTGCTTTGATCAGTGTGAACCCGAACCCCCGCCACGACAAAAACGCCTCGCTGAAGAGCGCCGCATAGGCCGAGAGCGGGTTTGCGCCATATGGCAGAAACAGCAATCCGCCGATGATTAGTGCTGCCAGGACCGACAATATTGTCGCAACTGCAATGGCGCGGGGGGAATCCGCCGGTTTCAACCGGCGCTCAAGCAGAGTCATGGCTCTCTCCGTTCTTCGAGGACGGGACCGAACCCGCCATCATGAGTCCGATCTGGCTGACATCTGCCCGTTCAGCGGGAACGATGCCCATGATCCGACCCTCGTAGATGACCGCGATCCGGTCGGCGAGATTGAGGATTTCCTGCAATTCCGCCGATATCAGAAGCACGGCTTTGCCTGCCGCCCGCTGTGCGAGAATTTCGCCCCAGACCGCCTCGATCGCGCCGACGTCAAGTCCACGCGTCGGCTGTTCGACAATCAGGGCGACCGGGTCGATCGCGATTGCTCGACCCATCTGCACCTTTTGCAGGTTGCCGCCTGACAGTTTGCCGGCGATGTACTCGGGGTCGTTGGGCCGCACTCCGAAACGCGTCATCAGGGATTGCGCGAATTCTCTGATGCGCCCGAAATCCAGCAAGCCGAACCGCCCCGTATAGGCACGTTGATCACCTAGTATCGCATTAAGCGTGATCGGCAGTTCCGCAACCGTGCCCACATGCCGCCGATCCGCCGGCACATAGGCCAGCCGTGCCGCAATATGTTCGGCGGGACTTGTCTGGGTGAGATCGCGACCCTCAAGCATGATGCGTCCGGCCTCTATGGGGCGCAGGTTCATTATTGCTTGAGCCAGTTCGGATTGACCATTGCCATCCACGCCGGCCAAGCCAACGATTTCGCCAGCATTTAGGGTCAGTGACAGATTATCGACGGCGGTATGACTAAGCTCGTCCCGAACAGTCAGGTTTTCGATTTCAAGAATCGGTTCACCTACATTCTGCGCATGCCGTACCGTGCCCAGTTCGACATCTCGTCCGACCATCAGACGCGCCAGTTCCGCCTCCGAACTGTCCCTAGTGGCGACGGATGCGACGACACGGCCATCGCGCATAATCGTCACCCGATCGGATATCTCCATAATTTCGTTTAATTTATGGGTCACGATGATAACGGCATGTCCTTCAGCGGCCAGTTTGCGCAGGATCCTGAAGAAAGCTTGCGTTTCCTGTGGAGTCAGCACTGCGGTCGGCTCGTCCAGGATTAGAAGCGTCGCCTTGCGATAGAGCAGTTTGAGGATTTCGACACGCTGCTGAACTCCGACCGACAGATGTTCGACGATGGCTTCCGGGTCGACCCGAAGTCCGTAGGAGTCCGAAAGTTCGGAGATCCGTGCCGAAGCGGTTGCGATATCCAGGCGCCCGCCATGTGTGCGGTCCTTCAGGCCGAGGATGATATTCTCCGCCACGGTAAAGCGGCGCACTAGCATGAATTCCTGATGGATCATCCCGATTCCGACGGCGATCGACGCCGCGGGTGTGACCAGATCGACGGGGCTGCCATCGACAAGAATTTCGCCGCCATCCCGGCTGTACAGCCCGTAGAGAATCTGCATCAGGGTACTCTTGCCTGCGCCATTTTCGCCAAGCAGGGCGTGGATTTCGCCCCGGTCCACGTCGAAATCCACATGGTCATTGGCCAGCACGCCGGGAAAGCGCTTGACGATTTTTCGTGCATTCAGGAATGGGAAGGTCATGGGGAGTCCAGTTTCGAGCATGTCGCAAGGCGCAGACGCCCTGCCAGACCGCATGCAGTCAAATCATTTCACCAAAGTCTCGACGTCAATGCTGCCATCTCCCAAGCCTCTCCAGACCGTCTGGAACTGGGTCCAGATCTCATCTGACACGATATCGGGATTGTGGTCACCCGCCGCGCCGGCATGGAGCGACCACATCTCGGTGACCGGCGGTTGCCATTCCGAGCCCCCCTCGAACGTGCCATCGACAACGGACTGTGCCACCACCTCGACCATCCAACCAAGATTCATCACGAAACTGGTGGCCATTGCTTCTGGCGCAACACCGGTCTGGTCGGAGTAGCAGCCCAAGACCGTCGCACCTTGGGCCACCGCGCCCTGGATCGCTCCCAATCCGGTGACATTCGCACCATGCCAAATCACATCTGCGCCCCGCGCGATCATTGCTGCTGACGCTTCGGAACCCTTGCTGGCGTTGTCGTATTCTCCCGTGACGATTCCCATCCCTGTAAGCCCCGGCCGCGTTGCCTCGGCACCGCCGATAAAGGTGGACATCATACGCTGCTGAGTCGGGTTGTCGCCACCGCCCACGAAGCCAACCGCCTTGCCTTTTTTGGACAATAGCGCGGCCAATACGCCGGCACCGTAGGCGGCGTCGAAATAGGCCATATCGATATAGCGGGTGTTGTCGGGAATGTCGCTTTCGGGTTTGAAGGTCGAGGCAAAGAATCTCTGATCCGGGTAGTCCGGCGCGATCTCGACAAAGGCGGAGCCGAATTCATAGCCATGCCCGATGATGAGGTCATAACCATCGTCGGCATAGCCCTGCACCACCTGCACGAGGTTGGCCTGGCTCACATTTTCGGCATAGCCAGTGTCGAATTCAGGCCGTTTGTCCAACTCGGCCAGCCCCTCATAGGCAAGTTGCGCCCACGCACCGTCAGTGATCGGTCCTGTCATGATCAATGCCACGCGCAGTGGCGTTTCGGCCTGCACTGCATATGGTGACAAAGCCAGTCCCGTCGAAAGGACTACCGAGGCGGATCCAAGCATCCAGTTTCGTCTGCTAAGCATTTTCTAACTCCATGTTGATTTTTTTTCATTTAAGGCGATCCCCATCTGCAGAGAGACGGGAACCGCCAGATATTTAACGCGAGGACAAATCGCGCTTTAGTTCTTTGAGAAACGGAATGTCCTCCAACTGGTCGGGCTGCACCATGTCCCAGGCGACGCCAGTTGGCTGAGGATAGGGCGAGCGGGTCTGAATGACTTCTTTCTCGGTGCAGATCCATTCGAGCGCGGAATCGTGCTCCATCATGACGATGTCATCGTCATCGACCACTTGCGAGGAATGGACCGTGGTGACGATCACCGCGTGATCCGGCACCTTGCCCAACTCACGGAAGATTCCAAGCTCCAGATCCGCAAAGCCGCCGCCTTTGCCGGTGCGTCCACCACTGCGGGTGACGCCGACACAGCCCACGACGATGACATCCATGGGGGCCATCTCCTGAAAGCTGACGGGCTGACCATATTCCACCGCGCCTTGTGATGTCGCGGCAAGCTCGAACTGAACGCCATCGGCTTCGAGCCGGGCGGGATCAAGCAGCACAAACGGGAATCCCTCGACCAGTTCGGGGACCGGCGTATACAAGAGCTTGCCGTCGTAAAGCGCCCGTAGTCGCACGGGGATCTGCGGCGGGTCAGGGTTGCATTTCACAACCTTTGCGGATGTCCAGAAATCCAGCTCCGACAACCGTTTGGCCGCCAAATCGGCCCCGACGAAATTCGGGATCCGGCTCCAGGTGGGGCCAACATTCTGGCCTTCATCCACAAGTATCTTCCAGATTTTGTCGCGGATCACGTCCTTGTCCGAGTTGCGTCCGGCCCACCGGCCTTGCTTGGACTGGTTTTCAACGCTCATGACGTTGAGCCTCCTCTTCTTTCACATCGGCCATCAGGGAAGACGCCCTGCCTGGCTTGTGTTCGGCAAGAAAAGGTTCGGTGGAAGTCAGCCATTAGTGAAGGCCGCAGTCATAAAGAAGTTTATATCGTTTTACTTATAATCCTAGTTCTGGCCGGATTTACCGACTGTCACCCATTGTGCGCCTGACTTGTTTGCGGTTGCAGATCCTGCCCGATACGAATCATCTGTGCTCGCAGCCAACGGTTCAAAGGTGATGCCTGTGCTCGTTCGTGCCACAGCAGATAAAATCGCATCTGTCCAAATTCTGGGGGTGCCGGAACAGATCGAATGGGCAAAAACCGCTGGTAATGACGTGCGAAGTTGGCGCTGCTGGTAAAGACCATGTCGGAAGACAACAACACGTAGGGTACGATGTTGAATTCCGGCACGATCACCAGGATGTTGCGGTAACGGCCAAGTTCGGCCAGTTTGCCGTCGATCGGCCCCGGCGCGAGCGGGGAAATGGGCATGGGCGCAACATGGTCCAATGTAATGTATTCGTCGAGCGTGACACCCTCGTGGAAGCTGGCCAACGCATGATCGGCGCCAAAAATACAAACCGTGTCATCGACCATCAGCCGGACGGTGCGCAGATTGCCCGGAGGGCCGGGCCAATTGGCGATCACGATGTCCAATTCGCCTTTCTCTAACGCGGCGACATAGTCATATCCCGGTACGATCGAACGCAGGTGAAGCCGGGCATTGGGAGCGGCGGCCCGAATTTCAGAGATCAGCCGCGGCAGGAAAAATGTCTCCATGCAATCCGCCGACGCGACGCGGAAGACAATATCATTCCGTTTTGGATCGAAGTCAGGCGCATCCGAAAAGGCAGTCCCTATTTTTTCTAGGGACTGGCGCAACGGCGCGACCATTTCCTCGGCCTTTTGGGTCGGCACCAGTTTGGATCCGCTCCGCACCAATAACGGATCGCCGGTCATGTCCCGCCACCGTCGGAGAACCTGACTAACGGCGGGCTGAGTAATTCCCAGAGCATTGGCAGCGAGCGTGACGCTGCCATAATCCAAAACCGCTAGAAATATCCGTATCTGACGGGTATCTATTTGCGGTTCATTTAGATATTCCGCTCTGCCGGGCTGGCCCCACTCGTCCACATCGATTCCTCCAATAAAGTCCGGTGACGATGTGACAGGCCCAATCAGGTGTCAACTTATGTACCGATTTCGGCTAGGCTCAGGAACTCTTCAAAGTACCATGGCGAAGCCGGTTTCAAAGCTGTCCACCTGCGGTCTGGTCGCGTCTCGAACTGCAGTCATTTCGTGATGCTGTGACGCGACAACCCTGTTCGCCGCCCGATCTCGACTATGCGGCCACCGCCGGTAAATTTCAGGATCGCGTTCACCGCCTGCAAACCGGCCAGGTTGGCGCCACTCTTGTCTATGACGATCCGGTCGGGAACGCCGTTCGAACCAATCGTACGCTTGAAAAAGCGCCGGGCGGCGGCCAAGTCCCGGCGCTCGGATAGCATGAAATCCAGAGTTTGTCCGTCGCGATCCACGGCCCGGTAAAGTTAGGTCCAGCGGCGGGATTGCCAACTTGTTTTCGCTTGATTGAGATGAGTGGGAACCTTGCCGGTCAAGCGGCCATTTCGGCCCGCCCACGGCGCCCAGCAGAACCGCGTCCGCCGCCTGCGCCTTGGCCATCATAGGCCGAGCCGCCCAACAGATCTTCGCTCACGTCGAATTGCAGGCCGCGCTTGTGTCGCCGAACCAATCGATGATCTTGCGCGCTTCGGCCATGGCTTCCGGGCCAATTTCGTCACCGGGCAGGATGAGGAGCGAGGGGTTGGGAATGAACGGTCTCCTGGAAAATTCTGCGCTACGACGGGATCAGCGACGCGCCGCGAGATCAAATGCAAACACGTCTTCGGCCAGAGCCGCGGCATCCATCAGGAAGTCCTCCTGGTACCAGGCCACAGTCATGTGGAATCCCACGGGCAAACCGCTGGTGTCCCAGCCGCAGGGGATCGAGATTGAAGGATGTCCGGTCATGTTGGTCGCAAATGTGTAGGGGTACCAGGTCGCCCGCACCCTACCCGCGGGAACGCCGTTGATGGCTACCGGTCCATGCGGATCCTGGCTGTGGGGCAGTGGCGGCGCTGAGAGAGTTGGCGAAGCGATCACATCGAAACGCGCCAGCACTTCCTGCACTTGCTGGAAGGCGCGGGTGCGCGCCGCCCCGGCGGCGGCGAGATCCAGTGCGCTGTGCTTGCGTCCGTTTTCCACATGGATCACCAAAGTTGGATCGAGATCATCCCGTCGGCTCTCAAGCGCCGCGCCAACGCGCCCGGCCAACAGGGCCTCGAGCACCACCATGAAGTGCGGCTCTAGAGCCGCAAAATCCAGCGTGATCTCCTCAATCTCGGCTCCCTCCCCTGCGAACCGGTCGACAGCCTCAGTGGTGAGGGCGGCGATTTCGTGATCCACCGGGTTGCCGGCCTGGGGCAACCACGCGATCCGCAAGCCTTTCAGCGAATCGCAGCGGCGCGGTGTGGGCATCTGCGCCTGTCCAAACGGGTCACGTCGATCGAAACCCCGGATCACATCAAAGAACAGCCGGGTGTCCGCCACATTGCGCGCCATTGGCGCGACATGAACATTGCTGGAGAACAAATCGCCTGCCTGCAGGTTCGGCACAGTACCCAACGTCGGTTTCAGCCCGACCGTGCCACAGCAGGCAGAGGGTATTCGAACCGAGCCACCGCCGTCGGTACCAAGCGCAATCGGCCCCATGCCAGCTGCCAGCGCCACCGCGGCGCCGCCGCTGGAGCCGCCCGGTGTTACGTCCGGTGAATGCGGGTTCATCGTACGTCCGAACAGTGGCGCCGAGGTGTGAATCTTGTGGCCGAATTCGGGGGTCGTAGTCTTGCCAAATAGGATCGCTCCGAAGGCGCGCGCACGCGCCACGGCGACCGCGTCTTCCTCAGGCACGAAATCCGCCGAGATTCTCGAACCCATTGTGGTTGTCACCCCACGGGTGAAGGTCAAATCCTTCACCGAATAGGGTAAACCGTGCAACGGAGGCAGGTCACCGCCCGTTTGTTGCAACGCCTCCGCCGCGCGCGCGCCCTCCATCGCCGCCTCGGGCTGCAAGCTCACAAAGGCGTTCAAATCGCGCCGCGCTTCTGTGCGCGCCAGCACCGCTTCCATGACCTCGACCGGAGAATACTCGTTCCGGCGATAACCGCGGCAAAGTTCGACCGCGTCCAGATCTGCGAGATCCGTCATCTGTCCCTTCTCCTTCAAATCATCCAGCGACCGCCGTCAATCAGCAGCGTCTGGCCGGTAATGAAACGAGCCCCGTCCGAGGCCAAAAACCCAACCGTGGCCGCCACATCTTCCGGCGCACCGATAAATCCCGTGGGCGTTGCCGCCTTGATCCGCTCCAGCACCTCCGGCGCGAGACGATCATGGGCGCGCGTGCGGATCGCGCCGGGCGCCACCGCGTTGACCGTCACGCCGTGCGGCGCCAGTTCCCGTGCCAAGGCGCGGGTGAAGCCAACAACACCCATCTTTGCGGCTGCATAATCGGCAAGCCCCGCATCACCAAAAAACGCGGCGTCGCTCGACATATTGATTATCCGGCCCCAGCCGCGCGCCTGCATCCCCTGCACCACGGCCCGTGACATGCGCATGGCCGAAACCAGCGAAATCTCCAGCACAAACTGCCAGGTTGCCTCTTCAGACCCGGCAAAAAGTGAGCCCCTTTCCCTGGCACTTTGGCCAAGGTTGTTGAACACGATATCCACGGGACCCAAGGCTGCTTCAGCCTGACGGAGTGCTGCAGTCATAGCCGCCGGGTCGGTGCCGTCGGCTTCGATGCCAAGAATACCCTTGGGCAGTTCTCCGAGCGCCGTGGCGTCGATGTCGGTCACCGCGACCTGACAACCCTGGTGCGCCAGGCGCGCTGCTGCTGCAGCGCCGATACCACCCGCACCTCCGGTGATCAAAGCAACCCGCGTACTCAATGGAAACTCCGGCCACCATCAACGGCCAGCGTGGTGCCGGTTACATAGCTAGAATCCGGTCCGGTCAGATATAGTATCGCACCCGCGATCTCAGACGGTGCCGCCACCCGGTTCATCGCATAGCGCGCCTTGATCGAGGAGAACCGTTCTTCAGCGTTCTGATAGTCCTCGTAAGAGCTGCGGAACAACGGCGTGTCAACCGCGCCGGGGCAGACCGTATTGACACGTATGTGCTCGGGGCCGAGTTCCATCGCCAGACATTTGCCGAACATGTTCATTCCCGCTTTGCTGGCGCAATAGGCCGTGCGGTGACTGAGCGGCGACAGGCCCGCGGCGGATGAGACGTTGACGATGGTGCCCGAACCGGCCGCACGCAGATGCGCCACTGCCGCCTGCGCAAGAAACATTGCGCCCGACAGGTTCACCGCTATGACACGATTCCAATCCTGCGCCGTCATTTCCGACACCGGAGATTCCAGATCGATTCCGGCGCAATTCACCAGGCCGTCCAGCCCGCCGAGCGCAGCGGCTGCGCCTTCGGCGGCGACCCTGCAGGAAGCGGGGTCCGAGATGTCGCCGCTGAACACCGCCACATCGTCTCCATGAGAAGTCTCGGCCAGATCGAAGGCGGCGAGTCGGGCGCCCTCGGCGGCAAAGCGAACCAGCGTCTCGCGACCAATACCACTGGCGGCACCAGCGATCAGGATGCGGCGCCCTTCCAGCAGCCTGCTCATGTCTTTGTCCCCTCGGCAACGGCGGCCTTCTTCAGCACAGTGCGGATTTCGTCGGCCATCTCATCACTTCGCCCGATCCAGACGTTCGAATGCGTGCGTACATAGGCGAGGAACTGGTCGAGCACCCAAAGCCGCGAGGGCTGCCCGATGATCTGCGGATGCATACCGATCATCATCATCCGATCCTCGGCCCGCAACATGTCGAATTCAAGCTTCCAGGCTTCCAGCAGGGCCGAAGGGGCTTGCATCGTTCGCCCAGGCAGCGTGATCGAATAATGGAAGAAGGGTGCATCATCCAGCACCCATCGGAAGGGCAACTCCACAATGTTCGTGCGCTCGCCGCCTATGTCGAGCAGGTAGGGCTCGTCGTCATCGAAGAAATTTGAAGAATAGTCGAACCCGTACTTCCGGATCAGACCTAACGTGTGTTCACTGAATTCGGCGGCGGGCGAACGCCAGCCGCGAGGCCGGTATCCTGCCACTTTATGGATCGCCTCGATCCCCAGTTCCATCTCCTGACGCTCCTGTTCCAGCGTAAGCTGGGTGATCCAGGTGTGTGTATGCGAATGATGTGCGAGCTCATGCCCGTCCTTCAGGATCGCCTCCATGATCTGCGGATGCGCCTCGACCACAAGCCCAGGCACAAAAAAGGTGCAGGTGATCTCGTACTTCCGCAGCAAATCCAGCACCCGCCAGACGCCCCGGCGCCATCCGTAACGGCCTTGCGACATCACGATGGGGCGGTCCGCGTTGGCCTTGTCCCGCGCGGTCCACAAGGTTTCCGCGTCAAAGTCGAAAGTAAGGAAAAGCGGGAAGCCTTTCGAAGTGAAGGACATTATCGTTACTCCCGTCAGACAAAGCGTGAGAAGCCGACCCAACGCTCTGCTATGACCAAAGCGGCCCCGGTGAGCAGGATCAGGATTGTGGAAATGGCAGCTAAACCCGGATCGACACCACCCTGGTCGATGGCGGTGAAAATTTTGACCGGCAGGGTGCTCTGACCCGGCCCAAGCAGGAAGATTGTCACCGGCACGTTGTCAAGAGAGGTGATGAAGGAGAAAAATCCTCCAGCGATCAGCCCGGGTTTTAGCAAGGGCAAGGTTACCAGTCGAAAGGCGGTAAAGCCTCCTGCGCCCAGCGTACCCGCAGCCTCCTCGAGATCCACGCCGACGCCCGCAAGGCTCGACAGGCAGGCCCGCACCACGTAAGGCGAGGTCAGCACCACATGGCTTGCAACCAGGGCGAAGAAGTTCCCACGCCAGCCGAGATGGGCATAGAATTGCAGCAACGCGACGCCGATCACCACAGCTGGAAACACCAGCGGCGCCATCAGGAACGATGCAATCGCGTCCGAGCCCGGCAGCAGGTGACGGTTGATCGCATAGGCCGCGGCAGTCCCAAGCACCATCGAACTGAGCGTTGCCAGAAAAGCGAGCCCCAGGCTGAAACTGATTGCCGCGAGCCAGTCCGGATCGGTCAGAACTTCCCCAAACCAGCGCATCGTGAAACCTTGCGGCGGGAAGGTCAGATAGGAGGTTTCGGTGAAGGAACTGAGGGCGACCACGATCACCGGCAATTGGAGGAACAGCAGCACGGCGGCGGCGGTGACAGTCAGAAAGATCGAAGGACGCGCGCTCATGCCAACCCCCCGGACCATTTGCGAGCCATGCGCCCGGCCCCCCAGATAATCAGCAATGTGATCGCCGTAAGGATGAAGGCAAAGGAAGTGCCCGAGGGCCAATCCAGTTTCTGCATGAACTCGTCGTAGATCAGGGTTGCCATCACCTTGTAGGCGGGGCCCCCCAGTAGCCGCGGAGTGACCAGCGCGCTGATCGTCAATACGAAAACCAGGATCGAACCGGCAAGGATCCCCGGCGCGGTGAGCGGTAATGTGATGGTGAAGAAGATCCGCAGCCGTCCAGCTGCCAGTGTTGCCGCGGCATGTTCAACGTCGCGCGGAACATTCTGAATTGCGGTCAGCAACATCAGAACCATGAACGGCAGGTAGATGTGGGTAAGGCCGATCACCAGGCCGGTCATGTTAAATAGCATCTTGATAGGCCCATCAATCAGACCGATGTCCATCAGGAAGTTGTTTACGACACCGCGGTTTGCGAGAAGCGTGATCCAGCCAAAGGATCGCACCACCAGATTCAGAAACAACGGGAAGATGACCAGGAGCGTCGCTGCCGCCCGCCAGGCAGGCGTGGTTCTTGCCATGAAATACGCCAGCGGATAACCGAACACGAAGCAGAGAAAGGTAACCAATGTTCCCATCCACAGAGTGCGTCCGATGATCTCCAGGTAATACTCATCGGTCAGCAGACGGCTGTAGTTTTTCAACGTCCACGCGTCCGAGGTTCCGGTACCGGGTATATATTCGTGCAGGCTCTCCGGCAGCATCAGCAGCACGGGTGCGAGGAAAAGTCCAAGCAACACCAGTAGAAGTGGCGAGGCGAGCCCTATGCCTTTGAACTGTCTGGTCATACGCTTGCTCCGACCTCGAGTGGCGCAACAAAGGCGCGTTCCATGTCAATCTTCAAGGCGATCTCCTGTCCGGGTTCGAAGCCGCTGGAGGGCCCTCCGGCATCGACCTCGGCAACGATTTCCAAGCCAGGTGCAAGATCGGCCACGTACTGGACGCGGGAACCGATGAATGAGCGAAGACGCACCCGCCCCTGCAGCGCACCATCCGCGCCGGCCGGCAGAACACCTACATCCTCATGTCGTATTACCGCCTCAACTTTTGCACCCCGGGCCACAGTTCCCTTTCGTGCTGGAAGCGTTACTCCGCCGCCAATGGCGATGGCCCCGTCCTGCAGCGTGCCCGCGTAGCGGTTTGAGCGACCGATGAAGGTGGCAACGAAAGCGTTGGCGGGTTCTCGGTAGATCGCTTCGGGGCTCGAAAACTGCTGTATCCGACCCTGGGCCAGGATGCAGATGCGATCGGAGATCGACATTGCCTCTGATTGGTCATGGGTGACAAAGACGCTGGTGATGCCCAATTCCTTTTGTAACTGCTTCAGTTCTATCTGCATTCGGTCCCGCAGTTGCGCGTCGAGGTTGGAGAGCGGTTCGTCGAACAACAGGAGGCGAGGTCGTGGTGCAATGGCCCGCGCCAAGGCAACACGCTGTTGCTGACCGCCCGACAACTGGCGCGGGAAGCGGTCCACCAGATGCGCCAACTGAACCATACCCAGCGCCTCAGTCACTCGGTCCGACAGGCTGGTTCCCTTCGCACCGCGGCGACGCAGGCCAAAGGCAACATTCTCGAACACGGTCATGTGGGGGAATAATGCGTAGGATTGGAACACCAGTCCGATATCGCGCTTGGCCACCGGTGTGCGGGTAATGTCTTCCCCCGCTACGCGTATGCCGCCGCCGCTGGGTTCCAAAAGGCCTGCTACCATTCGAAGGATCGTGGTCTTGCCGCAGCCGGAAGGCCCCAACAGAGACACCAGCTCACCCTCTTCAATTGCAAGCGAGACACCGTCCACGACGTCCACCTGCCCGTAGCTCTTCTTAAGCTGTTCCAGCTCCAGCCTGGCCATGGCGCATTCCTGTCTAAGAGTTGCGACGGCGCGGTGCCCGGAGAAGGCGCTGCGCCATCGGATAGTGCCTTCCGTTAGCGCGCGACTTCGCGCTGCCAGCGATCGATCCAGCCTGGCAATTTGGCGGATGTCACGGCCGGGTCAAGGAACCACAGGGATTCCAGCGTGGCACCGTTCGGCACGATTGCCGCCGCTTTCTCGGAGAGCTCGGCTTTCAGGTTGATCGGACCTGCATACTTTTGTTCAGCAAAGCATTCCTGGACCTCCTTCGACAGCACGGTGTCGACGAAGGCGGCGGCCAGGTCTTTTTGGCTGCTGCCCTCAGGGATCAGAAGTGTCGGACGGATGCCGACAGCCCCTTCCTCAGGGTAAGCGATGGCAATCGGAAGACCTTCGTCTGCGGCCGATCCGGCGCGGTCTGGATACCAGGGCGCCATGGCAACCTCGCCGCGGGCGAATAGCGCCAGCAACTGGTCGGCTTGCGTGTATTGTACAACCGCGTCCTGCGCGAGAGGTTTGATCGCTTCAATGCCCGGCGTCACATCTTCGAGCGAGCCGCCCTCCATCTTGTTGACCGCAAGGAGGAACTGCCACCCTGCCGTGCCGGTGACATCACCAATTGCCACTTGGCCCTTGTATTTTTCATCAAACAAATCGCGCCAGCTGGTAGGCGGCGTCTCGACCATCTCGGGATTGTAGGCGATCGCAGTTGCACCGGTCATGAAAACGACAAAGGCATCATCGGGGCCGAAAGCGCGCGGATCAAGTTCGTCGGCACTCTCCAGCGCGGCCCTATCCATCGGATGCAACAGGTTTTCGGCCTTGAGCTGCATTGCCGCGGAATCGTCAATGTATACCACGTCATAGTCCGAACTGGCCCCCATCGCGCGGACAGACGCCGCGTGCTGAACCGAATTCCCGAGAACGGTTTCAACAGTGGCTCCTGTGGCGCTTTCGAAGGCCGGAATATGGCAGGTTTCAACCGCATCCAGGAATGATCCGCCGAAAGTGGCGATCGTCAGTCTTTCCTGCGCCGCCACGGGCGACGTCGACATTAAAACCCCCGTTGCCGCAGCATAAGCAGCGGAGAGGACCCGCTCTTTGCCATTAAGATTCATTTTGACCTCCCTATTGGTAACTGTGTTGGATTTACGATGCAGTCCAAAAACGGTTGCTGTCAAGAAAGTTTTTTTGAAACCTTTCATGAAAGCTTTCTAAATGTACTTGTCAATCGCCCGAAGAACCGGGAACATGTGGGAAACATTGAAAGGACTCCAATGCAGCAGCTTCGCCAAAAACGCTTTGTTACCGGGCCGACACCGGAAGATCGCGTACGCAATGGACTGGACTTATGGCGTCGGGAAGTCCCGAATCTCGATATTTCCGGAAAGGAGATTTGCGGTCGCCTGGTGGCCCTGAACGGTGCGCTGATAAACAGCCTGAATACGGCGCTGGCACCTTATGGGCTAAAATACCCGGAATACGGAGTGTTGGCGACGCTTCGCGCATCGGGCCCACCCTACCAGATGAGCCCCAAGCAACTGCTCGAAACAATATTCTTCACCTCTGGTGGTATGTCTAACTTGTTGACGCGGCTGGATCGCAAAGCGCTGATTTCGCGCAGCAGCGACGAAGACGACAGACGCGTCACATTGGTGCGTCTTACTGACAAGGGCATTGCTCTTGCGGACGAGACAATGGCAATTCAATCGCAGCTGGAAGCCAATTTCTGCAGCGCGCTTTCCGATCAAGAAAAAGACATACTTGTTTCCGGCTTGTCGCGTCTACTGGACGGGCAAACGTAAGTTGACGCTTCTTTCCGCAGGCTACCGATCGGAAGCCATTTTGGTCTGTCAGGTGGCGTTACTACAAATGCAGCTACCCACGGCCAACTTGTTTGGGGCCGTTTGCGAGTGACCTGTTTTTTGGCCATTAAAGCGTCCGGCCGAAAACCTGAATCATTGGGATTTCTTTGAGCCTTGATCTGTGATTCATCCTGTTTGGGAGGATGGATCATGTCATCACCTTTGCCAGATGCGCTGCGGGCGCGATTTCAGAAATTGGTTGAAGAAGGGTTAAGCGGGCGCGCGGCGGCGTTGCGTTTGAAGCTTTCACCCTCGACGGGGGCACGTTGGGGGCTTGCGATCCGCCGCACCGGGCAGGCCAGGGACGCCCGCGCGGCAAAGGCAAGCTTGATCCGCAACGCGCTTTCCTGATCAAACTGATTGATCAGGACGGCTTTTGTCCAGCCCGACCATGCCATGGCCAAGGCCCAGTGGCAGTTGGTGGCGGATCAGATGCGTCCCAAGCTGCCGAAATTGGCCACGCTCATGGACACGGCAGAGGAGGACGTTCTGGCCTACATGACCTTCCCCGCCCGGCACCGCGCGACGTTGCACAGCACGAATCCGATCGAGCGTCTGAACGGCGAAATCAGGCGGCGGACGCGGTTCTGCTGGGCGCCGTGGGCGGGCCGAAATACGACGATCTGGGGGATTGCCAACTTGTTTTCGCTTGATTGAGATGAGTGGGAACCTTGCCGGTCAAGCGGCCATTTCGGCTGCATAGTCTTCCCAGAGGCCGAAGGCGGCGGCTCTGGCGTGGCGGTATGAGATTGCGGCAAGGCGGTAG
>NZ_JBGFGP010000015.1:0-4653 GCF_041224545.1 Sedimentitalea sp. XS_ASV28 | reverse complement strand
TCTCGGATCTGGTGCGCAAGATGAAGGGCCGTTCGTTCCACAAGGTGCAACGGGAGTTTCCAGCCATCTGAAAGCGCTACTGGGGCTGCCGGTTTTGGGGGCGAGGGTCCTTTTCAACCACCAACGGTGCCATCACCGAAGGCATCCTGCTTCAGTACCCGGAACAGCACATCGCTGATCCTACCGGCGCCAGCCGGTAATCGTTCAGTCGGACAGTTGCGCATCCTCTGCAACCCGCCGTGCGAGGGGAGCCGCCACCGGTGTCGCGCGGATCGCGGCCAGCATCGGTGCAACGCTGAGATCCGCCGAACGCGGCCGGTTGCCCATCAGGAACGAGCCCTGCCACAGACAGGTCTGGATCGCGCGCAAATCCTCTTCGACGCGCGCCAGCCGTTCGCTTGCTGAAAACCGGGCAATGCCATGTGCATGGAGCCCGCACAACATCTTGCTACGCTGGATGTAGCACCAGCGCATCTTGTTCGCATCGCAGCGATTGATTTGCAAATTTCCGAACGTTGGGCCTACAGGCTGAGCCGGTGTTGCCCGTGGATATGCACCAGGATCACCATGTCGCGCCGATGGCGGGCGGCGCCTCCATGGCCGCAGCCCGTTGGTCAGTGCAATGCGAACCCCAGTCCGCTTTGCCAGCCTGTCGGTATGTGGCGTCGGGATTGACGTCATGATGCCTCCGGCCTCACCTCGCGATCATGTTTGGCAGCCAGGTCACAATTTGTGGGAAGGCAAAGAGCAGTGCGATCGCCACCACCTGGAGCCCGACGAAGGGGAAGATCCCCTTGTAGATTGCCGAGGTCGGCATGTCCGCCGGCGCCACCCCCCGCAGGTAGAAGAGCGCGAAGCCGAAGGGCGGGGTCAGGAACGAGGTCTGGAGGTTCACCCCAACGATCACCCCCAGCCAGACCGGGTCGACGTCCAGCGCCAGCAGCACCGGAGCAGTGATCGGGATCACGATGAAGATGATCTCGAACGTGTCGAGGATGAAGCCCAAGAAGAACATGATGACCATGACCATGGCCACCGCCGCCAGTTTGCCGCCGGGCAGGTTCTGCAGGAACTCGTGGACAAGATCGTCGCCCCCCATCATTCGGAACACCACCGAGAAGACCGAGGCGCCGAGCAGGATGACGAAGACCATGCTGGTGATCGTCGCGGTTGAGATGACCGTTGATTTCAGCACCTCGAAGCTGAGCCGCCAACGGAAGGCCGCAAGGATCATCGCGCCGACCGCGCCGACCGAGGCGGCCTCGGTCGGCGTTGCGATGCCGCCGAGGATCGAGCCGAGCACGGCGAGGATCAGGAGCATCGGCGGGACGAGGGCGACCAGCACCTCGCGCCCGAGATGCGCGCGCTCACCCTCTGGGACGGGGGTCGCCGGGCAGGAGGCGGGATCGCTCACCGCCTTGAAGAACACCCAGGCGAGGTAGAGACCGACCAGCATCAGACCCGGCAGCAGCGCCCCCGCGAAGAGGTCGCCGACCGAGACCGGCACCGGGGCGAAGTTGCCCTTGGCCATCTGCACCTGGCTGTTGATACCCGAGAGCATGTCGCCCATGAAGATCAGCACGGTCGACGGCGGCACGATCTGGCCCAGCGTGCCGCTGGCGCAGATCACCCCGGTGGCGAGCTTCGGATCGTACCCGGCCCGCAGCATCGCCGGGAGCGAGATCAACCCCATCGTCACCACCGTCGCGCCGACCACGCCGGTCGAGGCCGCGAGCATCGCGCCCACGAGGATGACCGAGAAGCCCAGCCCCCCGCGCAGGTTGCCAAAGAGCTTGCCCATGGTCATCAGCAGCTGTTCGGCGATCTGGCTGCGTTCCAGCATCACGCCCATGAAGATGAAAAGCGGCACCGCGACCAGCACCTCGTTGGTCATGAAGCCGATGTAGCGGTTGGGGAGCGAGCCGAAGTTAGATGGGTCGAACACCCCGAACCACATGCCCACCGCCCCGAACAGCAGCGATACCCCGGCGAGGGTGAAGGCGACGGGGAAACCGAGCAGCAGGAAGCCGATGACGCCGAAGAACATGAGAGCGGCGAGGATCTCGCCGATGAGAACGGGATCCATCAGGCGGGCTCCTCCAGGGTCTTGTCCGGTGCATAGCGCATGACGGCGGGAACGAGTTCATCACGGCCCGAGAGAATCAGCAGCGAGCGGATTAGCATCGCGACGCCCTGCAGGGCGAGCAGCCCGGCGAAGAGGATGATGAAGCTCTTCAGCACGAAGAGGCCGGGCATGCCGCCGACGTTGGCCGAGGCCTCGCGGTAGCTCCAGGCGCGGGTCACGAAGGGGATCGAGTACGCATAGACCACCCAACAGAACGGGAACAGGAAGATCAGCGTGCCGATCAGGTCGGCCAGCGCCTTCTTCTCCACCGAGGCGGGGCGATAAAAGATGTCGACCCGGACATGGTCGTCCCGCATCAGTGCGAAGCCCGCGACAGCCGTGAACATGGCGCCGTTCATCCAGATGTAAAGGTCCTGCATCCAGACGTAGCTTGTGGCGAAGAGGTAGCGTTGCACCACCACGGTGAAACACACCACCACGATGGCCAGCGCCAGCCACGCGAAGACCCGTCCGATGACGAGGTTGAGGCCGCAGATCAGCGCGGCAAGCCCTGCAAGAAATCGCATCCTGAACCCTTTCCCAGGCGCCGCGAAGGCCGGCGTCACCGCGTCCCTGCCCTTGCAGGGGCGCCGTCGGGCGGAACGGGCGCGCCGCCCGCGTGCAATCGGCCTCTGTCCGGCCCGCCTGAAACGTGCAAGGCCCGGACCTGTCGGTCCGGGCCAGATGTTCCGATCCGGAGGGGATCAGAAGGTGAAATACTTCTCACGCGCCTGGACGAAGGCGCCGTCGGTATCGCGCGACCGTGTGCGCACGATCTCGAGCGACGAGACAAAGCTCTCGGCGGTCTTCTTGACCATTGCGTCATCCGAGTCGCGCAGACCGTTGATGATCTCCTTCGCGGCTTCGGCACCGGCCTGCAGGATTTCTTCGGGGAATTGCAGCACGTTCACGCCGTGATCGTTGATCAGGGTCTGCAGCGCGCGCGGGTCATTGGCGTAGAAATCGGACGCAACCTGGTCATACTCGGCCTGGCAGATGTCCCTGACCAGGGCCTGCAGATCGGCAGGAAGCTCCTGGTACTTCTTCTTGTCCACGACCAGCTCGGTGGCAAGGCCGGGTTCCACGAAGGAGGGGAAGTAGTAATTCTTCGCCACCTGGTAGAACCCGAGCGCGAGGTCGTTGTAGGGGCCGACGAATTCGGCCGCGTCGAGCGTGCCCGACTGCAGCGCCTGGAAGATCTCGCCCGCCGCCATATTGGTCACGGTGGCACCCAGCATCTCCCACACGCGGCCGCCGAGACCGGGGGTGCGGAAGCGCAAGCCCTGAACGTCAGCCACGCCAGTCAGCTCGTTGCGGAACCAACCGCCGGCCTGGGTGCCGGTGTCGCCCGACAGGAAGCCCTGCACGCCAAACTGGTCATAGATTTCGTCCCAGATCTCCTGCCCGCCCATGTAGCGGATCCACGCGGTCAGCTCGCGCGAAGTCATGCCATAGGGCACACCGGTGAAGAACGACAGCGCGGGCGACTTGTTCTGCCAGTAATAGGCGGCACCGTGGCTCATCTCGGCGGTGCCGTCGATCACCGCGTCCAGAGATTGCAGCGGCGGAACCAACTCGCCAGCCGAAAAGACCTGGATCGTCAGACGGCCACCCGAGGCTGCGGTAATCCGGTCCGCCAGCCGCTGCGCACCGACCCCGAGGCCCGGAAAATTCTTGGGCCAGGTGGTGACCATGCGCCAGGTGATATTGCCCTGCGCGACGGCCGGCGCCGCGAGAGTGGAAACGGCAGCCCCGGCACTAAGTGTACCTGCTGCACGGATGAAAGACCGACGATCCAAGGTGAACCTCCCTAAGAATGAACTGCTCGGCGTCCGCAGAGCGCGTTCCACCAAGCCTCGATTACGCTATTATTAAAAAGGTTCGGGAAAGTCTACGCTGCATCACGTCTAGATCCTCGATCGACGATCCAATCGGGTTCTCCCGATCGGTGATAATCTTTGGTAGAACCGGTCAAGGTCTTACCAAGCTTCAGGAAAAGACCGGCAGCAACGCCCCCTTGAAGAAGTTCCGGCTGAACATCCGCCAGATCATCGAGGACGATCACACGCCGTTCTATCGCATGGAGTTGACCGCCGAAGACCTGGTGATCTTTCGCCCACGCTCACCGCAGAACGAACTCTTGCCCGAGATCAGGCTTCCGGGGTGGGCCGAGGAAAAGGCGCGAACCATCGCTAGGGAGAAGGGCCGGGACTACTACGCCCTGCGTTCTGACTGGCTGGCATTCGCCAAAAGCGAAGCGGCCAAGGGCAACCCGCCGAAGAACGCGGGCGCTGCTTTTGTGGCCTATTGCGGAAAGCAGGATAGCTTGCGTTAGCCGGGCCTGGCCCTGCCTCGATCAGGTTCCCTTGGCGTTGCGCCACGCAACGTGTCAATCGGCATTCAAGGCTGCCCCCTATGGGCGTCCAATTTTGTCTCCCTTGGTGCGAAGCAGGTCCGGCGCTGCGTAGTCGTCATGTAACGCAGCTGCGGCAGGCCTGCGTGGTTGCCGCTTGCCGCTACGCCCGGTT
>NZ_JBGFGP010000128.1:0-1938 GCF_041224545.1 Sedimentitalea sp. XS_ASV28 | reverse complement strand
CTGGTCGAGCGCTGCTTCAACAAGCTCAAAAACGCCCGGCGCGTCGCCACCCGCTACGACAAGACCGCCGAGAGCTTCCTTGGCTTCATCGACATCACATCTATCCGCCTATGGCTCCGCCATTTGTCAACATGACCTAGGCTTGCTGCACTAGCAAGCCAATCCGTCATCGTTGGTGCTATCTCTACAGCTATCATTCTGTTTCCACCCTGATATGCACAACCACGTCGCGAAGCTAGATCGCGATCTTAGGTGGCCATGAAAGGGACAACTTGACACCGAAGTGGCCTTCGTTTCCCTCACCATCATCCCATCCCCCGACAATTCGCGCGCTACAACTGGCACGGTCTGCACCGGCTTCCTTCAAGAAAGCTCCGAAGGTTGGAGCATCGTTCTTGCGGAGATATCCCACCTTCATTTTTCGGATGAATACAGCGACCGCGTCGGGATCGTGGGGGTTCGATGGTTCCGGGCTGAGTGTAGCTTGTTCATCAATTCTGACGCCATATTCACGCTTTCGACCGCCCGCAAGCCTAAGAAGTTCGGCCTGATAATTGCCTGCGCCCGCTATCTCAAAGGTATTGCCTCTGCCTTTCTTGCAGCGAATTTCATTCTTGCTCTTTGATTTTCTGAACAATCCGAAAATTACCATAAACTTGTCTCTCCTCAAAACTGCACCCAGCCTAGCATTGCATAGTGAAACAAGTGTGATGCGTCACCGCTGAATGCTGAGTTAGGAGCCGATTCTCGGGTTGCGCTGACGGCGTTCCTCTTCACTCCCGCTGTTACCCCAGATGTTACCCCAAGCCAAAATCCACCAATACCGCTTAGAGCGGTTTAAGCTAAGTATCTGCTTTCTCGGATTTTTTTGGCTCCGGCGGTAGGGATCGAACCTACGACCAATTGATTAACAGTCAACTGCTCTACCGCTGAGCTACGCCGGAACGGTGCGGCGCGTATAGCAATCGTCAAATAGGTCGTCCAGTGGTATTTTGACGAAAATTGACGATTCCAGTTTTTGCGTTGCCAGGCCGAGCATCGATCAGGTGAGAGCATCTTGCTGAACGAAGACGGGTCCTGCCGGTGAACAGTCCGCGAACGGGTCGCGGTATCCTGCGGAGTGCTGTTGCACGTCACTCCGCAGGGCGCGACACGCGGTGTTGTGAAAAAGGATCCTCTTGACTGGCTTGTCATATGGGACTGTGATGGGGTTCGCTGTCACGGCAGCGGAAAGCCACTTCAGGTTCGGCATAACAAGACCGGGCCGAGCGAGAGAAACAGGGGTGAAACAGGATTGCGGCCGGTCAGGCATCGATCTTTCTCCTGTGTGCGGGAGGAGCGACGTCGATGATGTGTCTGGACGAATGGGACGAGACCATTCTAACCAATTGCGGCCGCTTCCACACCGAACCCACACGCGGCGCGCGCAAGCAAATCGGAAATTTCGTCAAGCGCGCCCGGCTCGGAGTGGATATTGCCGAAATCGAGTGCACGATCGAACATATCCATCGGTCGCGTCTTGGTATCCGTCGCGACGATCAGGAATACATGTTCCTGCTGTATCAGAAAACCGGTGAGACCGCGGTGTCGCACAACCAGCGAGAAGAGGTCCTGACGTCTGGCGAATGTCTCCTGCTGGACTCGACCAAAACCGCGATGATGGCGTTCAGCGGGCGGCATGCCAGCTTCTTTTCCGTGCATCTTCCGCGTGGGCTGTTCCTTGACGAGCGCAGCTCCTTTCCCGTGGCCGGGCGCAAGATCGGCGCCGGACATGTGCTGCATGGCAGCCTGAACACGGTCCTGTTCGCGAAAGATACACAAACCGAAACCGGTTTTTCCGCCGACTACCTGTTTGATTTCATCCGGATGGTCTTTGGCAGCGAAACCGGCACGGTCGAAGCGTCGCGGTTTCGAAACCGCGACGACCTGTTTCGATAT
>NZ_JBGFGP010000127.1:0-25957 GCF_041224545.1 Sedimentitalea sp. XS_ASV28 | reverse complement strand
CCGTCGGCATGCCCGCCTCTTGCTCCTTGATCATCCCGATAATCTGCGCCTCGGTAAAACGGCTCTTTCGCATTCGTCTGCTCCTTCAAGGTTGGGCAGACTCTACATCATGATGAGGGATTTCGCGGGGGGCAGGTCAGTGGATATCGGGAATTTTCCGCCTAGCTATTTCTTCAGCCAGTTTCCGGTCGCCAGCCTGAACGGGTCGCTGCCGATTTTATTTGACTCGGCTGAACAGGCGGCCACGCTGTTTCGGGCCAGCCAGGAAAACATCGACGAGATCGAGGCCGAGATGGACGCGGTGAACCTGCACCCGTTTTTGTACCGCGGTTTGCCACAGTATCGCCTGATCTGCACCAAGCCTGTCGAGACGCTGGACGATTTCCAGGGACTCAAGGTGCGTACCTACGGCACGTTCCACCCGATCCTGTTTCAGCATTTCGGCGCGGTGCCGGTGAACCTGGAACTTGGCGAAACCTATGACGGATTGCAACGCGGCACGGTCGACTGTGTCTACCTGAACTATCAGGCGGCGTCGCTCTACAAGCTGTTCGAAGTGGCAAAATACACCTCAGATGCCGAGTTCGGGGCCACCACGCTGTATCAGACCTTTGTCAATAAGGACGTCTGGGAGAGCTGGTCGCCCGAGTTCCAGGAATTGTTCAATGCCGTTGTTGCCGACGCCGAGGACAAGGCGACTCAAGAGATCGACGCGGCCGAACAGGCAGGCCTCGATACGCTCACGGCAAATGGCGTCGAGGTGGTCCCGTTTTTGGATCAGGATAAGATGGAAGCCGAAGCTCCCGATTTCCTGGAGCTTTGGGTTGAGAAGGTTGCTGAAGTCGGCAAGGGCGACGCGGCACGCGAACATGCTGATTTCATTCGCGCCCAGCTCGTGGCGGCTAAGACGCAATAAGCTGTGTCCAGCCAGCAGGGCAAGCTCATGATCAACACCTTTCTGACGACCCTGCGGCGGCTAAGCGCCGCCGCAGGGTGGGGCGCTCTTGCCTTTATGGCCGTCATCGGCACGGTCGATGTTCTCGGGACGACGCTGTTTGACAAGCCGTTGGCAGGCACCTTCGAGATGTCTGAACAGGCGATGGCGGCGGTGATTTTTCTGGGCCTTCTGCACACCCAGATCATGCAGCGCCACATCGTCGTCGATGTCTTGACCGAGCGTTTCAAGGGGCGCACCGCGCTGGTGTCGACCGCCTTTTCGGTGACGGCGACCGCGGTAGCGCTGGGGCTGATTGCGGCCCAGACCTGGCCATTGTTCACGGCAAGCTGGGCCATCAAGGAGCAGGCATCTGGCCTGCTTGGTTTTCCGGTCTGGCCGGTCAAGGGCCTGGTCTGCGCCGGCGCCTTGTCGGCAGCGGCGGTAGCAGCGATCCAAAGCGTGCAGGCTTGGAGCCGGGTGATCCTGGATCGTTCGGTTGAAAGGAGGAGATGATGGGCCCCATCGAACTTGGTCTGCTTGCGATTGGCGTCACCCTGTTTCTCAGTCTCGTGGGCGTGCCGGTCGGCGTTGCGATGGTGCTGACGGCTTGCGGCGGCATGATGACCACGATCGGCGAACGATTCATGTGGTCGACACTGAAATCGCTGCCCTATGATTTCGCGTCGCAATATACCTTTGTCGTGGTCCCCATGTTCGTTCTGATGGGCGTCGTATCGGCAAAGGCCAACATCATTCAGGACCTCTACGGTTCGGCCGCCAAGTGGATGGCTGGCCTGCGCGGGGGGCTGTATGGCGCGACGGTTTTTGCCTCGGCCGGGTTTTCGGCAATCTCGGGTTCGACGGTGGTGAACTCGACCGTGTTCGGCAAGGTCGCGATGCCAGAGATGCTGCGCCACGGCTGCCACAAAGGGTTCAGCGCGGCATCCATCGCGGCAGCGGGGACGCTTGCGGGGCTCATCCCCCCATCCCTTGGGTTCGTGATTTACGGTATCCTGACCGGGGAATCCATAGGCCGTCTGCTGATGGCCGGTATCCTTCCGGGGATTGTGACGGCTGTGGCCTATTTGCTGGTGATTGCAGTCGTGGTCCGGATCCGACCCGAGGTCGCGCCCGATATCCCGGCGCGCTATTCGCTGACCGAAAAGCTTTTATCGCTCAGGTCGGTCTGGCCCATCCTCGTGCTGGCCGCATTGGTGATCGGCGGCATTTACCTCGGTTTCATGCCACCCTCGGCGGCAGGTGCGGTTGGTGCCACGGGTGCAATCGCGCTGGCGCTGCTGCGCCGGTCTATTTCCCGCGCGGACCTGGTCGCTTCGTTTCACGACACCATGATGATCACCGGCACGTTGTGCCTGGTTGTGATCGGTGGCCTTCTGCTGAGCCGGTTCTTTGTAATCAGCGGCTTTATCCGCGAGTTGACCGACGTAATCGAGGCAATGGACCTGGGGGTCTATGCTTTCATCCTGATCGTGATCTGCCTGTATCTGGTGCTTGGTATGTTCATCGACACGTTGTCGATGGTGGTGGTGACGCTGCCGGTTCTCTACCCGCTGTCGCAGGATCTGGGAATGGACGGCATATGGTTTGCCGTCATCGTGGTCAAGCTGGTCGAGATATCCGCGATCACGCCGCCCGTTGGGTTGAATCTGTTCGCCGTGATGTCCGCTTCGGAAACTCCCATCGGAGCGCGCGAAATCTATGCCGGCATCCTGCCATTCATCCTTGTCGAGATGTTCATCCTCCTCCTGCTCGTGGCGGTGCCGGCGCTGTCGGTCTGGCTGCCCGCGCAGATGATCGGGTGAGCGCAACAAACACAAAATTACCGGAGTACCCTACATGACGATGCATCACCGTACGATCGGATTCGAAGAACTGGACAGCCTGATTGGCCAGGTTGCCTATGAGTCCGACTGGATGTCCATTGACCGCGAACACCTCGGCCTGTTCGCCAAAAGCTGTTATCTGGAGGCAGACAGGGTCGACATGACCTTCAGTCAGAACAACGCCTTCGGCTCGGACCTGGTGGACGGGTTCTTACTGCTGTCGATGCTGGTGTTCTGGAACTTCAAGGATTTCCCACTAAAGGATCAAGACGTCTGGGGGCTGAACTATGGCCTGAACAAGGTGCGCTGGCTCACGCCCGTCATGGTAGGCGACAACCTGCGCGCGCAATGCCGCGTTCTCGACATGCAGCGGCGCGGGGATGGCTGGCTGGGGACGCTGGACGTGACGATCGAGAAGGAAGGCGCGGACCGGCCCGCGATGAAGGCCGAATGGCTGTGCCTGTTCAAACGGGGTCCTGCAGATGTCTGAGAACCCCGGCAAGCTGCCGCTTCTCGACCGGATTTCGGACTATGCCGGCTATTGGGCCGAACGGACTCCGGGCGCCATCGCCCTGCGCTTTGGTGATCAGGAATGGACCTATGCCGACCTGACACGCGAGGTGGACCTCTGGGCCGCCGCAATGCTCGCGGCCGGTATCCGCAAGGGCGACCGGGTTGCCATGCTCTCGACCCCGCGGCCCGAGTTCTTTCTGTCCTTCCTGGGTGCGGTGTCCATCGGCGCGATTTGGGTCGGGCTGAACCCACGCTATACGGTGGCGGAAATGGCGCGGACGCTGAGTGATGCCGAGCCGTCGCTGATCTTTGCGCTGCCGAGTTTTGAGGATGCGGATCTGAACAGAACCCTGTCGCAGGCGGTTGACGAGGCGGATTGCCGGGCAGCAAGGGTTACGCTTGGCGACGAGGCCGAGGGGTACGCGCCGCTCGGGCCCTTCCTGTCGCGTGGGAAGGACACTACACCGCAGGCATTGACTGAAGCGCGTGCCGCTGTCAGTCGGGACGACCCGGCGCTGATCGTGTACACTTCAGGATCGACCGGAACCCCAAAGGGGGCGATGTTGGCCCACCGCGGCCTTTGCCACGGCTATACGAAACAAAGCGATCACTTTGACCTGCAAGGCGCATCGGTCCTGTGCAACCTGCCGATCAATCACATCGGTTGCGTCGGCGATCTCAGTTGCGGGCCGCATGTGGCCGGTGGAACCATCGTGTTCATGGAGCGGTTCGCACCCCAAGAGACGCTGGACGCGATTGCCGAAGGCAGAATTGACTGCCTGCTGAGCGTTCCGACCATCCTGCAAATTCTGTCGGACATGCCCGGATTCGATGCGCTCGACCTGTCGCGTATGCGGCTGGTCTGCTGGGGCGGCGCGGCCATCGCGGCCAATGTCCTGGCGCGTTACCGGGCCAAGGGGTGCCCGCTGGGTCTGACCTATGGCATGTCCGAGATGCCCGGTTCGATCACGATGGCGGCGGTCGGCGCGGATGACCGGGAGTTGCTGACGACCGTCGGGCGCCCGGTCGACGGGCTGGATATCCGGCTGGTGCGCGACGACGGAACTCTCTGTGCGCCTGAGGAAGAGGGCGAGATCCGCATACGGCATGACAGCTTGCTTCTCAGTTATTTCAGGCAACCCGGAAAGACGACAGAAGCTTTTGACTCAGATGGATATTTTCGCACCGGCGATGTTGGCGTCCTTGAACCCGAAGGAACAATCAAACTGGTTGGCCGCAAGAAAGAGATGTTCAAATCCGGCGGTTATAACGTCTATCCGCGCGAGATCGAAATGGTGCTGGAGCAGCACCCCGCAGTTGCCACGGCGGCGGTTATATCGGTGCCGGACGAAACCTGGCAGGAAGTCGGCTGGGCCTTCGTTCTGGCCGACCGCGCGGCAGACAAGCCCGCGTTGGAGGCAGAGCTTGACGATCTCTGTCGGTCGCGGCTGGCCAATTACAAACGGCCCAAACGCTTTCTGATCCGTGAAGCGCTGCCGATGCTGCCTGTGGGCAAGGTGGACAAGGTCCATCTGAAGAAACAGGCGATCGAAATGGTCTGAGGACAGTTGCAGAGACAGCAACGACGATGGAGACAGGAATGAACAACTCCCTTTACCATCCCGAAAAGGGATTCACCGACCGCGCGGCGCTGGAGGCGGTGAAACTCGACAGGCTGCAAAAGCAGGTTCACCGTATTTATGGCCAGTCCGAGTTTCACCGGGCGCGGCTCGACAAGGCCGGGTTCCACCCAGACATGATCCGTTCACTGGACGACCTGAGACACATCCCGTTCATGGACAAGAAGCTGGAACGCAAGAGCCAGGAAGAGTCGCAGGCGCGCGGGCTCACCTGTCTGGGCATGCACACCGTGTGTGACCCGGCCGACGTCATCCGCATCAGCTCGACCTCGGGCACGACCGGCACGCCGACCTTTACCGGCTACACGAAAGCTGACAGCGTCGTCACCCAGCGGATCTTTGAACGCGCCTTACCGATCATGGGCGGACAGAAAGGCGATGTGGTGATGCACGCCTTTGTCATGTCCATGTGGATCGCCGGGTTGCCAATGGCGGACATCATGCAGATGGCGGGCATGACCGTCGTGCCGATTGGTGGTACCAGCGGCCCCGAGAGGTTCGCGGTCACGGCCAAGGCTGTCCGGCCAAAACACCTGAACTGCACCCCGTCCTATGCGGTGTGGATGGCGGGCAAGCTGAAATCCGACCTGAATGTCGATCCCGCATCACTGGGCATCGAGCGCATCGCACTGGGGGGCGAGCCGGGCGGGTCGATCCCAGAAATCCGCGAGAAGATTTCGGCCCTCTGGGGCGGCGCGCGTATCTATGACGCCATCGGCGCCAGCCATTCCAGCTTCTTTTCTGCCTGCAACTGCGACCACAATGCCGGGCTGCATTTCCTGGGCGAAGACTACATCCACATGGAGCTGATCGACCCTGCTAGTGGTGCGCCTGTGCCGCTGGAAGACGGCGCCAGCGGCGAGGGGGTCTATACTGCGCTGATCAAGGAATGCGCGCCGGCCATCCGGTTCCGCACCGGCGACAGGTTCGTCATCCGCCGTGGCGCCTGCGCCTGCGGGCGCGACACCATCCGCTATTCGATCGAAGGACGCACCGACGACATGCTGCTGGTGCGCGGCGTCAACGTCTTTCCCGCCGCGATCAAGGCGGTGGTGGCGCGCTTTGCCGGGCAGGGCGCCAGCGACAACATGCGCATCGTCCTGAGTGGTCCGCCCCCGGTGCAGGAGCCGCCGCTGCGGGTCAAGGTCGAACTGGCGCGTGATCTGGGGCCGGACGATCGTTTGGCGCTGGCAACTGAGATGAGCGACACGATCTCGACCGAGTTGCGGTTCCGCTGCCGGGTCGAACTGGTCGATTCCGGCGCGCTGGCCGCGTTCCAGCAGGACAAGAACCAGAAACAGCAGATCTTTGAAAAGGCGTATTGACGATGACCATCGCAACCCCTGTCCTTTATAAAGTCGCGGATGGAGTGGCGACGATCACGCTGAACCGGCCGGATCAGATGAACACCTTTGACGAGGCGATGTTCGATGGACTGAACCGGGCCATCGCCCGGTTCCGCGCCGACGATGACGCGCGGGTTGTGATCCTGACCGCCAGCGGCGACCGGGCCTTCAGCGCCGGGCTGGATGTCAAGGCCGGAAATGCGCTGGTGCAAAGCGGCGACATGAGCCGGCAGGAACGGTTTGAATGCGATTTTCTCGACAGCGATCTGGGCGGCAAACCCGTCATCCTCACGGCGTTCGGCCATTGCGTCGGTCAGGCCGTGGCGCTGGCAGCCTGGGCCGATATCCGGATCGCCGCCACGGGCACCAGGTTTTCGCTTCCAGAAGCGCAACTGGGTATCTCGGCGGTTTCCCTGCCCGGATTGCTGGTCGATCTGATAGGATCGGCGCAGGCGGCCTATATGTTGCTCTATGGCGGACAGCTTGAAGCGGACTGGGCACTGCGTTCGGGCTTCGTTCATGAGGTGGTGCCGCCGGAGGCTCTGATGGAGCGCGCGCACGCGGTTGCCAGAACCATGGTTGGCCAAGCGCCTATGGCGTTGCAGGCGCATAAGCAGTTGCTACGGGCGGCCAGAACGACGCCCAGGGCGGAGTTGTTGCACATGGGCGAGGCGTTTCGCCAGCAAACTCTGACTTCTGAGGATTTCCGTGAGGGCCTGCGCGCCTTCATCGAAAAGCGAAGGCCCGTCTTCGTCGGCCGGTGAGGCAAAAGGGAAAACCGATCGTGCAGGGCGCCGGCTCCTGTCACGACCAACAACGGAGAGGATACACCATGAGAAACCTGCTTGCTGCGACATTGCTGTCATTCGGATTGCCCGGGGCTGCTTACACCGACGTGCAACTCCCCGAAACGTTCGACTATATGGGGCCGACGGTGCAAACACTGACCGGGTCCGATGGCCGCACCATCGCCTTTGTTGATACCGGCCCAGAAGACGGGCAGGCAGTCCTTTTCGTCGGTGGAACCGGCACAAGCGCTGCCGTGACCAGATTGACCGATTTCCTGCGTGGCATGCGCGAGTCGCTGAACCTCCGGCTGGTTTCAGTCGGGCGCGCGGGATTCGGCCAGTCGGATCCGGCCGAAAACTGGACGTTCGACGACTATGCGGCCGATGCCGCCGCGGTGCTGGATCAACTGGGCATCGGCGAAGTTTCGATCGTCGCCATTTCCGGTGGCGGGCCTTATAGCGCGGCCTTTGCAGCGCAAAATCCCGACCGGATCCGCTCGATCCACCTGGCTGCCGCAGGGGCGCTGCTGGGTAACTCGCAGCTCTGTGCCGCAGGTGAGGAGAAGATGCAGGAGATATTCGACAATTATGCCGCGCACCCGCTGCAGTGGTGGGCGTTCCCCGAAGACAGCCCGACCCATGCAATTCCCGGTTTCGGCACCGCGGCTGCGGATGATGGCGCCCGCACCTTTGGCATCGCGGGTCAGAAGGGCAGCGGCAACGCCGAGGTGGCCGAGTTCATGCGGTATTGCACGCTGGAACTGGCCGACGTCTCTCAGGTCGTCGCGCCCGTCTACATCTACCAGGGCGGTAAGGATACGCAGGTCACGCCAGAACACGCCGATCACTGGCAGTCCATCTACCAGAACGTTGCCGCGCGTCGCGACTACCCCGACGGTGGGCATGATGTCCAATACCGTCATTGGGACCAGATCCTGATAGACTTGGCCGGAATGGGCGACAAGATCATCGTTTGTCAGGGTGGCGCAGCACAGCTCCTGTCCGAAGCAGATGCAGAGAGGGCAATCACGAACGGTGCCACGCTCGGCATTTGCGCCTGGCAGTAGCGGGGGAATTTCTCAGCGATCTTCAGATTGAGGCGGGTAGGGCGGTACTGATATGTGTTTCATTGGTGCTACGTAAACGTACGTCGAAAGACCGTTTTGCACGAATAGCGCTCGGGAGGAACAGGCCGGCGTCTTCTGACAAGCCATTCAACGCGACTGCCTTGCCTGACGGAGCAAGGTCATTGCTGCGGCACGGTAAGGAGTGCGCAGGTGGAGGCGATAAGGTTCTCGACCGCGTCGGCACTCCCCCAGAGTTTCCCGCCTGTCGTGTCCACCTCGAAAGCGGCCTCTCTTGCCGCAAGCGATGCGCCAATGAAAAGGTCCATGAAGATCAGCCTCTGGTTCAGCACCGATTTCGCCGTATCGGGCATCATCCGGTAGATATGCTCGATACAGCGCATATAGCCTGACGTGCGATGGCCCGCCATCGCCTGCATGAAGGCCTTACGGTGGTTGATCTTCAGCCCCATGACGAAGCGCATGTGTCCCGATCCGGACACCGCCGCGCTGCCTCCGAGAATCTCGCGCGGAGTCGTTTCGACTTCGATGATCAGGCGCACCACATCCGCGACGCTTCGCGGTCCGCCCTGGGCTTCGAGTTCGTCCAGGCGTGCAATGCGGGCGGTGTCGCTGAGGTGGGCGCAATCCAGGATCAGTTCGTCGATCAGCCTGTCCTTTGAGCCGAAGTAATAGTGCAAAGACGCATTGTTGCGCGCTCCGGCCTCCGAAACGATTTCACGCACTGTCACCGCGTCGATCCCCCGCGATGAAAACAGCCGGAGCGCTGCATCCTTGATCTTCTGCGAGGACGATTCCTCTTGTCCGTCAGCCATCGGTCTCTTCTGGTTTGTCATGTGCACGTTTATCTTTCTGACACAAGGTTCCAGCAAGGCACACTGGCCGCATCATCCGAGGACCCTGGGCAGATACAATACCAAGTCAGGTACTAGGACTAGCAGGACAAGCAGGGCAAGGTCCATGATCAGAAACCACCAGATCCCCCTGAAGATTGCACCGGTCGACACCAGGCTTCCCACGACGCCCTTGATGACGAACACGTTCATGCCGATGGGCGGGGTGATCATCCCGATCTCGAGCAGTTTTGTCATGATGATCCCGAACCACAACAGGTCGAACCCCGAACCGCCCACAACAGGCAGCAGGATCGGCAGGGTCAGAAGCATGGCCCCGATCGGCTCAAGGAACATGCCGAGAAGCAGATAGATGATAATCACTCCGATCATGATGGCAGCCGGGGACGCGCCGCTGCCAAGGATCGTCGAACTGAGGAAATCTCCGGTGCCGGACAGGGCCAGGAAGCGGGTCAAGAGGCTCGCACCCACCGCGATGACAATCAGCGCTCCGGTCGTCAGCACGGTTTCCTGGATCGCGGCGATGAACCGCCGCGGGGTGAAGGTTCCCTTGAGGATCGCGACCAGCGTGGCCAGGGACGCTCCCACCGCCCCGGCCTCGGTCGGTGTGAAGACGCCGCCGAAAAGGCCGGTGAAGATGCCGATCATGATCAGAAGAACCGGCCAGGTGTCCTTCAGCGATGACATCCGCTCGGACCAGGACGCCCGTTCATCGGTCGAGGGGGCCAGTGCCGGGTGCAGTTTGACCCGGATGAGAACGACGACGATGTAGCCAAGCGCCGTCAGGAGCCCGGCCGCGACCCCTCCGAGGAACAGCTTCGCGATCTCGACCTGCGCGACTATGCCATAGAGGATCATGATGACGGAGGGCGGGATCAGCGCGCCGATGGTGCCCGCGACGGCCACCGTGCCGGTGGCCAGCTGGGCGTTGTAGCCCGATTTCATCATCTCCGGAATTGCAATCCGGCCCATGGTGGCGGAGCAGGCCACCGACGAGCCCGACACTGCGGCGAAACCGGCACTCCCCAGGATGGCTGCAATGGCCAGTCCGCCCGGCAGCACCGACAGCCACGCCCGCGCCGCGCGGAACAGCCCTTCGGTCAGCTTGGTATGGTAGGAAATATAGCCGAGGAGCAGGAACATCGGCACAGACGAAAGCACCCAGTTCGCCGCGAAGTTGTAGGGGATCAACCCCAGCGAACCCCATGCTACCTTCCAGCTGGTCAGCATCCAGAGGCCGATGAAGGAGACGCCCAGCAAGGCGAGGCCGATTGGCATACGCAGCGCGATCAGCACGATCAGGAGGACGAGCGCTGCGATCCCGAGTTCGATCCCGGTCATGTGTTGTCTTCCTCTGGCTTGCGTCCGGTGACGTAGAAGGCGAAGCGGAGCAGGATGATCAGTGTCATCAGTCCGGCACCAAGGGGCAGCGCGAATGTCGCGGGCCAGACGATGATCTTGGAGGAGCCATTGGTTTGCGACGCTCCGATGGAAACCGCGCGCCACGCCGCCTCCCACGTCCGCCAGGTCAGCAGTGCCGCCACGGCCGCCGCCGGCAGCAGCATGATGCCCGCCAGATGGTGTTGCACCTGCTCAGGGAACCGTTCGGTCACGAATTCCACCGAGATGTGGGCGTTGCGCTGTTCGGCGAGAGCCAGCGGGACGAAGGCCGCGATGACCATGTAGTAATAGCTCACAATGGTCAGCGTTCCCATCAGGGGCTGTCCAAAGACATGGCGCATGAACACGTCCAGCGTGACCTGGACCATCATCAGCGCCACGGCGAGTCCGGCGAGAACCGAAGTGCCGCTGGCGGCGAGCGAAAGGAGACGGGCAAGAGTTTGCATCGGATAGATCCTCCGTGACGACTGGCCCGGACCGCGAAGGCGCCCCGGACCGCGTCGCGGTATGGTTCAGCGCACGCCGTATTGGCTCACATCGATATTGGAATAGACCTCGTTCCAGAACAGGGCTTCATACTGTTCGGCGCTGTCGGCTTCGCGCATCAGGTCGACCCACTTGGTCAGCAGCGCCTCGAACTCGGTCAGCATTTCCTCTCCGCGCTCGACGCCGTACTCCTTGGCGAAATAGTCGATCATGAACGCCCGGTCGCTCTTGACGAACTCCAGCGTCGTCGCCTTCACTTCATCCGTTGCCTCCAGAAACGTGACGCCATCCTGCTTGGCCTTTGCCTCAAGCTCCACCGACCCGGACTGATAGCGCCAGGAGGCAAGCGACGAGGCCTTGGCCATCGCCTTCAGGAACTGGCTGCGCTGCTCCTCGCTCAGTTCGTTCCAGCTGTCCTGGTTGATGTTCGAGACCGACGCGAAATAGGCACCACCCGGTGCACCCTTGGTGATATGGGTGACGGCACCACCCATCCCGAAATTGTAGACATCGGCGGTCGAGAGGATGATGCAGTCCAGAACGCCCTGGCTCAGGGCTTCCAGCATCTCGTTGCCCGACATCGTGACTGGAATCGCCCCGATCGCCTCGGACCAGCGCGCCCAGTTGGCACCGCCAATGCGCAGCCGCGCCCCCTTCAGTTCGTCCATCGTCGAGATCGGCTTGGTGCAGTTCAGCACGTAGGGAGGTGTCCCCGATCCGCCGGTGAACACCTGGTTCTGCGCGGCGAACTCCTGCACGCACTCCGGACATTTGGTCATCAGGAACTCGGTGACCGCGGCGGCAAAAGCCCCTGCCTGAAGATCCGCGACGTCCTCGCCAAAACCATTCAGCGCCATCGAGGATTCCACGATGAGGTTCGTGTGCGGAAACTCGTTCGGGAAATAGGGTGTCATCACGGTGCCTACATCGGCAAGTCCCTCGCGCAGGCCGCCGGATGTTTCGGCCATGGAAAGCAGCGTCAGCGGATAGACTTTCAGCGTCATCTCGCCTCCGGTCGCTTCATTGAACCCGATTGCCGCCTCCTCGGCACTCTTCACGAGGTTCGACACCGGCGGGTGGCCGATGGCAAAGCTCAGCTCGCGGGCGCCTGCCACGTTCGCCCACGCGGCGAGACTGGCGGTAACTGCTGTCATGGCAATAATCTTCTCGATCTTCATTCTTCAGTCCTCCCTGAAAGATTGGGCATTTCCTGCCGATCCGGCTCCTCAGCGGGTCCAGTACCCGCCACGGTCGCTGCGATAGCCCAGGCAGCGATAGGTTGCATCCACCAGCGATTGGCCGCGAGCGTTCAGCAAAAGCCCGCCGCCAAGCCGGTTCATCGTGTAGCCAAGGGCGAAGCCCGCATCCGGGTCGGCAAGACCCAGCGAGCCTCCCATGCCGACGTGGCCGAAGGCGCGTGCTCCGATCACGAGGCTTTCGTCACCCGAGGGCGTCGGCCGGCGCGCCATGCCCAGCATGAAGCCGGGGCCAAACCGCGACGGCGCGAGGAACGTCGCATCCATATGTGTGGCCGTGCTCGCACGGCCAAAGCCCGCGACGGTGTGCGGATCCAGTCCGATCCGTTCGCCGCCATCGACGAGGGCGCCAAAGAGCCCGGCGAGTCCGCGTGCGTTGGTGACCCCGCTTGCCGCACCGATCTCCGCAGCGCGGCCCTCCGGTGTATTCACGCCCCGGATGCTCCAGTCTCCGCTGTTGAAGACAAAGAGGTTCGGGATGCTGCCCTTCTCCCGCACCGCGAGGAGAAAGGGCGTGGTCTGTGCATCCTTGGCAGGGCGAAACAGCTCGATCGGCGAGACACGCGGTTCGTCGTCTGCCGGCAGGCCGATGGAGAAGTCGAGGCCGAGCGGTTCCGCGATCTCGTCGCGGAAGTATCGCCCCAGACTCCGTCCGGTAACGCGCCGCACCACCTCGCCGATCAGGAAGCCGAAGGTGAGCGGGTGATAGCCAGACCGGGTGCCGGGTTCCCAGAAGGGTTCTTCCCTTGCCAGATGATCGCAGATGTAGTCGTGGTCGATCATGCAGTCGGCCTTCATCGGCGTGCGCAGCGCAGGCTGGCCGGCGGAATGGTCGAGCAGCATCCGCAGTGTGGTGCCGGCCTTCCCGGCCTGTGCGTATTCGGGCCAATGATCTGCGACGCGATCATCAAGTGACAGCGCGCCACGCGCGGCCAGTTGGTGCAGGCAGAGTGCCGTGGCGGGTTTGGTGCAGGAGAACACGACCGAAATGGTGTTCTCGGCCCAGAGGGCGCCGCCCGCCGCGACATGTCCGCCCCAGAGATCGAGGACCGTCTCGCTGCCGAGGCGGATGCACAGGGACGCACCAAGCTCTCCGTGGGTATCGAAGTTCTGAAGGAAAGTCTCGGCAACCGGGATCAGATCTTCGCGGGCGTATCCAGCGACCGGAACGCCATGCGGGCTCTCTATCGACAGCATGTTCATCCCAGCACCTCCTCTCGCCACTACAATAAGTCGAATTGTTAAGTCATTTGTTCTAACTAGTTGACTTATGTCAAGATGCGATGCAGCTTCCTGACTAGAATACGCGGCCCTGTCGCCGCGGGTGACGCAGGGAAAATGAGGCGAACAATGAACTTGCCGGACAACCAAATCATTGAACAGGAATGGGAAAACCGCCTCGGCGAGGCCATCGAAATGGCCAACATCCCAACGCTCCTGCTGGTCTTGCACCAACTCACCGGCGAGTCGCGCTGGCTCCGCGACCCCTATCGCCCCCGTCGTGGCCGTGGCCTCGACGACAATGATTCAGGGGGCCTGCCCGCTGAGACCCAGTCCGAGATTCGGGCGGCCGCTCTCGCTGCGATCCGCCGCTGGAAATGTGATGGAAAGGTCACCATTACCCATCCTACCGCGGAGGCTGCGGCTGAAATGCTAACGGTTTCGATGGCCGAGCAGGTCACGCCGGAGTACGGCGAGATCGTCGCTGTCGAGCTTTCGGAAGCCTCATTCGAGCAACACCCGGTAGATGCACCAGAGGGCTTCCGTGTCCTCATCATCGGCGCGGGCATGTCAGGCATCGGCGCGGCCATCCGCCTGAAAGCGGCCGGAATTCCCTTCGAGATCATCGAGAAGGAGGGCGACTTCGGCGGCACCTGGCGGGAAAACCGCTACCCCGGTGCAGGGGTTGACACCCCGAACCATCTCTATTCCTACAGTTTCGCGCAGTACGACTGGTCGCATTACTTCGCCCTGCAGGACGAATTGCTCGATTACTTCCGCTCCGTTGCCCGCACCTATGGCCTCGACGGCGTGGTCGAGTTCAACACCAGCGCGGACCGCGCCGAGTTCGACGAGGAAACCGGCGAGTGGGTGGTGGAGACGACCGGCCCTGACGGAACCAAGAGAACCCGCCGCGTCGGGGCTGTGTTTTCTGCCGTCGGCGTGCTGAACATCCCGAAGATTCCCGACATCCCGGGCCTCGACAGCTTCCGGGGTGTGGTCTGCCATACGGCGCAATGGCCCGACGGCCTCGACCTCACCGGCAAGCGGGTTGCGGTCGTCGGCAACGGAGCGTCGGCCATGCAGGTCGTCCCGGCCATCGCCGACCAGGTGTCACATCTCACGGTTTTCGCCCGTTCCAAGCAGTGGGCCGCGCCCTTCCCCAAGTTCAAGGCCCCGGTGCCCGATCCGATCCGCTGGCTGATCCGAGAGGTGCCGCTCTACCAGAAATGGTATCGCCAGCGCCTCGCCTGGACCTTCAACGACCGTGTCCACGCGTCGCTTCAGGTCGATCCGGACTGGCCCGAGCCGGCGACCGCGATCAACAGCACCAACGACAGCCATCGCCGGCACTTTACCAACTATGTGCGTGAGGAGCTGGGCGACCGTCAGGATTTGCTCGACCACGTACTCCCCGACTACCCGCCGTTCGGCAAGCGGATGCTGCTCGACAACGGATGGTTCCGCACGGTCGCGCGCGACGATGTCACCCTCGTTCCCCATCACCTCAAGGAGGTGCGCGGCAACACCCTCGTGGCCGCAGACGGCAGCGAGTATGAGGCCGACATCCTGATCCTCGGCACCGGCTTTCACACCACTGAGATGCTCGCGTCCTACGAGGTTGTCGGACGGGGTGGCACGCGGTTGCGCGACGAATGGGGCCCGGATGATGCCCGGGCCTATCTTGGGTCGATGGTCCCGGGCTTTCCCAACTTCTTCACGCTGCTCGGGCCCAATACCGGGCTGGGCCACGGAGGGAGCGTCATCACCCCTGTAGAATCTCAGATCCATTACGTGATGGACCTGCTGACCCGCGCCTTTGCGCAGGGCGCGCGGACGATCGAGGTCCGCCGCGAGCCCTACGAGGCGTACAACGCCAAGGTTGATGCCGCCCACGACAAGATGGTCTGGACCCACAAGGGCATGGACAATTGGTACCGGAACGCCAAGGGGCGCGTCGTGGCGCTTACGCCGTGGCGGCATGACGACTATTGGCGGATGACACGCCAGTCGGACCTGTCAGATTACATTCTAGAGGATGCGGCCGGGAAGATCGAAAACAGCAGGAGCCAGAGCACTTGAACCGCGCCAGGAGGGAGAACCATGATTGACGTGACCGAAAGCGCCCTCTCGGCGCCAACGACGGACCCGCGTGTGCCCGAACGTGACAAGGTCGTGACCCGCTATCTCATCGATCGTTGGGCGCAGGAGCGCCCCGCGAAGGTCTTTGCCAAATTCGACGACACCGGCGAAGAGTGGAACTATGCGCAATTCCGCGAGATGGTCGTGCAGACGGCGCTCGGCCTGCAGCAGCAGGGCGTGCGCCAGGGCGATCACGTACTCGTCTGGATGCCGAATTGCCGGGAACAGATCCGTATATTCTTTGCCATCAACTATCTCGGTGCGGTTTATGTTCCGATCAACACCGCCTACAAGGGCAGCCTGCTTGAGCATGTCATAGATGTGTCGGACGCGCGCCTCGCGATCGTGGATGCCAGCCTCGCGCCGCGCCTTGAAGGGTGCAATCTGCATGCGCTGGAACATGTGTTGATCACCGGCGGCAGGGTCGAGTCCGCTGTTCTGCCACACTCACATTATGCTGACGTGATGCTGCCCGAGCACGGAACGCTTGCTGCGCCGGAGCATACGATCGAGCCCTGGCATCCGATGGCGATCATCTTCACCTCCGGTACCACCGGCCCGTCGAAGGGCGTCCTCACGTCCTACCTGCACCTGTTTTCGAATGCCGGACCCGAGACCTGGACTTTCGTGTCCGACGACGACCGCTACATGATCAATGCCCCGATGTTCCACATCGGCGGCATGGGCCCGATGTTCTGTATGCTGGCGCGCGGTGCCTCCATCGCATTCGTCGACCGTTTTGATACGTCGACCTACTGGAAATCGGTGCGCAACACCGGGGCGACGGTGGCATTCCTGCTTGGGGTGATGGCGAGCTTTCTCGAAAAGCAGCCGCCAGGCGAGGATGACGCTGGCAACCCGCTGCGTCTCGTGGTGATGGTGCCGCTCGCCTCTGACACCGAGTCGTTCAGCAAGCGGTTCGGGCTCGACGTCTATACCATTTTCAATATGACAGAGGTCTCGACGCCGATCATCTCGGAACCGAACCCGACCCGGCGCGGCACCTGCGGCAAGCCACGGCCCGGGGTCGAGGTTCGCCTGGTCGACGAGAACGACTGCGAAGTGCCCGTTGGCGTGATGGGTGAAATGATCATCCGTACGGACCGGCCCTGGGCCATGAATAGCGGCTATCACAGGATGCCCGAGGCGACGGCCAAGGCCTGGCGCAATGGTTGGTTCCACTCCGGCGATGCCTTCATCCGCGATGAGGAAGGCAATTTCTTCTTCTGCGACCGAATGAAGGATTCGATCCGCCGCCGGGGCGAGAACATTTCCTCCTTCGAGGTGGAATCCGAGGTCCTGACCCATCCCGATGTCTTTGAAGCGGCAGCCGTCGCCGTGCCGAGCATCCATGGCGAGGATGATGTGCTGATTTGCGTCGCGCCAAAAGCGGGTTCGCAGATCGACCCGGCCGGGCTGCTCGGCTTCCTGCAGGAACGGATGGCCTACTTCATGGTGCCGCGCTACATCCGTACGCTCGACCACCTGCCGAAAACGCCGAGCGAAAAGGTACTCAAGCACGAGCTGCGCGCTCAAGGCGTTACCCCCGACACCTGGGACAGGGAGACGGCAGGCATCAGATTGAAGGGCGAACGGTTCAACCGCACCGCCTGAATGACAGCGCGGCGCAAGTATTGCGCCGCGCAACTTTCAATTGGAGGAGAATGAAGTGACTAATCCGAAACCCGGTAGCGTCATGTTGACCGCGACCGAACGCGTGATCTTTGGCCAGCCCGCCGCTCAGGCAATCGCTGCCGAGGCGGAACTGATGGGCGCAAAGCGCGTCATGCTGATTGCCAGCAGATCGCTGGCCGATGCGACAGACGAAATCCAGGCCATCGTGGCCGCGCTTGGCGAGCGCCACGCGACCACTTTCACCGGCGTACAGCCGCATGCCCCCCGGACCGATGTTGTCGCGGCAACCGAGGAGGCGCGCAGGGTTGATGCCGACCTGATCGTTTCGGTGGGCGGCGGGTCCGTCACAGACTGCGCCAAGATCGTCCCGATCTGCCTTGCGAACGATGTCCGCTCCGCCGAGGACATGGAACCGCTCCATATCCACGTCGATGCCAAGGGCGTGATGGTGTTACCAGAGTTCAAGCCACAGACCATCCGCACCATCTGTGTCCCGACGACGCTGTCAGGGGGCGAGTTCAACCCGCTTTCAGGCGCGACCGACCCGGTCACAAAGGCCAAACAGGGTTACTCCAGTCGTCTGATGGCCCCGGTCAGCGTGATCCTCGACCCGGCGCTCACGCGGCACACCCCGGAATGGCTGTGGTTCTCGACCGGCGTTCGCGGGCTCGATCATGCCATCGAGACGCTGCAATCTTTCGAGTCCAACCCCTTCTGTGACGGGCTTGCCGAGAGTGCGTTGCGCCTGCTTGTCGAGGGGCTGCCACGCGTCAAGGCCAATCCGGACGACCTTGAGGCCAGGATGCGTTGCCAGATTGGCGTCTGGCAGTCCATGATCCCGATCATCAGCGGTGTGCCGATGGGCGCAAGTCATGCCATCGGCCATGTCCTGGGTGGCTTGTGCGACGTCCCGCACGGCTACACCTCCTGCGTCATGTCGCCCTTCGTGCTGCGCTGGAACGCTTCCGTGAATGCCAGCAGGCAGAAGCCGATCTCGGCGATCTTCGGCGCGCCCGATGCGCCTGCGGCAGATCTCGTGGACGCCTTCATCACCAACCTCGGGATGCCGCGTTCGCTTGCTGCGGTGAACGTGACCGAGGATCGGCTGCAGAAGGTCGCCGAATACACGATGGATGACATCTGGGGCCGCACCAATCCCCGCAAGATCGAAAAGCCCGAGGACGTGATGCAGATCCTCAAGCTCGCGCGATAGAGACTGTACGCGACGCGATCTGGACAGAACTGCATTGCCCCCGGCAGATTTTCCCGGGGGCAATGTTCAGAGGCGCAACTCGCCGGTCTGGAGCATGCCGGAGGCGAGATAGCCACCATCGACGGGCAGCGTCTGGCCATTCACATAGCGTGCTTCCCGTGAGAGCAGGAAAACGATCGCAGGGGCGATGTCCTCGGGCACCGCAAGGTAGCCGTTCGGGATCATTGGCAGGAGCGAGGCCTTGGTGGCCTCGCCATAGGCCGCTTCTGTCATTGCGGTCACGGTCGCCCCGGGGGCGACGGCATTGGCGGTAATTCCATACCGGCCAAGCTCCAGCGCCATCTGCCGTGTCAGGCCCTTGATGGCGGCCTTTGAGGTTCCATAGGCGGTTCGACCGACGCCTGCACGATACCCCGAAACCGACGACAGGTTCACGATCCGCCCGAATCCGGCGGCCTTCATGCCGGCCGCTGCCCGTTGTGCGCAGAGAAAGCTGCCGGACACGTTGATGTTCAGCACCGAGGCAAAGCTCTCCTCGGAAAATTCCTCGAAGCTCTCCACCCGAAGGATGCCTGCGCTGTTGACCAGCGAGGTCACCGGCCCGTGCGAGACTTCTATCTTCGTAAATGCCGCCTCGACCGACTCCTTGTCGCTGACGTCCATCCGCACACCCTGGGCCGTGCCTCCGGCGCGCGCGACCTGCTCCAGCGTCTGCGCAAGCCCCTCGGCGCTCATGTCCGCGACAGCGACGGTGACGCCTGCCTTGGCCAGCATGATGGCCGTTGCCTGCCCGATGCCTGAGCCGCCCCCGGTGATCAGGGCGACCCCTTCGTGAAAGCTGAACATTCCCAGCTCCTTTCGTTCGTTGTGTCTGACGGGCCCTAGTTCCCCGCCGCCATCAGATTGGGGAGCCATGTTATGACCGAAGGAAAGAAAAACAGGATCGAGATCGTCACCACCTCCATCACGACAAACCAGAGCGCCCCGCGGAACACCACCGACAGCGGCGTTTCGCGATCAATCCCTGCGATGACATAGCAGTTCAGTCCGACCGGCGGCGTGATCAGCCCGATCTCGCACATCTTCACCGTGAGAATCCCGAACCAGATTGGATCGAACCCCAGAGACTGAACTGTCGGATACATGATCGGGATCGCGATCACCATCATCGAGAAGGCGTCGAGGAACATCCCGAGCGGCACGAACACGAGGAGAAAGCAGGCGATCACCACAAGTGGAGGCAGGCCCGAGTCTACCGCTGCCTGCGCGATCTGGTTGGGCAGCTGGATCAGAGTCAGGAAGTACGAGAAGATCCCGGCGCCGATCATCGTGAATAGGATCATCACGGTGGTGTCGATGGTGGTGCGGAAACTTTCGGCAACCTTGCCGAACAGTCCGCTCCGCCGGGCGCCGGGGTGCGCGAGCAGCATCAGGAACGCGGCAAAGGCGCCGAGCGCGCCCGCTTCGGTCGGGGTCATGATCCCGAGGTAGATCCCTCCCATGACGACCAGAAACAGCACCAGTACCTGCCAAGCCTGGCCCGTCCCGGCGATGGCCTCGCCCCATCCGGCACGTTCTGTCACTGCGCCACGTGACGAGCCGCGGCTGGCGATCACATAGATTCCGCCCATGAAGATCAGCGTGGTAAGCAGGCCGGGCACGAGGCCCGCGATCAGCATCTTGCCGGCCGAGGTCTCGGTCAGGGCGGCGTAGAAGATCAGCAGGACGCTCGGGGGAATCAGCACCCCGAGAACACCACCGGCGGCAACGGCACCCGACGACAGAGCCGGATCGTATCCGGCCTTCTTCATTTCGGGCAGCGCCACGCTCCCCACAGTGGCAGCGGTGGCCACTGACGACCCCGATGTCGCGGCAAAGCCCGCGCTGGTCAGGATCGACGACATCGCAAGCCCACCCGGCAGGTGACCGACCCACTTGCTCGCCACGCCGAACAGCTTGCGACCGATCTCGGCATGGTGGGCGAAAGCGCCCATCAGGATGAAGAGAGGAATGATGACGAGGGTGTAGACCGCCGTGGTCGAATAGGGCAGCGACTTCAGCCGGGTCATGAGAAAGGCGAAATCTTCAACAAGAATGATCCCGGCGGCACCTGCCAGTGCGAGCGTTGCAAAGACCGGCACGCCGAACAGCATGAGGAGAATGATAAGAGCGACCGAGATCAGCGGCGCAATGGACGCATCCATGATGGTTTTCCCTAATTATTGGATCATCGCCTTGCGACGATCAGACTTCGGCCTGCGCGTCGCCCGCCGGCTGCTCGATCTCGTCATTCACGAAGACATCGAGCGCGCTGAAGCACATCTGCACGGCGGCCAGCCACAAGCCCAGGGCCACGCCGACCTTGGTCCACCAGATCGGCACCTGGGTATAGCCCCAGCGGAACTCGAGAATGGAGACCGAGTAGATGGCCTCCTGCGTTGCCGGCCATGCGATCATCGCCAGAGCCAGCGCGCCGCAGAGCCACGCCAGCCCCATGACGAGCCGATGAGACGGGCCCTTCATCCGTTGCGACAGGATGTTGACCCTGATGTGAGCGCGGTCGCGTTGCGCCCACATCGCCCCCATGAAGACGATCATGACGAGACTGAGCTCCGACATCTCGAAGATGCCCGATATGGAGCGGCCACCGACCACACGTGCAAAAACGTCGACGGTGATGCCGAACATCAGGAAAGCGAGGAACAGCACGGCAACCGCACCGCAAAGGTTCGAAATCAGGTTCAGACACCTGCGGATCAGATTCATGATGCTCCTCCCTTTCTTTTTTGGCCCTGCCTCAGGACGCCTGGCTGATCTCGTAGGGCGTTTGCATGGTGCCCTCGGGGTCGTACTTGGCGATTGCCTCTTCGATCAGAGTCTGCATCTGGACGCCGTCGATACCCGCCTGCGGCGCGGTGGTCTCCAGCCACTTGTCGACCTGTGCGGGCTGCACAAGCCCACGGGCGCGCTGCTTGTCCTCGTCCGAAACGGTCCCGAGCGTGCCGCCCTCCGAGGTCAGCGTCTCGACATAGCGGCGCAGCGCATCCTCGTAGATTTCGCCGAATTTGCCGTCATAGAGTTCCTGGACAATCTCGTCCGAAACCTTACGGACATCGTCGGGCAAGCCGTCATAGACCTGCTTGTTCATGATCGTCGCGGCAGGGGCGTGCGGACCATCGCCGATGTCGTAGAAATGCGGCGCGATCTCGTGCAGCTTGTAGGCCACCGCCGTCACGAAATCGAAACCGTACACACCATCGAGGATGCCGCGTTCCAGCGCAGGATAGACCTCGGCCGCTGCCATCGGAATGGCCGTCCCGCCAAGCGCCTCGATCACATCAGTGGCGACGCCGTAGCCACGGATCCGTTTGCCTTTCACATCCTCGAGCGAGGTGATCGGTTCCCGCATCACCAGGGGCGCATAGTTCCAGTTGGTCCAGTAGAGAACCTTCGACCGGTGGCGCTGCTCCCATTCCGCGCGCAGTGGATCGAACTGCTCGTACACGTCCCGGCAGACCTTCTGCAGCGCGTCGGCACGGTTCATCCGGTAGTACCATTCGAGGCCACGGGTTACCGGCAGTTCGGCTTGGTAGTAGCCCGGCGAGATCAGTGTGATTTCCGAAGTCCCATCGCGGGCGGCGGCGAGATGCTCGCCCACCTTGTTGAGCGATCCCGACCAGTAGCGGCGGATCGTGACTTCGCCGTTGGTGCGTTTTTCAAGCTCGTCCAGATACCAGCGGTCGGTCCATGATGGCCCCGCGGTTTCGGTTACATAGCTGTCGAACTTCAGCGAAGTCGCGGCCCGCAGAATCGACGGTGCGCTTGCCGCGAACAGGGTTCCGGCGGTGGCCGCGCCGGTTTTCAGGAATTGTCTACGATCCATGATGTCTCCTCCGATTATGGTGTAGGGGGGTGTCGCGCGCTAGAGTTCCTCCTCGGCAACCGCTGCGCGCTCTCTCAGGCTGGTCTTCAGGACCTTGCCGTAACTGTTCTTCGGCAGGTCGTTCATCACGACATACCGCTTGGGCTTCTTGAAGGATGCGATCTGCGACTTGCACCAGCCGTCCAGTTCCTCGGTGCTCGCCGTTGCGCCGTCCGCGAAGACCACGAAGGCGACGACCTCCTCGCCCCATTCCGGGTGCGGGCATCCGATCACCGACACCTCGAAGACTGAAGGATGGGTCTGCACCGCCTCTTCGACCTCGCGGGGATATATGTTCGTCCCGCCCGAGATGATGACGTCCTTGCTGCGATCGGTCAGGGTCAGGAACCCGTCCTGATCCATGCGTCCGAGGTCGCCGGTCCGCAGCCATCCATCAACAACTGTCGTGGCCGTGGCCTCCGGGTTGCGCCAGTAGCCCGCCATCACGGTATCGCCCTTGACGGCGACCTCGCCCACCTCTCCCGCGGCGACTGTGCGCATGTCTGCGTCGACAACACGCACTTCCACGCAGGATTGCGCGATCCCGACGGAGGCGCGCCGCCCGGCCCGGTTGGGAAGCCCGTCGCCAAGAACGACGTCGCGGTTCATCGCCGTAATCGTCATCGGGCTCTCGCCCTGTCCGTAGATGTGCACGAATTTCTGCCCGAACAGGTCCAGCGCCTCGTCCAGGTCGGCCACGTACATCGGTCCGCCGCCGTAGATGATGGTGCGGATCCCCTCGCCACGATAGCCGGTCTGGTGCGCGTGCGCGATCAGTCGCTTGACCATCGTCGGCGCGGCGAAGAACACGAGATCGCCGAGCGTCTCACCCAGTGCCTGTATCTCGGCCGGATCAAACCCTTTCGAGCGTGGGATGACATGACAGGCGCCTGCCCGCACGAACTGGAAGTTATAGAGCCCGGCCCCGTGCGACATGGGCGCGGCATAGAGCGAATGGTCGCCCGCGAACGCCGGATCGACATCGAGCGTGTAACTCGTCGCCATCGTGCGGAGGTTGCGATGACTGGTCATCACCCCCTTGGGCCGCCCGGTGGTGCCCGATGTGTAGAACAACCAGGCCAGATCGTCTTCCGCTACCTCGACAGGCGGAACATAGTGCTCGCGGCTTGCTGCCGTGACCGGCTGGGAAAGGTCCGCCGCGCGGATCGAGGTCTCGTGGCATCCATCTGGAATGTCGCCGTGGTTCTGATAGAGGTCTCCCGTCTCGGTAACGACCAGACGGGCCTCCGCATTCGCGACGATCCAGCTCGCCTCGCGCGGATGCAGCTTGTTGTTGATCGGGACGATCACCGCCCCGATCCACAGAACCCCGTACAGCACCTCGAGATACTCGGGACAGTTCTTCGCAAAAAGCGCGACGCGGTCGCCCCGTCCAATCCCGTATTGCGACGCGAAATGTGCGCCGATGGCCCAGCTGCGGAAGGCAAAGTCGCCATATGTGGCATGCAAAAGGTTGCCGAACCGGATAGCCGGGGCCTCCGGGCGCACGAGGCTCGTCTGATGCAGCCAGGTCGCAAGATTCATTCCAGTCAGGCCTTCTGGGTTTCCAGGATCGAGACATAGTTGGCCACCGCAGCGCCCCCCATGTTGAACACCAGTCCGAGGCTGGCTTCGGGCACCTGGATATCGCCCGCCTGTCCCGTCAGCTGCCGGAAGGCGAGAGCGTGCATTGATACGCCCGTAGCGCCGACCGGGTGCCCCTTGGCCTTTAACCCGCCCGACAGGTTGACCGGCAGAGCACCACCGCGATAGACTGTGCCGTCCTCGAGCGCGCGCTGGCCCTGTCCCTTTGCCGTCAGACCCATCGCTTCGTAGGTCAGCAGCTCGGCGATGGTGAAGCAGTCGTGCACCTCGGCAAAGTTCACGTCCGCCAGATCGACCCCGGCCTCGTCGAAAGCCTTGCGAAACGCGAGATCCGGACCTTCAAAGGCCAGAAAGTCCCGGCGCGACATCGGCAGGTAGTCACTCACCTGCACCGCAGATCGGAACCGGGCCGAGTGTGGAAAATTGGCAGCGTTTTCTTCGGTCGTTAGCACGATGGCGGCAGCTCCGTCCGTCACCAGAGAACAGTCGGTCAGACGCAGCGGCGGTGCGATCTCGGGGTTCTTGTTGGAAACCTGGCTCGCCTCCTCGAAGGTGAATTCGCGGTGCATGTGCGCCAGCGGGTTCAGCATGGCATTGCCGTGATTCTTGACCGAAATCTTTGCCATCGCGTCGAGCGGATTCTGGTAGCGCTCCGTATAGGCCCGCGCCGCCACACCGAACACCTGCGGAAAGCTCAGGGCCTTCTCTGCCTCGTCGTTCTGGTATCCGGCACCCGCCAGAGCCGTGGTGACGTCTTCGGTCGTGCGATGCGTCATCTTCTCGGCGCCGACCACCAGCACCGTGCGAGCCTTGCCGGACTGGATCGCGTTGATCCCGGCATGAATTGCGGCCGATCCGGACGCGCACGCATTCTCGGCCCGCATCGCGGGAACGAACCGCAGCTCGGGGAAAGCCTGATGGATCAGGGACGAGGCAAAGCCATCCGACACCATGCCCGAGTTGAAGTGCCCGAGGAAAACGGCGTCGATCGCGGCTGGGTCGATCGCGGCCTCGGCGATCGCCTCGCGCGCGGCTTCGACAATCATCTGCTCGAGATTCTGATCAAGACGGCCGAACTTTGTATGGCCGGATCCGACGATGGAAATGGTGCTTGTCATGATGTCTCCTCCTGACGACAGGATCACCGTTTGAGGGACATTGCGAAATCCGTGGAACTACGTAGAAATCTACGGGTAGCTACGTAGAGACCCGTGCAATGGTAAACCTCATCGATACATCGACCCCGCAAAAGGCGGCCCAGATTGCGTTTCAGGAATCACCTGTCGCGCAACTGATGGTGCGCTACCGGCGGATCGTCGAACTCAACAAGTCGCTCGAACGGCTGTTCGGCTTCCGGCGTGACGATCTGGTTGGCCGCTCGGTTCAGCGGCTCTACCCCTCCACGGCCGACTTCATGCGGATCGGCGAGCACTGCGAGGACACGCTCCGGCGGGGCAAGAGCCCCTATTACGAAGACGAGCGGTTCATGCAGACCTATGACAACGAGATTTTCTGGGCTCGAGCCAAGGGCATTACCCTGTCGCCGGAAGATCCATTCTCGATAATGATCTGGAGCTTTGAGAAAATTGGCGACAAGCCTTACCGTTCGGTGAGACTCACCGCCCGAGAACGAGAAATCGCGCCGATGATCGGCAACGGGATGACCTCCAAGCAGATTGGAGACCGGCTGGGAATCTCACACCGCACGGTCGAGGTTCATCGGGCGAAGCTGATGAAGAAGTTCAACGTCAGCAACACGGCGGAGCTTGTCTCGCAGATCGTCATCGCCTTCTAGAGCGTTTCAGTATCCCCGCTCTGGAACGAACCTTCCGCCTTCCAGTCGGACCCGCTGCAGCGTGAAAGAATCGTACGATCATGCAATATGACACCGGCAAACACTGCGTTTTCTATCACCGCTACCACATCGTCTGGTCGACCAAATACCGTTAAAGGTGCTGACCCGGGCATTACGGCTGCGGGTGCGCGACATCTGCCGGCAGGTGTGCCGCGAGAACGAGGTCGACATCTTGCGCGGGGTGCTGTCGAGCGATCACGCCCACATGTTCGTC
>NZ_JBGFGP010000121.1:0-1420 GCF_041224545.1 Sedimentitalea sp. XS_ASV28 | reverse complement strand
CTGGTCGAGCGCTGCTTCAACAAGCTCAAAAACGCCCGGCGCGTCGCCACCCGCTACGACAAGACCGCCGAGAGCTTCCTTGGCTTCATCGACATCACATCTATCCGCCTATGGCTCCGCCATTTGTCAACATGACCTAGTATCGGAACTCATGCGCAAGCATGGCGTGTCGCACGCGCGCGTTCAATTCAAAAAGCGCTGGAGGCCCATGGCCTCGATATCCCTTCTGGAAACTACCTGCGCAAAGTAACTGACGCAGAGTTCATGGCCGCATTCTCGACGGGCAAGAACGACGTCCAGATCGCCAGGGAGATGAACATTGATCGCGGCACGGTGAGGAAGCGCCGTAAAACGTTAATGGCGGGAGGATGACAGCAGAAAGTAACCAGAGTGGAAAGCACACGGCTGCAGCGCCGGTCTCCAAGGACAAGAAAGCGAGTGGTAGCAAACGGTACACATACTAAGTGACGAGGGCGAACAATGCAGCCTCAGGACCCGACAACAAGACCTCCGTAGACCTTTGCGACTTCTTTCTCCCAAGCCCGATTGAACCAAGTCATATGTGGCTTCACCTGCTGCCTGATTTCTTTGCTGCCCATCACGTCAGCCGCCTTGTAGGCATATTTTAAGAAATTCCGGCGCTTTCCTAGGTGGGTATAGCGGCTGAGTACCTCACGCTTGAAAACCTTGAACGACGGAATCTCTTTGCCTTTTGCCGCGACAAGTTTTGCGTGGACGCCGCGTCGCATTTTATGCCGGTACGCGTCGAGGGATGATGGTCGGATCAGCACATTGTTGCCGTCAAACGTGAAACCAAGATACTGGATCGCCTTCGCAGAAATGAGACGACCACCTTGGAAGTGAGCGTGGTCGGTTTTGTCGACCGACATAGCAAGTCCAAAATCGGCCAACATTTTCTCTACAACCGAGACAACGTGATCAACTTTGCTGCCCAGGGGAAGAATGACGGCAATATCGTCCGAATAGCGGCGATAAGACCCGCCGTAGCGTCCAACCCATGCCATCATTTCTCGGTCAAATGTACGCAGGTAGATGTTGGCGTATAGACCAGAAATTGGCGTCCCTTGTGGGATGCCGAACGTCTGTTCATGCTTCCGAACCAGCCCGGCTTTGCGCCCCCTTACGTGCTGGACAAAATCGGCTGGAGAGCAGACCCGACCGTGGCAGTTTCGCTTCTTTCCCAGTACGGCGTCTAAATCCTCCGTCTCAACCCACGAATAGCGGGTCACATTCTTCCAAACTGTGCCGTGGTGGGCGTTTAGGCCGTGTTGACAAAAGGGATTCACAATGCACCGTAGGCGTGATTCAAGCTAGTATCTGCTATGGAGACCAGCTTGGCACGAGACTTGATGACGGACGAGGAGTGGACGTTTTTCGAACATTTCATCCTCGCTGCCCG
>NZ_JBGFGP010000120.1:0-3177 GCF_041224545.1 Sedimentitalea sp. XS_ASV28 | reverse complement strand
CTTGACCATTTTCCGAATTCCTCCGGCAGCTCACGCCACGGGGATCCTGTTCGGGCGATCCAGAAAATCCCATCCAGAACAAGGCGATGATTGGTTGGTTTGCGCCCATTCGGGCCGCGGGCAGCGAGGATGAAATGTTCGGAAAACGTCCACTCCTCGTCCGTCATCAAGTCTCGTGCCAAGCTGGTCTCCATAGCAGATACTAGCTTGAATCACGCCTACGGTGCATTGTGAATCCCTTTTGTCAACACGGCCTAGGAAGTGTTGCGCTGCATCCTATTCTTACTTTGGCGGTCGGGATGACCACAGGCAAAAAACGAAAGCCCCAAATGTCAACAATGTAAGGATGATCCAAGCTATGCCCGATTGCTCCATATATACCACACCAGACTGCCGATCGAAACAACGGCCTGCTTCATTGAAGCAATCGCGCCACTTGTAGTGTTGGGCATAATAAAAATACCCGAAAATCACTAATAGTCCGAAGAGCAGGAATGAGATTATGTGACGGATCGTGCTTAGCCTTTGGTTGCAGACAACTGAGCCACATTGGGTGCCGTGGTGGGTCAGAAATACGATATCTGAAAAGAGCGGGGATGAGCAACCAGTCAATAAAACGTTGTCCACTGCTCCCCCGCAGGCCCCGCTTCTTGGAGGCGGACTTGCGTTTGCACCTCGTCCACTTCTGGGCAACCTCAGATACTTTGACAAGCAAGCTTGATAGACCTTATTTGGCACCATGAAGTTATTTGTTGCCGCAGCTTTGATATTGTGTGCCTCTGCTGTTGGGCGGGCGGCATTCATTTGGGCTGACCCGTCTAAGATCAAACATTACTCCGCCGACGAGCTTGCGAAGTTGTCCTGCGAGGCGCTTAGCGAACGGCATAATGAACTCATTGATGCCTATCATGACGCTGAGATCGCCTACAAAAGGCGAACGGGTGCGTTCCATGATGACCTTGGATTGCCGCCCGAAGACGTTGTGCCATTTGCTGTTCTGATCAAGAGGTTTGTGCGCGACAACAACATCAGTGAGGCGCACATTGAAGGAAAGTTCCCCTCAACGCCCATTCTGTCCTCAGGTTTTTACTATGAGGTATCGGCAATATGCGCGACAAACCCGTCATGGCAGGCAACCGATGCGATACGGCAAGCCGCACTTAGTCTTGGTTTGATTGACGAATAGGCATTTCCTTAGCGTTAATTCATGCAAGTCGTTATCAAGTGAACATAATAAGAATTTTGGCAAAGGGGTCAGGGATTTGGGTCAAAAATTACGGGTCTGCCTTGCCGGTTACGGCATCCTTCTCGGCACCATGGCGCAGGCGGATTGCCCTGCGGGGCAAGAAGCCTTCACATCCTGCCAGATTGAAGGGCGCAACACCGAAGTCTTTGTTTGTTTCGACGATCATGTCGCAACCTACAGCTACGGCCCCACAGGCGGCACGCCAGAACTGTTTCTGTCAGAAAACATTGAGCATGTTGATTTTAAACCATGGTCTGGTTTGGGCAAGGCGATCAGCGAAAGTGTCACCTTTTACAACGGTGACTATGCCTATGACGTTGGCGGCGGATTTGATCGGCCCTTTTCGGATGAAGAGATGGCGCAACCGATCAGGCGCTTTGGATGGGTGGAGGTGACACAGCGCGGCGAGCGGGTAGTAAGTCTTGAGTGCATCCCCGATACTGTGAGCTACGGTTTTGGTGGCGGCATTTATGACGCCAAAGTGGCGGCCGGTCTGACTTGGAGCTGGGATTCCAAGACATGGATATCTGAGCTTATTCAGCCGACAGCCACGCCCAGCTTGATGCAAAGCCAACCATATAACCCTGCGGAAGATTGCCTGCCGGCGTCAGAGTTTAGCCTGAATGGTGTCGCGATGGGCGATCCGTTGGACAAGCTCGGCAAGCTTGGATCACCAGAGCCGGTCGAAGACCCCACCAGCAGTGGCGAAAAAATTGATCGAATGACACTCGTTGGCATGGCTCTCGATATCTTCGAGGATGTCGTTATCGCAATGTCCAGCACATCGCCAGATTGGAAGATGCCCTCGGGCCTTCGGGTGGGTCTCACTCGTGGGGAAGTGATCCGTATTCTTGGGCGGGTGCCAAACGGATATGCTGCCACATCGCAAACATTCGTATCCCACGCCTGCATGGAAAATCAGGATACTGCTGAATGGAGTATCCTGATCGAGTTTGGACAGGACAGACGTGTGAGCGGCATAAGCTTTGCGAGACCTTGGTATTAAATTGGCCCGATCTGGAGGAGGTCCCATTGCAGCGTTGTAAAAAGATATTCGTGTATTGTGCTGGGATTTTGGGCCAGTAATGCCACCGCTGACTGTGCGCCTGGATTTGATCCGCTTACGTTTTGTGACATCGCGGGCAAAGATACTGTTTTACGGGTGTGTTTTAACAATGTCACCGTAACCTACAGCTATGGCGTCCCTGACGAGACTCCACAACTATATCTTTCGGAACCCATTGCGACCGTGGATTATCATCCATGGGATGCACCCGCGCCGACATCGGGTTCGATCACATTTCGCAACGGTGATTACGCTTACGAGGTCCCAAGCTTGTTCGTATCTGAGCCATTTGCAGATGACATCCCATCTGTAACGCATTTCGGTTGGGTCACCGTGACACGCAATGGCGAGATCGTGGACAAGCTAGAGTGCCAACCCGAACCATCACGTTACGTCTACGGCGGGTCTCTCTATGAACGGATGACGGCAATGGGCTTAGAGTGGAACGGCTATGAGCGAGGCTGGGCGGAGTATTGATCCACGCCTTTTCCGCCACACCGCGTCGTTGATGTCACGTTCTAGCTAAGTCGTTTGCGTCGCTTCATGCAATAATGTTCCCAAGCGGCCAAAGCCAAACACATTACGATCGCGCAAGTATACACCGCTAGGTCATGTTGACAAATGACGGATCCAAAGTCGGATTGACGCGATGTCGATGAAGCCCAGGAAGCTTTCAGCCGTCTTATCGTAGCGGGTTGCGACGCGCCGGGCGTTCTTGAGTTTATTGAAGCACCGCTCAACCATGTTTCGCAGCCGGTAAAGCGTGTGATCTACACCCACGCGCATCTTGCGGGTCTTACGCATTGGAATTTGGGTGATGATGTCGCGCTTATCCATGTTTTTGCGAATACGGTCCGCATCATAA
>NZ_JBGFGP010000119.1:0-15205 GCF_041224545.1 Sedimentitalea sp. XS_ASV28 | reverse complement strand
GCCGTCGGCATGCCCGCCTCTTGCTCCTTGATCATCCCGATAATCTGCGCCTCGGTAAAACGGCTCTTTCGCATTCGTCTGCTCCTTCAAGGTTGGGCAGACTCTACATCATGATGAGGGATTTCGCGGGGGGCAGGTCATTCCCTTTGTATGTGTCCAGGCGAACAGCAAAAACAGCGAGCTTACCTGCGCATCCTGCGGCCTCAAAGAGGCGGCGCTTGTCGGCATTGAATCTGGCGGGAGTGTCGGCATCGACTTTACGTACACGGTTCGCGTAATCTGTGTCCGAGGCTTTTAAGTTGCCGTTTTCTACGTCTTCTGGGCCAAAACTACCGGCCTCGAGGTTAGTCAAAACCTCCTCCGGAGTTTCACCAAGCTTAATACCAAGGTGATTCACTAACTCTAACTCACCTTCAAGGGTGATCCGCGCAAATAGTGAGAGTTCGGTGTACGACGGTCCTCGTTCTACCAATGAGCCTCCTGAGTTATTACAGACACCTCCCACAACAGATGCACCAATACATGAGCTTCCAATTACAGAATGAGGCTGCCGACCCATCGGGGAGAGCAATTTCTCTAATGCAAAAAGGGTAGCACCTGGGAAGCATAGAACCTGTTCGCCGCCATTGATCAATTGCAGTTGATCCATACGACGAGTGTTGATCAGAACCACATCGCGGTCATAAGTGCCTTTTGGAGTGGAACCTTCGGTCAGGCCGGTGTTTGCTGCCTGCATGATTACGATTTTGTCCGCATCAACGCAGGCTTGAAGGACTTTCCACTGTTCCAACAAGGTGCCAGGCTGCACGACGGCGAGCGCATCGCCCTCTCCGGAGCGAAAGCCCTTTCGGAATCTTCTTGTGGCCCTATCCCCAGTCAAAACATGACGTTTGCCGACTATGCTTTCTAGAGAGGAAATGAGATCCATCGCTGAACCAAGGTTATGTGTAGTTTTTTGGCGCATTTAGTGACCCTGCGGGAATTCCACGATGCACCGGCCGCCTAGTTTAGGGAGACCGGTGCGCTGTGTTAGTGAGTTTTCTTATTAGGCTACAGAGGTCTCTTCAGACTTAGCCATTGCGGCCCCAATTGTTTCCGATAGGAAGCCTAAAATTGTGCCGATCAAGAGTGCAGCGACAATATTCAGTAAGGGATTGTCAACTAGCGAAAGATCATAGAGGTTACCCAACTTGTTACTCTGCATTGCGTAAGAGGCGACACAGGCGAAGCCGTAAACCGATGCTGGAATGGTTGCGAAAAGTGGAATTTTTGCGGCGAGCACGACTGCTGCAGCGCCGAGTCCAACGCAAATAAACGCAGCGACAGGTACACCGAGTGATCCAGCTAGTGTGGTCACACCAATCAGTACAATCCAAGCAATGACGCTGCCGAAGATCAGTGCTCCTGTGTTTTTCTGGATAGCCCCCGCAGACCCGCCAGTGTGATAGAACGCCCCCCAAGCCACGAAAATTGCCCAAAGCTGTAATCCGAGATCCGCTAGCGGTCCCAATGTTAACCAAGCGGCAAGTGCGCCAAGTATGCCGATTGAAATTGCCAAAGGGTGTAGTAGTTGCATAGTCCCCTCCTGTTTGTGAGTTCGACGTATCTAACAGGAAGTGTGTCAGGGTAGGTATTAGCATACCAATACAAGCGCTTTTTTCCATTTGACGCTGAAAATCAATAACCCATAAGAGTCCGGAGGCGGCTTAGCCTAACCATTAAATTTGTGCCGACCGAAAACGATGAAAAACACTGCATGAATTAACTGTGGAGCCTTGCAACGACCTAAGGGTTTATCTTGAAGCACGTAGGGCTCAGTGCGCCATTTCGCTCAAGGATCAGCTTCGTGCTTGACGGCATCGCGTAGATCTGCATCGCAGCTTTATCGCCTAACTTGTTGAATTATAGTCATTTTGAGAAGGGTTTTGGAAAAACTTGCTCTGTATTATGCCAGTAATACCCGCTCGAGGGTTCGTTGACATATGGTCGCTGAACCAACACTCGACACGGAAGGAAGAGGTTTCTTGGCTAAGCTGGTACACTCGATGGTGCGCGTACTAAATGAAGAGCGTTCCATCAGCTTCTATGACTACGCATTCGGTTTAAGGGTCGCGGGCCGATTGGATTTTGACGACTTCACTCTGATTTACCTCTCCAACTCGGAGAACAGCATCGAGTTGGAGTTGACGGTCAACAAGTCACGGCAAGAGCCATATGACCTTGGGGATGGATACGGGCACATAGCCTTTGTCGTTGAAGACCTGGATTCAGAGCACGCTCGCTTTGAGGCAGTTGGATACCAGCCAAGGGACATCGTGGATTTCGAGCATGAAGGGGAGTTGCTTGCGCGGTTCTTCTTTGTTCAGGACCCGGATGGGTACCAGATCGAGGTGATGCAAAGATACGGTAGGTATCAATAGAGCGTCGCCAAAGCAGCGGTGAAATAGGGAGGATCACTATGACCAAAACACCGGAAAAGCGTTCGCTAACGCGACGTGCACTTCTTCAACAATCGGCGGCGCTTGGTGCAATTGCCGTGTCGGGGGCTGGCTTCATTGCTGCCCCCAATGCGGCTTGGGCACTCGAAGTTTCGGAAATTACGGAACACCAAATGGCGACGCTCCTGCAGATGGCGCGAGATATCTATCCGCACGACCAGGTAGGGGACGAATACTACGTGGTCGCCGTGAAAGGTTATGACAGCGCTGACAGCAAAGAGTTCGTCGCTGAGGGTGTGGCGAAACTTGATGAGCTGGCAAAGGGCGCTGGGTCCGCTAGCTATCTGGAAACTAAGTGGGAGGACAACCGGGTCGCTTTGCTTGAGCAGCTTGAGGATGATGCGTTCTTCCAAACGGTTCGTGGGGGCCTGGTTACCGGTCTCTATAACCAAAAAGCTGTGTGGCCGATCTTCGGCTACGAGGGCGAAAGCTTCTCAAAGGGTGGGTATCTCCACCGCGGTTTCGACGACATTAACTGGCTGTAAGGAGACGTATCATGGCTTCAAAATTTGACATGAACGACGACAGCGTAGTTGTCGTCATTGGGACCGGCGCCGGTGGCGGCGTTCTTTCCAACGAACTCGCCCAAAAGGGTGTAAAAGTTGTCGCTCTTGAAGCAGGTGGACGATACCTGCCGGACGATTACGTCAACGATGAGTGGGAAAGCTTTGGACAGCTCGCATGGGTTGACCCGCGGACAACATCAGGTGATTGGCGTGTTTCCAAAGACTTTTCTGGCTTGCCCGCTTGGATCGTTAAGGCTGTGGGTGGCACCACCACACACTGGGCTGGTGCGTCGCTACGCTTTCAAGAGCACGAGTGGAAGGCCAAGACCAATTACGGCGAAGTTGAGGGTGCTAACCTCCTGGACTGGCCGATCGATGCTGAGGAAATGGATCCTTACTATACCAAGGCGGAGAACAAACTTGGTGTGACACGGACCGGCGGACGCGACGGTCTGCCCGGCAATAATAACTATAAAGTCTTTGAGGCAGGTGCGAAGGCACTTGGCTATGAGAACGTCCATACAGGGCGCATGGCGATTAACAGCGATGACAACGACGATCGTCTAATGTGCCAACAAACCGGTTTCTGTTTCCAGGGCTGTAAGTGGGGCGCAAAATGGTCAGCTGCTTACACGGATATTCCGCGTGGTGAAGCAACAGGCAATCTTGAAGTGCGAGAGCATGCACATGTTGCTCGTATCGTTCACGATAAAAAGGGCAAGGTGAACGGCGTCGAATACTTCGACAAGGATGGGAACCTGCAGCTACAAAAAGCCCGTGTGGTTTGTGTGGCAGGGAACTCTTTCGAAAGCCCTCGCCTGCTACTGAACTCGGCTTCGTCTATGTTCTCGGACGGTCTCGCCAACTCTTCTGGGATGGTTGGAAAGAACTACATGCGGCATATGACGGGGTCGGTTTACGCCGTATTCGATAAACCTGTGAAGATGTGGCGTGGCACGACTATGGCTGGGATCATTCAAGACGAGGCACGTCATGACCCGAGCCGTGGGTTTGTTGGTGGCTACGAGCTTGAGACCCTTGCGTTGGGCTTGCCATTTATGGCTGCCTTTCTGAATCCAGGCGCTTGGGGCCGCGGGTTTACCACCGCCTTGGACCATTATGAAAACATGGCTGGCATGTGGATTGTAGGTGAAGACATGCCCCAAGAAAGCAATCGCGTAACGCTTAACACTGATGTAAAAGATCAGTGGGGCTTGCCTGTGGCGAATGTGCACTTCTCTGATCATCCGAATGATATTGCGATGCGCGAGCATGCATATAAACAAGGTCAAGCGGTCTATGAGGCAGTCGGTGCGACACGCACATTCCCAACACCTCCGTATCCGTCGACCCACAACCTCGGTACAAACCGCATGTCTGCCGATGCAAAAGACGGTGTTGTCAATAAATGGGGTCGAACCCATGACATCGAGAATCTTTATATCTCGGACGGCTCGCAATTTACGACTGGTGCTGCAGAAAATCCGACGCTCACCATTGTTGCCCTGGCTATCCGCCAAGCGGATCACATTGCAGGCGAGCTAGCGAAGGGGAACCTCTAAAGCAGATTGGGGCGGCTGGCCCTTTTCATCGGAGGGAGGTAGGATTTCATGTCTCCCTCTACTATTCCAAAACCACCCCTGAAAACTAAGGAAACTCATGCCGCCGACCATAAGAGTGGCAGAGAAGACACGCTAGCTAGAGCCCGGAGAGGTCACAATGAAAGCGAATTCGTTCATTCTTGTAATCCCTATAGTTGTTGGGATTGCTTCACAGGTAAACGCTGATGAAAGTTTCGATGCGGGGCAAACGATTTTTAGTCGTAAGTGCAAAGCTTGCCACAGCGTCGAAGAGGGCACCCATCGAGTAGGACCTTCACTTTTTCAAATATTCCAGCGGCCGGCAGGTTCGGTCGCTGACTTTAGGTTCTCGAAGCCATTTGCGGAATTGGACTTTAGTTGGGATCAAGAAAACCTTGCTTCCTTTTTGGCAAACCCAAAGTCCTTTGTCCCAGGTACAAAGATGTCATTTGGTGGGATCAAATCCCCCGAAGATGTCACCAATCTTATCCGGTATTTGGAAGATCTCTAGATGTTTGGGTTAAGAAGTACATTTGCTTGAACACAACACGATAAAATACCTCCCTGAAACTCAAGGACTGCAACAATCAAGTTGCAGTCCTCTTTTTGTCCTGAGTCGCTTTGATCGCGACCGGTACATTGTCTAAAGGCCGATGATCTTGCGTTAATGTTGACTTGAATTTGCTGAGCGGCGAATTCCTGCAGCGGCGTTGAGTTTGTTCTCAATTTCTAAGATCTCATCTGTTGGCAACATATCCAACTCCGAGGTCGCAGATGTAGGAACCAGATTGTGAAGCTGAAGGTTGAAAAAGCGAAGGCAACACACCCGGAGGAAGGACGTAAAATTCCCCAAGTCATGCCCCTCATCGATGGATTCATTGTAGAGGCGGTGAAGCAATTGCGGAACGTTCACGTCTTCCCTGGCTGCAATTTCCTCCAGGACATTCCAGAACATGTGCTCCAAGCGAACACTCGTGACCATGCCATCCATCCGGAACGATTTGGTCACGCTATCCCACAGCTTTGGGTCGGCGCCTATAAACAGCCTGCACATGTTTCTCTCCTACGTAGGGCCAAATTCTTTAAGCTTCGAGATTATACAATTTTTCGTAAGAAAAATCCACTGGGTGATCTTGGAAATCTCCCCTTTTTCACAACGAGCGGCGGTTTCTAGGTTCGGCTTTTCGAGTTCGACTTCCCGCAACCGAGCCTTCAACCATGCAACTGTTTTTGGGAAAAGAGGCAACGATGGGATTTGTGCCAAATTTCCCGATTCTGGCACCGTGAACCGTAAGTCCCGATTGGAAAATCACGGCCAGAATGTTATCCTATCTATCCGAAAACATTATAAAAAGAGAGCTTCTATGCCTGTCGAGATCGTAACTATACCCTGTCTATCCGATAACTACGCTTTCTTGGTGCATGAAAGCACAACAGGGGAAACTGCTCTCATTGATATCCCGGAGTTTGGGCCGATTTATGAAGAGCTAAGTTGCCGAGATTGGGATCTGACGTATGTCCTGATTACTCATCACCACAGCGACCATATCGACGGATTGTCTGAGTTGCTTGATGTGTATCCGGCCAAAGTAGTGGGCGCAAAAAGTGACATGTTTAGATTGCCCAATTTGGACTTGGCTGTTGAAGATGGAGATGTGTTGTCAATCGGTGATGTGACGGTATCTGTGATGGATGTTTCAGGTCACACCTTGGGGCATATTGCGTACTATTTGGCTGATGCTCGTGCGGTTTTTACTGCCGATAGCTTGATGGCTCTTGGATGCGGCCGCCTATTTGAGGGTTCACCCACTCAAATGCTCCAAAGTTTGGAAAAGATAGCAAGTCTTCCCCCGGAAACGTCGATTTACTCGGGACATGAGTACACTCAGTCGAATGGCAGATTTGCAGTCACCATAGAACCCGAGAACGCCATGTTACTGCGAAGACTTGAAGATGTAAGGCAGGCTCGTAACGCTAAACGCCCAACCATCCCATCGCTGTTAAAGCTGGAACTTGAGACCAACCCCTTTTTACGTTGTGGTGAAGCTAGCGTTCAGAGATCTGTTGGAATGGAAGGAGCAGACCGAAAAGCGGTTTTTGCGGAATTGCGCAAGAGAAAAGATGCCTTTTAGACGACAGCGGAAAGGAACCAGGGCAGTTGGCAATGCCTTCGTCTGTGGTGGATTTTGGAGCAGGTTTAGTTGGAAATGAGTGACCTGCCCCCCGAGGCTCCGTCATTCATAACGAGAGTCTGCGGGTCTGGTTTTCATAATCGTCGTCGTCGTTTTGGGCAAGCGCGTCGGGCGCGGAGCCCTCAAATTGCTCAAGCGCCCGACGCGCTTCTGCGGGTGTTTGGTTGCGGAGCGATGAGTGCGGTCTGACGTTGTTGTAGTCGTATCGCCAGAGCGCCAGCTTTCGCCGGGCGTCGTCCAGGCTGTCAAACATCTCCTCGTTCAGCAACTCATCACGCAAGCTGCCGTTGAACGACTCGATGAAGGCGTTCTGCTGTGGCTTGCCCGGATCAATGTAGTGCCAATCGACGCCGTTGTCGTTCGCCCATTTCAGGATTGCCCAGCTGGTGCACTCGGTCCCATTGTCGCTGACTATGCTGGCCGGTCTGCCATAGACCCGGACAAGCGCATCCAGCCCCCGCGCGACTCTAGCCCCTGAGATACTGGTGTCGGCCATCAGGCACAGGTTCTCGCGGCAGCAATCATCGTTCACCGCCAGAATTCGGAACCTGCGCGATGCCCCGAACGTGTCCGACAGGAAGTTCAGCGACCAGCGTTCACCTGGCCTCAGCGCCACCGGCATCGATAACAACCCCGCTGAACGCGCCCTGCGACCGATTGGAATTGGACGTAAGAATTGGTTATTTGCAGGCGCCGATCCCGGTGCGGAAACGCTCGCGCGTGCAATGACCGTCATTGAAACCGCCAAGCTGAATGGTCTCGACCCACTGGCCTATCTCGCCGACATCCTCGACCGTATCCACGATCACAAGATAAACCGGCTGGATGAGTTGCTGCCCTGGAATTGGGTGCCGCTGGCATCCGTAACGGGCAGTTAAGCCGCATAAGCTGCGGTCTCAACGAAGTGGTTACAATTCTGCTTGCCGTCCGCACGACGAGGCACCCTTGCCAGAAACTCGCTTGTAGCTCCCATCGAGAAACTCCCCACAAATCAAAGAAGCCTCTGAATCGCAGATTACGCGCTATGCGGTAAGTGTGGGGGCGGCGCAGCGCTTACGAAGATTTCGTCGACCGTAGGAGTTCAAATCTAATTGTCACAAGTGCCTCGGAACGCTACTAGATTAGTATTTATTTGCAGTAAGTTACAATAAAGTGGCAATGTATTAGTCTCCTAATACCATACTGATCTCAATCTACTGTAAAGCTTAGTACATCGTCGAAGCCCGTGGGTGGGTTTCCTTGGAACTACATCATCTCACCAGCCGCTTTTAGCTGCTGCTGTTCATTATCCTGGTTCATCGGTTGCCAAGGTGATGGGAGGTGCTGCCAAGGAAAGTCTGATGGGCGCTCCAGACCGAGGAGGGAAATATGAAGCTGCGCAGAAGCTCAATGCAGTATTCTTTAACTGCATAGCCCAACTGGGAGCACCACGCGCATGTTTGATGACGAAAAATAGCTAAAGGAGGATAAAGCTATGCTTAAAACTGCAATTTTTCCGGGTCGTTATGTCCAGGGAGAGGGAGCGCTTGACCATCTTGGGAGCGAAGCTGCAAAACTTGGGGATTCGGGGCTCGCCATCTTGGACGAGTTCGCAATGGAAAATTTGAAATCTCGGATTGAAGCAACGCTGAAAGGTGCAGGATCTTACACTCTGTCCAAGTTCGGTGGCGAATGCTCTGATGAAGAAATCAATCTTCATATAGATGAGGCAAAGGCGTCATCCGCCAAAGTGATCATAGGTATAGGCGGCGGCAAGGGCCTCGATGTCGCAAAAGCGGTTGCTCATAACCTAGGCTTACCAGTCATAAACGTTCCAACGCTTGCTTCCACGGACGCGCCAACGAGTGCGCTATCGGTGATTTACACGCCGTCTGGTGAGTTCGATCGCTACATGGTTTTGCCAAGAAACCCGAACGTTATACTTGTGGATAGCAAAATCATCGCGGAGGCACCCGTTCGCTTCTTCAAGGCCGGTATTGCTGATGCGCTCGCTACTTATTTTGAAGCTGAGGACTGCCGTCCCACACAGGCCTCGAACATGACTGGGAACACGGGTCCAATGACAGCGCACGGGCTTGCAAAGCTCTGCTACAATGTGCTGCTGGAAGATGGTGTGAGTGCTTGTACAGCATGCAGTCAGGGTGTCGTGGTCCCGGCGCTGGATAACGTCATTGAGGCCAATACTTTGCTGAGTGGTTTGGGCTTTGAAAGCGGCGGCCTAGCGGCAGCACATGCAATCCACAACGGCCTGACCATGTTAGATGAAACACATCACTATTATCATGGTGAAAAGGTTTCAATCGGGGTTCTTTCACAGCTTTGGCTGACGGGTCGGCCACGCAGTCTCATCGATGAAGTCTACGAATTCTGCCGTGCTATTGGCCTTCCGACGACACTTAAGGAAATTGGGCTCGAAAAGGTTACGGATGAGCAACTTAAGGTGGTCGCAGATCGTGCCTGTGAGGATGGTGAAACCATCCACAACACATCGTTTGCCGTAACTCCCGACATGGTCATTGCAGCGATCAAAGTCGCGGATGCTGAAGGACAACGGTTGAACGAGGTCGGGTCTAATTACTAGAGGCAGCTGAAATGAATGCGTTCGGGAGATGACGCCGTTCTGTCTGGATCCCGAAACCTCCGAACGAAAGCGTAATCGTCCAAATTGAATCGATACGCCTTCGTTCGGAAAATTCTGATGCTTCATGACCTGGACCCAGTTCGCGTTTATCGAAATTAGGAGGATAAGATGAGTGGTGCATTTTTAGGAGAACTGCTGGGGACAATGACCCTAGTATTTCTCGGCAACAGCGTCGTCGCAGGCGCTGTTTTAAAAGATACCAAATCCAGCGGTGGAGGCTGGATGGTTATCACAACAGGATGGGCAGTTGCGGTCTTTATGGGGATCTGTGTTGCGCAAGCGGTTGGTAGTCCTGCTGCACAGATTAACCCCGCAGTAACGATCGCTTTTGCCGTTCTGGGCGGTGATTGGTCAAACGTAGTGCCCTTTATTGCGGCTCAATTGATTGGGGGGTTTTTGGGCGCTGTCTTGATGTGGGTCTACTATTTGCCACATTTTGGAAAGACCGAGGATCCTGGTCTAAAACTTGCGGTTTTCTGCACAGGCCCAGCCATCAGAGACTATCGCTACAACGCAGTCTGCGAAGTCATGGGTACCATTGTGCTGGTTGGCGGTGTTGCTGCAATTGTGTCTCCTGGCTTCTCTGGTCAGGAGGGCTTTTCTGCAGGAGTCGTGCCCTTCCTTGTTGCTTTCCTAGTGTGGGGCATCGGCTTATCTCTTGGGGGGACAACGGGGTATGCCATTAACCCGGCAAGAGATCTACCGCCACGTCTGGCTCATGCTGTGCTGCCAATCCCTGGAAAAGGTAGCTCAGATTGGAGCTACGCGGTCATTCCAGTTCTTGCGCCTGTCGTCGGAGGGTTGGTTCTAGCGATGGCTATGATTCAGGCATGATACCTTGGGTTTCAACGTGTTCGCTTCGTTGCAAAGATGACCCTCCCGTGGGTGTTGGGCTATAACTGCAGCTCAACAGGCTCCGGTGCTGCGCGAACAGCACCGGAGCCAACCCAGCAAAGAAATGTAAGGGATCGATAATATCAAGCTTTTACATAAAATTGTCAAGTCGTGAGAAACCCGAGTGACTATGCTGGATCCGCTTCAAACGTTCATCGGATAAGTTCTGACATATGGCATCCGGCTGTGGCTCAGGCGCACATGTGCAACCTTGACTGTCGTGGTGCCCTGTCAATCAGAACGACTGTCCGCTTTGATCGCGACCGGTGTCATTTTCAAAAGGCCGATGATCTTGCGTCAATGTTGACTTGAATTTGCTGAGCGACGAGTTCCTGCAGCGGTATTGAGTTTGGTCTCAATTCTTAAGATCTCATCGGTTGGCAACATATCCAATTCCGAGGTCGCAGACGTTGGCACCAGCTTGTGAAGCTGTAGATTAACAAAGCGAAGGCAACAAACTCTGAGGAGGTGTGAGCGATACCTGAACCGCGACTCTTGTTGGCCTCAGGGTAGGGGGCTCATCGCATTTCTTCCATCATCTTTTCGCGGAAGACTTCGGCGGGTGTCTTCCATCCGAGGCATTTGCGGGGCGTATTGTTGAGACGATCGCAGATCACCTTCATATCGTGATCTGTGCATCGCCGGATGTCGCGCTTGCGCGGTAGCCATCTTCTGAGCCTGCGATTGGTGTTTTCAACAGTGCCTTTCTGCCAAGGCGAGGAGGGATCGCAGAACCAGGTTTGCGTCCCGATCTCAGCTTGCAGATGCGGCCAACTGACGAACTCGGTGCCGCGATCGAAGGTGATAGATTTGCGCGCTGTGAGGGGCAGGTCGCGGATGGCATCTATGATCTTACCCATGACGGGCTTGGTGCGCTTGTTTGGGTTCTTTAAAATCACGGTGAACCGACTGACATGCTCGACCAAAGACGTCACATTTGACTGGCCAAGCTTTTGTTTGAACAACATCAGATCAGCCTCCCAATGACCGAACTGGCGGCGATGCGCCACGTCATCGGGGCGGAACAGGATGCTGACATCGCGGTGGAACTTGGGCTCTCTGCGGCGTCTGGTCCGACGTGGCCTGCGAGCGACACGATGCGTGGGCAAATACCACCACAGATCCTCGCGCTGTCCTTCTTTGGAGTAAATGTAGCGGTAGATCGTCTCTTGGCAGACCCTCGGCTTAGCACCTTCACGGATCATGCGATTACCGATCTGTTCAGGCGTCCAACCGTTTTTAATGCGCTCAACCACCCGATTGCAGAGGTCTGGATATTTGATCAGCTTGCGCTGTCGTGCACGTCGATCTGCCGCCATCAATTGCGCCGCAGCCCCGTAATATCCATCGCACTTTGGCATGCATTCATCAGAGAAATGATTGCGCTTCAGCTCTCGGAAAATGGTCGAACGACAGCGTTTCAGAACACGTGCCATCTCGTCGACAGGGACCTTAGCGTGCCTCCAGCGTTCTATTTTGCGTCGTTCTGTGATACTCAGTTGGCTATAGATAGCTCCCATGCCGATTCCTCTTGTCAGATAACATGTTGTTTTCTAACAAGAGTCGCAGTTGGAAGTAGCGCGCTCCCAGCTACATATATTGTTGCAACCAAGTAGAAATGTCACTGGCTTTGCAAAGCAGGAATGTCACCAAAGAGCGGAACGGTAGCAAGGCTTAGCAGCCCGGAGACCTCAAACATCGCAGGGCTGAAAAGCCTTGCGGGGGTCAGTGGAAGAGCTGGCGTTTCTCTTTCTTGGTGAGGAAGGCGGCGAGGCCTTCTTCCTTCACTGTCTTCTCGAACTGGTGCCAGGCAAGGCCGTCTGCGATGAACGGGTCGTCGAATACTGTTGAGGTTCCGAACTCGTTGACGACCTCCAGGATCCAGCTGGGGTCGATGTCTGTTTTGTAAATCTCGACCGTCAGAAAATGCCCGTCGATCTCTACATCGGCGCACAGGTCTGAGAAGATCACTTCGACGTTGTCATCGGCAGTCATGCGCGCAGCTTGCGGTTATTCCGCCGCGTGCGCAATCTTCTTATTTGCCCGCGAGCCTGATGGTCTGCCTGGACGCCGCCCATTCGGTTTATAGCCCATCTTCTCAGAGTTTGTCCGAACCTTCGGCTTTGGAGGGGCGGCGTCCTGTATCTCCTTGATATGTTCCAGGACCGCGCTCAGGCGTTTGTTCTCGGTGATTGCCGCGTGGGTCACGCGTTGATCCATGTCGAAGATTTTGTAGGGCAAGGAGCGGCCCTTTGAGCGCACCTCGAACCGCCCGTCGAAGAAGGCATAGGTGTCCACGTATTTGCCGACCAGACCGCGGGTGACGTCATTCTCTTCGAGCATGATCCGCTTACGATCATAGGAGAACGTCAGTTGCTTGCCGACATAACGGTTCTCGCGCCAGCACAGGACATCCGCCAGCCGATCTGGCTCCATATTCAGCGAGCGGTGCAGGTTGTCTGGCTTGGCTGGGGCTTTGGCGAACCTGGCGTTGTGACGCTCCTTGAACCCTTGCAAATAAACGTTCCCAACCTCCATGTCTGAGATACCTGCGAGCCGCAGCTCTTTGACGAGGCGGTCTTGTAGCGTGCGATTAGCCCGTTCAACGCGACCTTTGGCCTGGCTCGAATTAGCACAGAGAATCTCGACGTTCAGCTCGCTCAGTGCCCGCCCGAACTGAGTGATCCGTGCGCCGCCTTTGGCGTCCTCCTTGGCCACGCGAAACACGGTGTGTTTGTCGGAATAGAACGCGACAGGGCGACCGTGCTTGTGCAAATAGCCCTCAAGCGCCTCGAAATAGCTGAACGTGCTTTCTGACTTCACGAACCGTAGCTCCATCAAGGCACTGGTCGCGTCATCGATGAAAACGAGCAGGGTGCAGGGCGGGGCGCGATCCTCAAACCAGCGGTGATCCGAGCCGTCAATCTGGATCAACTCGCCGAAGCATTCCCGGCGCAGGCGCGGTTGGTGAATTTGCCGGCGCTGTTTGCGCGAAAGCCAAAGCCCATCTTCCACCATCCACTTGCGCACCGTCTCGCGTGAGACCTTGAACCCGTGATGCTCAGCCAGCATCTCAGCCGCAAGCGTCGGCCCGAAATCCGGATACTGTTGCTTGATCACCGTCAGAGCATAGTCGCGTTTGGCTGCATGAAACTGATTGTTCGGTGCGCGACCACGAGACTTGTGGCGGATTGCCGACGCGCCGCCCCGACGATAGCGCTTCAACAACCGGAAGACTTGCCGCCGTGTCAGAGCCAAAATGTTCGCCGCGTTGTCGACGCTCAATCGTCGGTCATCGACCTGCGCCAAAACCTCAACACGATTCAACTCGCGATCGCTCATCATCACCCATCCCATGTCCACTTATCCTCACATCGTTTTGCGAGGAGAGTGACACTTCTGAATTGCTTATGGGTGACATTATTGCATTGCGGCTACATATATTTGTCGCATAAGGTTTATTATGTTAATTAAATGGCTAAATGGTGCGCCTCGGCCAGAGCCGCCATTGGTCGACAAGGTACGAACTGCAAGGCGCTCGACCAGCAGTGGACATTCGTGTTTGGCGCAGTATTGTGAGCTATGCCCGAAAGTTGGTGACGGCCTGATCAGGCGGCGGGTTGAAGTTGCTTTATCCCGTCGACGAATGCAATGCCCTGAATGATCTCGGGCATGCGGTTTGAGCCATCAAGCTTTCGCCACTTGCCCTGCGCAGACATCATCAGCTTGAACGCCATAGCCAGCCCGGTTTTTCGACTGAGGCAACCTTTGGTTTTGCCAGTTCGGTGGCGGACGGTGGCGAAAGTGCTTTCAATGGGATTGGTGGTTCGGATGTGCTTCCAGTGTTCCGCCGGGAAGTCATAGAAGGCCAGCAGCACCTCGCGGTCCTTGACCAGCTTGGCCACCGCCTTGTCATACTTCACGCCGTAGGTCTCGACGAAGAAGTCGAAGGCGGCATTGGCTTCGGCCTTCATTTCAGCCTGCCAGATGTCGTGCAGATGGCCCTTGGCTTTGGCCTGCACGGATTTCGGCATGGCGTTTAGGATGTTGCCGGTTTTGTGGAACCAGCAGCGCTGTTCGCAGGTGGAACCAAACACCTCGCGCAGGGCCGCCCAGAAACCAAGCGCACCGTCACCGACAGCCAAGTCTGGCGCGTGGGATAGACCGCGCCGCTTAAGGTCCAGCAGAAGTTCACGCCAGCTCTGGGTGCTTTCGCGGTAGCCGTCTGTGAGGCCGAGGATTTCCTTTCGGCCCCACTCATCCGCGCCGATCAGCACCAAAACGCATTGCTTTTCCTCCATTCTTGGCTGGAAGTACACGCCGTCCGCCCAGACATAAACGATGCGCCGGGCGCTGAGGTCGCGTTTCTGCCAGCGTTCATAATCCTCCCACCAGTCCGCTTTGAGCCGAGAGATTGTCGTGGATGACAGGCCAGCAGCAGTCGGGCCAAGCAGCGCGGCCAGGGCTTCTTGGAAATCACCCGTCGAGATACCTTTGAGATACAGCCACGGCAGCAATTCCTCGACGGACTTCGCCTTGCGAAGATAGGGCGGCAGGATCGACGAGGTGAACCGCACTTTCTCAGCCTGTTTCCCGCGATCCCGCACGCGCGGTACTTTTACGGGCACAGGACCGATCCCGGTCATAACCTCGCGCTCAGGCAAGTGGCCGTGTCGGACGATCCGTGCATGTCCCTCTGGCGTCGTGTCATTGGAAAATTGGGCAAGCAACGCGCCAAGCTCAGCCTCAAGCGCCTGACCTGCCCCCCGCGAAATCCCTCATCATGATGTAGAGTCTGCCCAACCTTGAAGGAGCAGACGAATGCGAAAGAGCCGTTTTACCGAGGCGCAGATTATCGGGATGATCAAGGAGCAAGAGGCGGGCATGCCGACGG
>NZ_JBGFGP010000115.1:0-9406 GCF_041224545.1 Sedimentitalea sp. XS_ASV28 | reverse complement strand
TGGGACTGTTGCATTAATCCGCTGTTGGCGAATGAATGCCTGGTGAGCGCAGTTGGTTACGCGGCGGCGTCGAACAGTCGGCTGATGAATGCGATCTCGCCCTGGACGCCCGGTGGCTTGTGATGGATTTGACCGCGTTTGATGGTTCTTATAGTTTCGATCCCGCTGAGAGTCGCTTTGGCTGATCGCAGGGACCGGAAGCTCTGTCGGTAGCCAGGCAGTCGTTTCATCACGGCATGGTCGCTCTCGATCAGATTGTTTCGCCACTTTCGATCGATATGCCGTATGCTGTCGAAATGCGGATCATACCGATGACTGATTTCGCGGATGACACGTCGATAGGTATGCGCCTTGTCGGTGCAGATGGTGACCGGTCGGTGCAAACGGACTCTCTCAATCGCCTTGTTCAGAAACGCTCTTGCCGCTTTTGCATCGCGCCGCGCGGTCAGGCGCAAGTCGACCATCTGATCGTTGGCATCGATCGCGCGCCACAAATAACGCCATTTGCCGCCGACACGGATGTAGGTCTCGTCCACATGCCAGTCCACGCTTGCACGGCGCAGATGCCTCTCGGTTCGCTTCGTCAGTTCTGGGGCGAATTTCTGGACCCAGCGATACACCGTCGATCGATCGACCTCAATGCCGCGCTCTGCCAGAAGACCCGCGACATCCTGATAAGACAGCGGATAACGCAGATACCAGCGCACCGCGCACAGGATAATGTCACGAGGAAAGCGATGGTGTTTGAACGGCGACTTACGCGGCATGCTGGACCTCAAAAACCCGAAACTGTCCAAATGAGCCGGTTAATGCAACAGTCCCCGATGAAGCCCTTGCAATTTCATTCGGGCAGTTCTCAGTCGGACAGAAAATCTTCGAGAATTGCCTGAAAAAGCCGGGGTTTTTCCAAGTGTGCGGCATGGGACGCACCCGGGATAACGGAGAGCGTTGCGTTTGGCAGGTTCTTCCACAACGTCTCGACCTGCGGCCAGCGATAGGATCGGTCCTCGTGACCCCAGACGACCAGTGTCGGCATTTCGAGGGCCTTCAACGCCGACCGGCCGTCCCATCCGGCCATTGCATCGAGCGCGGCCAGCGCCGCCTGCTGGTTCGCCTTCGCTCCGATCTCTACGATCAGACGGAAGCCTGCCGAGGCATCGCCCTTGCGAAACCAGGTGGCCCCGATCCGCTCGATCGTCTTGGCGACGCCATCGCTGGTCAGGCGTTCACGTGACACGCCGATTGGCTCGAAACGGTCGGGCATCAATCCAAGCGGGCCGGTGCCGTAGAGTACCAGCCTGCTGACCCGCGGCCCAGACTTCGCCGCCATTTCCTGCGCGATCATGCCGCCCATGGAATGGCCCATCAGGATGAAGGCATCAACGCCGAGCTCATCCAGAAGGCCGATGGTTCTGTCGGCCATATCTCCGATCCGGTCGCATCCTGCCTGGTCCGATGCATCCCCGAACCCCGGCAGATCGGGTGCGATGACATCGAAGCGGTCGCAGAAATGCGCGATTTCCGCTTCCCATTGCGCGGACCCGCCCAGATAGCCGTGAACAAGTACAAGCGGAAAACCCTGCCCGGCGCGGCGATGGGGAAGAGATTTCATACCCATCAGCCCATCTGCTCTGGCAGCCACAGCGCCACGTCGGGTGCAAAGATGAGGATCACGATCAAGAGCACCATCGCGGCGATGAAGGGCAGGCACCCCATGATCACGTCGCCGATTGTCACCTGTTCGCGGCTGATCGCCTGGATCACATAGAGGTTCAGCCCCACCGGCGGCGTCAGCACCGCGATCTCCATCGTGATCGTGTAGACGACGCCGAACCAGATCAGATCAAAGCCGGCCGCACTCATCAGTGGATAGATGGTGGGTAGGGTGATGAAGGTCATCGACACGGGTTCAAGAAACATGCCGAGGATGATGTAGAAGACGACCACGATCATCAGGACGGTTGTCGGCGCCAGCTCCAGCGAGAGGAACAGGTCAGTGAACTGCTGCGGCACCCGGAAGTAGGTCAGCACGAAACCGAAGAGCACGCCAGCCGAGAGCAGCAAGCCCAGATAACCCATCGTGCGCATCGTGGCGAAGAGCGCACCCTTGAAGCCTTCCCAGGTCAGACCGCCGACACCGAAGGCAAGCACAACTGTGAGCAACGACGCGACCGCCGCGGCCTCGGTCGGGGTGGCAATGCCGGCATAGATGGCAACCGTGATGACCAGGCCGATCAGAACGATTGGCCCGACCGTGCTGAGGATCATCAGCACGGGCATTTTTGCCGCATCCTCGCGTCCGGGAATGTCCTGCGGCTTCAACGTGCCCCAGATAAGCACGACGACGACGAAGCTGCTGACCAGGATGATGCCGGGTATGACACCCGCGATGAAAAGATCCCCAATGCTCTGATCGGTGACGATGCCGTAGAACAGCAGGATCAGGCTGGGCGGGATCAGCACGGAAAGCGTGCCGCCGGCGGCAAGAACGCCGCTCGACAGACGTTTGCCGTAGCCCAGGCGCAGCATTTCGGGCAGGGCGACGCCACCGATGGTCAGCGCACCGACCATCGACGATCCGCAGACCGCGCCGAACCCTGCACTGGCCGCGATGGAGCCGTAGGCAGCCGACCCTTTGATACGCACGCCTTGGTGAAGGAATTGGTAGAGGTTCGGCCCGATTTTCGACTTGCCTATGAGTTCACCCAGGAAGACGAATAGAGGCACGGCAAGCAGGATGTAGTCGATCCAAACACCCCATAGCTTCAATTCGGACGAAACGATGGATGTCTCAAACCCCTGGATCTGCCAGAGGAACGGCAGCGAAGCGGCGGCGAGCGCGAAGGGGATGGGCAGGCCGATGATGATGAAGAACATGAGCAGGCCGAACAGGCCCAAGGCTACGGCATACCATTCCATCAGTCAGCCTCCGATATCGCCGGAGCGCGGATCGCCTGGATCAGACGCAGCACGGCATAAAATGAGAAGAGGACGAGCGCCACCGCGCCCGGCGCCCAGAACAGGTATCGCGGCCAGTGTAGGATTTCGGACGCCACGCCCGAGTTCCACGCGCGAATTGTGGCACTTACCCCGGCATAGGAAAAAAACAGCCCGACACCCAGCATCAGCGCCAGATTGATAATGTTCAGACCCTTTTGAAGTTTCGGACCCAAATGTTCGGTGACCATCGTGACCTTGGGATAGGCATCCTCGCGAAGCGCGTATGCGAGCCCGGCGAAAGCGACGGGAAACAACAGCAGCGCAGTGGCTTCCGTCACCATCCGATCCGGTTTGCCCAGCCCGTAGCGGACGAACACGCCGTAGGAGATCCAGACCATCTGGATCAGCACGACGACCGCACCGGCACCGGCCAGCCATACGACCAACCTTTCCGCCTTGTCCACGATACGATCAAGACCGTCTTTCATCGTTGCCACCTCGATTTGATATGGACACAGCGGCGGGGCGACGTTGCAGGTCGCCCCGACATCCCGTCATTTCGCCGCGTGGCTTTCCAGCAGGCTGCGAATGTCACCGGCCAGTTCGGCACCGCAGGTGGCGTCAACCTCGGCGTTCCAGGCATCGCCGACGCTGGCGATAAGCTCAGCGGTCTTTTCGGCAGGCAGCGTTTCCAGTGTGCCGCCTTCTTCGATGGCCGCATCGATCTGCTCGTCCACCCAGGCTTCGTATTTCGGCTGAAGCCACGCTTCGGTCTCGGCAGCTGCTTCGGTCAGAGCGGTCCGCTCGTCGGGGGTAAGCAGCTCATATTTGTTCTTGTTCATCATGTAGATGATGTTGCCATAGAAGAGGTTGGCGTTGACCATATGCGGCATCACGTCCCACAGCTTCCAAGAAGAGTAGGTCGCAACCCCCATGTTTATACCGTCCACGACCCCGCGTTCGGCGGACTGGAATACCTCTTTCGGCGCGACGAAGACAGGCTCTCCGCCCCAAGTCTCGATCATCAGGCTGACCAGCGGCCCGATGGAACGGACCAGTTTGCCGTCAAGCTGGCCGATATCCTCGACCGGCTTCTCAAACCACCATTCCTGATCGTAGGAATAGTTGGAATTGAGCAGCGGCACGAGGTTAGCCGAAGCCGCTTCCTCGCGGATCAGATTGGCATATGCCGCGTCCAGTTCGGGCTGATTTTCAAGGCTGACATTCGCCGGGAAGAGCGATGTCACAGCATAGCAGGGCAGCCGGTTATCGGCATTGATCCAGCTTATATCGGACACACCGCCCTGCACCGCGTCGACGCCTTCGGACCAGCCATGCAGCGTGGACGAAGGGAAGATTTCGACCGTGACGCTGCCACCGGTCTTTTCGGCGACCAGCCCGGCGAAGTGCTGGAACCCCTGATAGCGAACGTCGGATTCATTGACATAGGTGGACAGGCGCAAAGTCGTCTCTGCATTGGCTGCACCGGCGGCTGCAGCCACAGCCATGGCCAACGCCGATGCGCCCAATTTCCAAGATTGATTCATTCTCAACTCCCATTTCCCGGCTCGCCGCACTGACGGTTTCTCCTTCGCGTCAGGCATGTGCCGCCTCCTTGTTTAGGTCAGTCGCAGGATCGGGACAGCTGGCCCACATCCGGCCGCTCTTGACCTCAGGTCAAGCATAGCCAGACTCATTCGCCAGGCGCCAATTCATACTTTCGATATATTCATGCGAAACTTGCATGGTTTGTTGGGTTGAGTATTCTGAAGCCCAATCCGGGAAACGAACATGGACATCAACTGGCTTCAGGATTTCGTCTGCCTTGGTCGGACACTCAATTTCACCCGTGCGGCCGAGGAGCGGCACATCACGCAGCCTGCCTTCAGCCGTCGCATCAAATCGTTGGAGAACTGGGTCGGCGTTCCCCTGGTCAAGAGGTCGACCTATCCTGTGCAACTGACCGACGCCGGACTGCAATTCCTTCCCGTCGCGCGCGATACCGTGTCGAACCTGACCGATCTGCGTCAGGCTATCCGCGCCGAGGAACGGGGCAGCACCGCCTTTCAGCGCATTGCCGTGCTGCACACGATTTCCGTTAACTACCTGTCGGGGCGGATTGCCGAGCTTGAAAAGCAGATCCCGGAGCTTCGGGTACGCATCTACTCGGACAACCTGCGGACCTGCTGCCAGTTGCTGACCGACGGGTCATGCGACTTTCTGCTGTATTACCGGCATAATGACGTCGCTCCGGTGATGGACGAAACGCAATTCGCGCGTAAGGATATCGGCACGGAACGATTGCTGCCGGTCGCTGAAAAGAGCGCCGCAGCGAAAGGCGGCTGGAACCTGTCAGCGCCGCAAGTGGATTGCATCCCTTATCTGAGCTACGATCCAAACAGCTTTCTGGGCACCGTCGTCGATCAGACCATCGGCAATCGCGAGCCTCCGCTGGCGCTGCGATATATGGATGCGTTGGCCGAGGCGATCAAACGGCGGACGCTGGCGGGAAGCGGAGTCGCCTGGCTGCCCGAGTTCGCGGTGGCCGACGAAATCAAGCGCGGCACGCTGGTCACCGTTGGCGCGGAGGAATGGCAGACCACACTGACGCTATCTCTTTTCTGCTCTCTCGACCGGCTGGACAAGACCGGGCGCAGCGTCTGGGAGGCGCTCTGAGCAGGCAGGCAGTTTCAGGGTTTCGATCACGTGGTGCCAGACCGCGTCGCTTCTTTGGCTTGGCTCTTCCGACAACCGGATCATTCTGACGTCCAGTTCCTGCGCCGGAAGCACATCGTCAACCCGCACGAGTTGCCCACGCGCCAGATCGGCACCGACGAGCGATTCCGGCAACCACGCGATGCCGATCTCGCTGAGTGCAAATTCAAGCACCGCAAGTGTAAGGGCGGTTTCGGCCTGCGATACAACTTCGACATTGTCAGGCAGGCGCGGTGCGATGTTTCGGTTGAAAACCCGCCCCAGAAACACGTCGGGAGGGTAGCTTATGACCGGAAGCTCGCAGCCTTCTGTCAGTGGGCGAATGGCAGGCGCACAGACAGGGATCAGCAGATCGCGTTCGAGCAAGACATCCTCGAAAGCCCGCGAAATCACCTGTGTGCGGTCTTCGGCAACTTCGTACATGATCGCGAAGTCCGCCTCGTTCGCCAATAAGAGCAGCAGACATTCGTCTTGATTGCCGGATCGGACACGTACCGATGTTTCCCCGGTAGCGGTCAGTTGCCTGACCACGCGAGGGGAAACGGTCGTGGTGATGGCATGCTGGCAGACGAAGGTCAGAGGGCGGCCCGCCCGCCCTGCCGACAGCCGCAAATCCTGCGACAAGCGGCGCAAACGTGCGCTGAGCTCTCGCAATTCGGGCTCAAGCGCCACAACGCCCGGCATCAGCGTAACAGGCTTGCGGCGGCGATCGAAGAGTGTGGCGCCGATATTTTCCTCGATCATGCGCACCCGCCGCGTGAAGGCCGATTGCGTCACAAATCGCCGCTCCGCAGCTTGGGCTAGTGAGCCGCTATCAAGAGCCGCGAGAATATCATCTATCCATTCCAGTCGCATGGTAGGACAATGACGTTACGCGTCTTAAAATGCAAGTTTTGCATTTTATCTGCCAAATTTCACATTAGGAATGCCGGAGCGGTATCGATAAATTGCGCGGAGCTTCATAAAAGGAGATTCTTCATGCACCTCGCCCGCTTCCCCCGCCGTTTCATCGCACATCTGCCCACCCCGCTGGAGCGCCTCGATCGCCTCAGCGCCGAGCTGGGCGGACCGGAGATCTGGATCAAGCGCGACGACTGCACCGGTCTGTCCACTGGCGGCAACAAGACCCGCAAGCTGGAATTCCTGATGGCCGAAGCTGAACTGGAAGGCGCCGAGATGGTGATGACCCAAGGCGCGACCCAGTCGAACCACGCCCGCCAGACTGCGGCCTTCGCGGCCAAGCTTGGGATGGAGTGCCATATCCTGCTCGAAGACCGCACCGGATCAAACGACCACAACTACAACAATAACGGCAATGTGCTGCTGGATCATCTTCACGGCGCTACCACCGAAAAGCGTCCCGGTGGCGGCGACATGAATGCAGAGATGGAAAAGGTCGCCGACAAGCTCCGCGCCGATGGCAAGAAGGTCTACACCATTCCCGGCGGCGGCTCGAACCCCACAGGCGCTCTCGGCTACGTGAACTGCGCTTTCGAGACGCTGAACCAGGTCAACGAACGCGGACTGAAGATCGACCATATTATCCACGCCACAGGCAGCGCCGGCACTCAGGCTGGCCTGATCACCGGGCTGAAGGCCATGAACGCGCAAATCCCGCTTCTGGGGATCGGCGTGCGCGCACCAAAGGCCAAGCAGGAAGAGAATGTCTACAACCTCGCCGTCAAGACCGCCGAGAAGCTCGGCTGCCCCGGTGTCGTGAACCGCGAGGGCGTGGTCGCCAACACCGATTACGTCGGCGACGGCTACGGCATTCCGACTGAAAGCGGCCTGGAGGCAATCCGCATGTTTGCGGAACTTGAGAGCATCCTTCTGGACCCGGTCTATTCCGCCAAGGGTGCGGCCGGCTTCATCGACCTGATCCGTAAGGGACACTTCAAGAAAGGCGAGCGGGTGATCTTCCTGCATACCGGCGGATCGGTCGCACTGTTCGGCTACGACGCGGCGTTCGACTTCAAGGGTCGCCGGAAGGCCGCCTGATCCGCGACGATCAGCGAAAAGGAACGTTTGATGGCTTCCGCGATCAAATCGCAGTGGAACCTCTATTTCGGCGGGCTGATGCTGGCGGCGGTGATTGCCGCCGCCGCAACGTTCCTGTCCGAACATTATGGCGCGCCGGTCATGCTTTTCGCGCTGCTGATCGGCATGGCGTTTCACTTCATGTCGGAAGAAGCTGTCTGCGTGAAAGGGATCAACTTCGCCTCGAAGACTCTGCTGCGCTTCGGCGTGGGCCTCCTTGGCCTACGCCTGAGCGTCGGGGATGTATCCAGTATCGGGCTGGTGCCGGTCATGGCCGTCGTCGGTTTCGTTCTGGCGACGCTCGGGTGCGGGGCATTTCTGTCTTTTGTGTTGGGTCGGCGCATGGCGTTCGGGCTTCTGGCGGGGGGCTCGGTCGCGATCTGCGGGGCGTCGGCCGCCTTGGCGATCACCTCGGTCCTGCCTCCGCGCCCCGACCGCGAACAAGATACCTTGTTCGTTGTCATCGCTGTGACTGCGCTGTCCACGATTGCCATGATCGCTTACCCGGTGCTCTTCAACGCCCTCGGCATGAGTGCGGTCGAAAGCGGATTCCTGATCGGTGCCACCATCCACGATGTCGCGCAGGTTGTCGGCGCGGGCTATTCGGTCAGCGAGGATGCCGGAGTCATTGCAACCTTCGTCAAGATGCTGCGTGTGGCGCTTCTGCCGGTGGTCATGCTGACTGTGATGCTCAGCTTTCGCGGTGCGCAGTCGCAACGACTGAAGCTACCCTGGTTCCTTGTGATGTTCGTCGCGCTTGCGGTGCTGACCAATACCAACCTTCTGCCTGAAACACTCGTTGCCCTGATAGGCGAGCTGTCGCGCTGGTGCCTTGTGATCGCGATCTCGGCACTCGGCGTAAAGACCAGCCTTGCCGCGATCATCAAGGTGAAGCCCAGCTATGGCGCCATACTGATGATCGAGACGTTGTTTCTGCTTGCCATCGCGCTGCTGTTCGTTGTCTGGATAGGCATCTGATAGCTCGCAAAGGCGGGATCGCCAACTTATTCCGCACTGAGTGCAGAAGACCTGCCTGGGCTCGATCACACAGTCATTTCGAGCGCATAGCCCAGCCAAAGATCAAATGCATCGGATCTGGTCTGGCGGTATGAGATTGCAGAAAGGTGATAGCGGCGGGGTCTGAAAATCGTGTTGATCTGGTCATGGGCGGCGAGGAAACTTTGCGTTTGCCTCGGGGATTTGAACCACCCCATGACCTTCTCTCTTCCGGATCGGTTGTTGAGCCCCCTGTGAGCGCGGTGGTCGGCTTCCGGTGCAAGCTGACGGATTGGCTTGTTATAGCTGGCGGCGCAACTTGTCCGTGATGACGACGCGGGGCGGGCCAAATCGAGAGATCAGCCGCTTTGGCATTTCGCCTCGGCTGCACCAGGATATCAAGCACATCTCCATTTCCATCAACCGCACGCCACGACCATATCTTAACGCAGTTGATCGGGATCACGACTTCATCCAGGTGCCATTAGTCAGCCGCGGCAGACCGGTTACGCTTGAAACATCGGGCGAAATGCTGACCAAACCGGCTCACCCGTTTGCTTAAAGTTTCCCGGCTGACGATTAGGCCGTGTTGACAAAAGGTGTTAACAGGGCGGGCTGAACGTGATTCAAACTGGTATCTGCAATGGAGACCAGCTTGGCACGAGACCTGATGTCGGACGAAGAGTGGGCGTTTCATGAACGCTTCATCCTGGCCGCC
>NZ_JBGFGP010000109.1:0-132211 GCF_041224545.1 Sedimentitalea sp. XS_ASV28 | reverse complement strand
CGGGCGGCCAGGATGAAGCGTTCATGAAACGCCCACTCTTCGTCCGACATCAGGTCTCGTGCCAAGCTGGTCTCCATTGCAGATACCAGTTTGAATCACGTTCAGCCCGCCCTGTTAACACCTTTTGTCAACACGGCCTAGAAATTTGATCATTCACACGAAAGAGCGAACCCTGAAGCTGGAGTTGGGGTTGCCTCGGGGCAATTTCGCGCTTTGTTTAACCCATGGCCATTCTTGAAAACACCGATGCGGGCCTGTTTTGTCCTGCAGGCGGGTTTCATATCGACCCGCTGCGACCCGTGGACCGGGCGTTGATCACCCATGGCCACGCCGACCATGCTCGTGCGGGGCACCGGGCTGTGATGGCAACCGCGCAAACGCTCGATATCATGGCGATCCGCTATGGAGAGGCGTTCGCTGGTGTGCGGCAGGTGGCGACACCGACGCGCATTGGCGATGTGGACGTTTCATTTCATCCGGCCGGACACGTATTGGGATCGGCACAGATCCACATCAGCGGGCGCACCGGATCGGTCACGATATCGGGCGATTATTCCCGTACGGCCAACCCCGCCTGCGCGCCGTTTCAACCCGTACCCGCCGACATTTTCGTGACCGAAGCAACATTTGGCCTGCCGGTGTTCCGCCATCCGGATCCGCTGGATGAAATCGGCAAGCTGCTCGCTTCGGTCGCGGCCCAGCCCGAGCGTGCGCATCTCGTGGGGGCCTATGCCCTGGGCAAGGCGCAACGGGTGATCATGCTGCTGCGCGACGCCGGATGGGACGCCCCGATTTATATCCACGGGGCCTTGCAACGCTTGTGCGACTATCACATCGCTCAGGGCATTCCGCTCGGCGATCTGCGCCCCGCGACCATCGACCGGAGCACCAAGGCGCAATTTGCCGGGCAGATCATACTCGGACCACCATCGGCCTTTGCCGCCACATGGGCGCAGCGCTTCCCCGATCCGGTCATCTGCTTCGCAAGCGGCTGGATGCAGGTGCGTGCACGGGCGCGCCAGCGCGGCGTGGAATTGCCACTGGTGATCTCGGACCATGTCGACTGGCCCGATCTGACCCGCACGATCACCGAACTGAACCCTGCGGAGACATGGGTGACTCATGGCCGTGAGGACGCTGTGATCCGCTGGTGCGATTTGCAGCAGCGCGCCGCACGGCCGCTGCGGCTGGCGGGTTATGACGACGAGGCCGAGGCATGAAGCGCTTTGCCCGCCTGCTGGAGCAGCTTGCCTTTAGCCCGCAGCGCACCGGCAAGACACGTCATCTTGTGCAGTATTTCGCCGCCGTACCGGATCCTGCGCGCGGTTATGCTCTGGCGGCGCTGACCGGAGACCTCGCTCTGCGCAAGGTCACCCCGTCCATGCTGCGCGCGCTCGTGGCAGAGCGTGTCGATGCCGAACTGTTCGCGTTGTCTTATGACTTCGTCGGTGATCTGGCCGAGACGATTGCCCTGATCTGGCCCGGCGGCGGCGGTGCCGATCCATCCCTGCCCGAGGTGGTCGAGGAACTGGCCGCCACTGCCAAAACCGCGCTTCCCGGCGTGATTGCCGCGAGACTTGACACGCTGGGACCGTCAGAACGCTATGCCTATCTGAAGCTTGCGACCGGCGGCCTGCGCGTTGGAGTGTCCGGTCGCATGGCGCGGCTGGCAGTGGCCGATTTCGGCACCCTGCCCCTGACCGAGATCGAAGAGCTGTGGCATGGGCTGACCCCGCCCTACACCAGCCTCTTCGCATGGGCGGAGGGGGGCGCGAAACCGGTGAACGCCGCCAAGGCCCCTTTTCGACCGGTCATGCTGTCCACGCCAACCGACGCCAATGCACTGGACGCACTGGATCCCGCCGATTTCACCGCAGAATGGAAATGGGACGGCATCCGTGTCCAGGCGGTGTGCGACGGAGGCGTCAAACGGCTCTATTCCCGCACTGGTGAGGATATATCCGCCGCCTTCCCGGATGTGCTGGAGGCGTTGAGCCATGATGCGGTGCTGGATGGCGAACTGCTGGTGCGGCGTGGCGATGCCGTTGCGCCCTTCAACGACCTGCAAAAGCGGCTGGGCCGTAAAACCGTCAGCGCCAGGTTGCTGGCCTCGCATCCGGCGGCGCTTCGCGTCTATGATGTGCTGATCGAAGGCCCCGACGATCTGCGCGCCCTGCCCCATCACGCGCGTCGCGCAAGGCTGGAGGCGCTGCCGCTCGATCCCGCGCGCATCGACCTGTCCCCGCTGCTGCGCTTTGACACATGGAACGACATCGCCGCGCTGCGCGCCGAGCCGGGAGATCCGGTGATTGAGGGTGTGATGATCAAGCACCGTCAGAGCCCCTATCTGGCCGGTCGGATCAAAGGACACTGGTTCAAATGGAAACGTGACCCGATGCTGATCGACGCAGTGCTGATGTATGCCCAGCGCGGGCACGGGAAACGGTCCGGGTACTATTCCGATTTTACCTTTGGCGTCTGGGACGGCGAAGCGCTGGTGCCGGTCGGCAAGGCGTATTTCGGCTTTACCGACGCCGAGTTGAAAGAGCTGGACCGTTTCGTCCGCACTCACACCACCGAGCGCTTTGGTCCGGTACGCGCCGTCGCACCGGAAAAGGTGGTCGAAGTCGCGTTCGAGGGGCTGGCCGAAAGCTCCAGACACAAATCAGGGCTGGCCATGCGCTTTCCCCGCATCAACCGCATCCGCGATGACAAACCCGCAGCCGAAGCCGACACGCTGGAAACCGTTCGCGCGATGATCCCCCGCTAGAGTCGCGCGGCCCACGCCCGCGTGGTGGCGCCGAAACAGTCGATCAACGAATCCGTGCCCCATGTCTGCCCCTCGGTCGTGCGACCCAGCACCGACAGCCCCGGCGACAGGGTGCGCAGGCCGCAATCGGCCTTCAGATGGCCATCGGTGACAAGCCCCCGGACCAGCGGATCGGTGATGTCATCCGGCGCAGGCCCCGGCAGAACGCAGTTGATCATCGTGTCTGCCAGCAGCCCGGCATCCAGCCGCCAGCCACCGGATTCCAGCGCGATGGATGGATCATCCGCCATTGTCAGCCGTACGATCTGCGCAGCCACAAGCGCTCTTAGCAGGCGCGCACTGTAAACCGGCGGCCCATAGGATATGCGCTTGAGCCCACGCTCGAACCCCAGCATCGCCTGCCGCGTTTCGCACCTGCCCGTGCCCGTTGCGAAGGGCGGCCGCAGATCGACCTGCAGCTTGCGCCACACCTGTCCTACCGTATAGCCGACCGTCGGCGCGGCGCGGCCTTCCGCCATGGCGATCCCGTGGTCTAGCGCGGTGACAGGATCCCGTTCGTCCTGCGATCCGGGCGCGTGGCGCTCGATCTCAAGCCATCGCTCGGGATCGTCGCCGGTGATACGCCGCGCGATGGGGGACAGCGCGGTCGTCAGCCGTTTCAGCGCGTCGTCCGGACCAGATGTCAGCGCCTCGGTCACCGCCTGCACCATCGCTGCGCGCTCGGCCTCTGTGGGATCGAAGATTGCGTCCAGCGCGGCACTCGCCGGTTTCGGCATCGGCGGTACACCGTCCAGAGAAAAAGGTGCGATCACCGCGGGTTCGCGGCCCGAGGGCGCGTAGGATTCACCGTCAAATTGCCCACCCTGCCCGACGGTCAGTATCGCCACAACATCCAGCGTCGACAGCGCCAGCCCGCGCAACGCCACCCGCCGACCGGACCAGACGGCGCCGGCAATCGGCCCTGTAGGATAGGCATCCAGAAGTGTCAGCCCATGTGTCTCCGCATGGGCACGCCAGCGCGCGACCTGCTCATCCGGCGCAACCGGTGGCTGGCCCTGCGTCAGCAGCACATGATCATAGGGTCCGCGTCCGTTCACCCGCCAGCCGCCCTCATGCGTCACCCGCATGGCGCGCTCGGGCACAAGGTGCAACCGGGGGCGCAACGCCTGCCACCGCGCGGTCAAATAACGCCCGACAGCGGCGCGCGGTGGATAGCTGTCTGGCGGCACTGACAGCCATTCGCCGATGTCAGGCGCACCGAGATCGAGTTCGCGCACGGGTAGGTTCAGCAGGCACTCGGTCTCTTCATCGGGACGAAAATTCGGCCCGACGCCCGGAAACGGGCCCGGCTCGAAAACGTCGATCTGCAGGCCCGGAACCGCGCTCAATGCCGCCTCTGCCGCCGCCAGTCCGCGCGGCCCGCAGCCCGCTATCGCAAGGGTTTGCTGTTTCATGGTCCAGCGTTAACGGAAGCAGGCAAGCGGGGGAAGCATTGACATGCGACTCTTGACAGGATGTTCCGGACACGCGCGGCTTCTGTCTTTCCGACCTATAGACGTAGCCTTTGCAGGCGGATCCTCTGTCGGGTGTCACCCGCGTTCGATCCGGTATTGGCGCATCTTGCGATAAAGCGTGGGTCGCGATATTCCCAGAACCGCCGCGACCCGCGTGAGATTGCCTTTCTCGGCTTGAATCGTCCGGCGAATGGCGCTTGCTTCTATGCTTTCAAGGTCACCCGAATTGCCGCTCAGGATGCTTTCGAGTGAATCCGCCTCGGGTTCATCGAAATCGTCGCGCAATTCCGGAGGCAAATCACGAATCTTCACGACCGGCCCGGAACCGACAAGATAGATGCGTTGCACGGTGTTTCGCAGTTCCCGCACGTTTCCGGGCCATCTGTAGCCCAGAAGGAGATCGGTCGTGTCGTCGGCAAAGCTCATCCGTGGTCGTCCGATCTGATCGGCGAAATGGGCCGAGAAATGTTCGACCAGCGAAAGGATGTCACCCCCACGTTCGCGAAGCGGCGGCACTTCGATCGTTATCACACCGATCCTGTAGAAAAGATCACGCCGGAACGTTCCCTTGTCGATTTCGAGCCTCAGGTCGCGGTTCGTCATCGTGACGAGGCGCACATCGACGGGTCGCCGCTTGTCATCACCCATACGGTAGATGGCGCGCTGTTCGAGCGCACGCAACAGATAGGGTTGCAGTTCGATGGGCATATCGCCGATCTCATCAAGGCACAAAAGCCCGCCATCGGCCTGCTCGAACTTTCCCGCCCGTCCGCCACGCACCGCGCCGGTAAACGCGCCGTCGACATAACCGAAGAGCTCGGCTCCGATCAGATCACCTGAAATGGCCGCGCAATTGACAGGCACATAGGGCGCGTCCACCCGGCCAAGCCGACTGTGGATCAGGCGGGCAAAAAGCTCCTTCCCAACGCCAGTCTCGCCCTGGATGAGAACCGACACATTCACTTTCGCCGCTCTTTCGGCCAGTTCGATGGCCTCAAGCATTTTCGGAGATGCCCCGATGATCTGGATTGTATCCTCGGGGACATTGCGCCTGGGCTGGATGCTCAGAACATCTTTTCGGGACCGCGACTCGGGCGTTTCGGAGTTCAGAAACAAGGCCGCGCCGCGATAGGTGTTATCGAAGATCAGCCGTTCCAGACCCTGCGCCTCCAGATGCGGAGGAAGCAGGGCTGGAAGATCATTTTCCGAGAAGGATTCGAGGTCCGGCAACAGTTTGCTGCCTACCAGAAGTTTTTCCGAGGCGGGAAGGGTCGTGTCGTCTATCCCCCGCCGGAACATGATGCGCCCGTTACGGTCCAGAAGAAGAACCGAATTGTCTCCGTGGCTGTACTTGGACTGAAGGAACGCCTCAAGAAGCTGGGTCCTGTCCTGCCGCTGTTGCTCGGCGAGCGCGATCTCGATCTCGCGGGCGGCAGCAAGAACCAGCGCAACATTGTGACGGCGAAAGATATCGGGCGGCCCGGACAGGTCCACGACCCCGATCAGAGAGTTGTCAAAAGGGTTTCTGATAGGTGCTCCGGCGCAGGTCCACGCCTGAACCCCCTCGACGAAATGTTCTGCCGCGTGCACATATATCGGCTTGCCGGTTTTCAACGCCGTGCCGATGCCGTTGGTTCCGACGGCCTTTTCATCCCAGTGGCCGCCGATTTCCAGGTGGATCTCCTGGCCATCGTCGAGCACCGATTCATCGCCGATTGCATCGATGATGACGCCCTGGTCATCCGCAAGGATCAGGATGGACTTGGCATCACTCAGATGTGGCTCAAGCCGCTTGAACGCCGCCGAGGCAGCCCTGCGAAGATCGGCGTTCCGCTTCCGCCGCAGCGATATCTCGTTTTCGTCCGATATCTTGCGGGACCCGAGAACGCCCGCATCGACACCCAATTCCATGCTGCGTTGCCAGGACGCCAGAATATCGGCTCTGACCGGGCCCGGTCTGACGCGGCTGGATTGATCGGATGTCACGAAAGTTTCCCAGGCAGAACGTACCTCGCGCTCCGACGGAACGGTCGTTCCGATATCCTTTGGTAAAGTTTCGTCCTTGCTGGCTTTATAGTAGCTCGCTCGAGTCATCGTCAGGTGTACCGTCCCTCTTGTCCGTTTGGCTGTCAGAACGGTCCAGGATCTCGCTCGAAAGGCCCAGCGATTCTTCGAGCCTCAGAACAAGATCCTCTTCCGTGAAGTCAGCGTTCAACCCGATGTCGTCATACTCGATGAGCGACTCTCGAATTTCATCGCCGAGCGGAGAGATAAAGCCGTTCTCTTTCGTCGCGAGAACAACGCGCCTTACCCCCAACTTGGTACGGATCTCACCCAGCAACTGAAGCTGTCTTCCGTTGTTTCGGTCAGCAAGCACAATTCGTCCGTTCAAGCTCAATCGCACATAAGGGTCCGGGTCGTCGGATTTGGCCGCCCCGGATCCAGACATGGTATAGATGAGAAGACCCTCGGGCTTGGGCTTCTCTTTGCGCCGGGCCTGATCCTGACGCATCTTGGTGAATCCGCCATTGGTAATCTGATCCGCCAATCTGCGTATCGTTCCCGCATTTTCAGAAATGAGGCGCTTCGCACGGGCGTCTTCAGGACGCGGTCCGTCCCGCTTTGAAAAGATATCCAACGCGCATTCCTCCCGTCGGGAACCTACCACCTCACTAGGCACGAGGCTACGTCAAAATGTCGCAATATATGCGAGTGCTCAAAAACTGAACGCATATTTTAGCATTGGGACAGCCTTGAAACCGGCACAGACCGATATCCGGGATCACGGCGGGGCCAGGCCGCAGATATCAGGGCACCGACAGCTACCGCGCCCGTTTTCTCGCTGCTGCGCGGTTTCATGTCGTTCATCGAGCGGATACCAACCTGTCTCCGCTCGCGCTTTTGGTCCTTGCCGAGCCGTCCCGCGTCACCGGACGCGGGACGGTCGCAGGATCAGATTTCGCCGCGGCTCATCGCTCCCGAGATGAACTCCGCCTGCCGTATGGCCAGCGCAACGATCGTCAGCGTCGGGTTCTCGGCGGCGCCGGTGGTAAATTGCGAGCCATCCGAGACAAACAAGTTGGCGATGTCATGGCTCTGGCCATGTCTGTTCACCACTCCGTCTCGCGGATTCTCCGACATCCGGTTGGTTCCGAGATTGTGCGTCGAGGGATAAGGCGGTGTCGGCAGGACACGGGTCGCACCGACCGCCTCATAGATCGCGCTTCCCCGATCATAGGCGTAGTTGCGCATTGCCACATCGTTCGGATGATCGTCGTAATGCACGTCGGCCGCCGGAAGGCCATGCTGGTCGAGCAGCTCGGTATTGAGCGTGATCCGGTTGGTCTCCTGCGGCATGTCCTCGCCGACGATCCACATCCCGGCCATGTTCTCGTAACTGTCGAGCGCCGAGGTAAACTCGCGCCCCCAGCTGCCGGGATCGAGGAAGGCCGCCGCGAACGGAAGCCCGACCGATACCGTCTCCAGTTCGAAACCGCCGACAAACCCGCGTGACGGATCGTGCCGAGCCTCGTCCTGAACGATCCCGGCCATCGTTGTGCCGCGCCACATGCGCACAGGCTTGTCAAAGACCCCGTAGACCGAACCGGTGGTATGGCGCATATAGTTGCGTCCGACCTGACCCGAACTGTTGGCAAGCCCGTCAGGGAACATCGACGACGCCGAATTGAGCAGCAGACGCGGGCTTTCGATCGAGTTGCCCGCGACGCAGACGATGCGCGCCGCCTGCATCTGGAGATTGCCGTCGGCGTCGAAATATTCCACGCCCGTAACCTTGCCGGCATCGTCATGCAGGATGCGCGCCGCATGGCTTTTGATGCGCACTTCGAGATTGCCGGTCGCTTCGCCCTGTTCGATATCGGTATAGGCGGACGACCATTTGGCGCCCCACTTGCACCCCTGGAAACAGAAACCTGTCTGCTGGCACATCAACCGATCCTGGCTGTCCGTCGAGTTGATCGCCATGCGGCCAGTGTGGACCTCGGCGTAACCAAGCGCCTTGGCTCCGGCCTCCAACACCTTGAAGTTGTTGTTTCCGGGCAGGCCTGGCAGACCGTTTGTCCGGGTGACATTCAGCTTCTTTTCCGCCTTGTCATACCATGGCGCCATTTCGGCACCGTCGATGGGCCAGTCGAGCAGATTCGCGCCCTGAACATTCCCGTAGGTGGTCGCCGTCTTCCACTCATGGTCCTGAAAGCGCAGGCTCGCGCCCGCCCAGTGAACGGTCGAGCCGCCGACAGCCTTGACGATCCAGGTCGGCAGACCCGGAAAATCCTTGGCGACCCGCCAGTCACCGCTGGTGCTGCGCGCATCGGTCCAGGCCAGCTGACCGAAGCTCTCCCACTCGTCGTTGATGTAATCATCCGGCAGATACCGCCCGCCGGCCTCGAGCGCCACGACGCTTACGCCCTTCTGCGCAAGCTCGTTGGCGAGAACACCACCGCCCGCGCCGGTGCCGATGATGACCACGACGCTGTCGTCGTTCAGTTCAAAAGGTGCAGCCATGGTTCCCTCCCTCAGAGCCAGTTGATGTCGTTGAAACCGCGGTCGATATAGCCACCCTGCGAATAACTCTCGCCCTCGTAGCCAAAGAGCGGCCAAATCGCCTTCTGGTTATAGAGACCGGTGACCAGCCCGGCCCTGATCTGCTGGAAAAAGGCGCCCTCTTCGATCGCGCGCAACAGGTCGACCCGGTCGCGTTCCCAACCGACAGCGAGATAGCGCGCGTGACCGCGCCCCCGTGCGGCACCATCGAGCGCCGCAATGCCAGCCTCGATTTCCGGCGCCGCCTCCGCCGTGTCGTACCCCTTGACTGCGATCACATAGAACGCGTCAGACACACGGTCATGCGGATAGATATCGCGCGCCATCTGAACGAGCGTCGCGAAAGTCTCGGGCGCAAGGTGTTCGGTCTCGGCCGCCCAGGCCGCATCGGGAGCGGCGATGAAACCCGCTCCGATCACGAAACTCGCCCCTGCCGCGCTGGCGCGCGACAATAGCTGGCGTCGGGTAAGATCCCGGTTGCTTGCGTTCTGTCTCATCGATTTCCTCCCTTGAGATATGTCGGCGAGGCTCCTCCGCCCCGCCATCAGGTTCATTTGAAACGGCCGCTCCTCTCGAGCACTTCGATCTGGTAGCCATCGGGATCGGCCAAGAAGAAAAATCGCGCCACGCGTGTCCCCGCTGGTGCAAATTCCACCAGCTTGCGGGGCTCGAGCCCCTCTGCCTCGAATCGCGCATGCTCGGCATCGAGATCCGCGACCGAAACCGCGAGATGGCCATAGCCATCGCCCAGATCGTAGGGCTCGGTACGATCCTTGTTGACGGTCAGCTCAAGCTCGAACCCGGTCTCTTCGTTGCTCAGGTAGACCAGCGTGAATTCGGGAAAGTCGAACCGATCCGCGATTTCCAGCCCGAAGGCACGGCGGTAGAAACTGATCGAACGCTCTTCGTCGAGAACGCGGATCATCGAATGAATGGCTTTGGCCATGGTATCCTCAATTGGTTGATAGGGTACCGGCCAGCCTATCGGCCGACCGCAGGGGTGTCACCGGTGAGCACCATTACCTAAGGAACGATGACCCCACGTCCGGTGAATTTGCGGGCCTTGAAATCCGAGATCGCCAGGTTGATGTTGTCGAGGCTGTATTCGGTCTGATGCATCTTGACCTTGCCGTCGGCGTTCATCTCCATCAGTTCGACCAGTTCGACGAAATCGCCCACAAGGCTGCCGCCGATCTTGATCTCGTTGGCGACGAGTTCCAGCGTCGGCACCTCGACCGTGCCGCCATATCCGACCATGATCAGTTCGCCGCCCTGCCTGAGCAGTTTCCAGCACAGGTTCTCGGTGCCATGCTCGCCGACAAAGTCGATCGCCACATGCGCGCCACCTCCGGTGCGGTCCTTGATTTCCTCTACAAGGTTCGGACCGCCGGCAATTACGATGTCTGCGCCAAGATCACGGGCCAGCTTCTGTGCGCTCGGCTCTTGATCGACGGCAATGACGCGCGCGCCGCTGGTATGCTTGAGCACCTGAAGCGCGATATGGCCAAGGCCACCGATACCCAGCAGCACGACGTAACCACCGGGATGCAGCAGCCTGGCGGCCTTTTTGGCTGCGCGATAGGCGGTGATCCCGGCATCGGCCATCGGCGCGACAGATAGAGGCGTGATGCCGGTGTTGAGTTTGATGACCGCCCGTTCGTTGGTCTTGAAATATTCGGCAAAGCCACCGTCAAGGCCAAGTCCTGGGAACTTGCCGTGATCGCAATACATGTCGTGTCCGTAGCGGCAATTCAGGCAGATTCCGCATGCGTTGAACGGATGACAGATCACCGCATCGCCCGGTCTGACAGAGGTCACGGCGCTGCCGACATCCTCGACCCAGCCTGCGTTCTCGTGTCCCATGATGTAGGGAAGAAGGCTGCCCTCGCCATCCATGATGTCCTTCCAGACACCTTCGATGATATGCAGGTCGGTGCGGCACAAGCCGGCCGCACCGACCTTCACGATCACCTCATCCGGAGCTGTGATTGTGGGAGGAGAGACATTCTCAATCTTCAGCTGCACGTTCATCGCGGGATCGTATTCGTAGAGTCTCGCTGCTTTCATGGTCTTGTTTCCTTGGAATGGGGCGGGCACTGCAAGCGCCGCGCCCGGACTGTTGGCTGCTCTGACTATTGACGCCCCAGAAGCTCTGCTCCGCCGCCGAGGGCCGGGCCTTCGGTCGGATCGGCCTCTCCCTCTTCGAGATCGCCAATCAGGGTCTCGGTAGTCAGGATCAGCGTGGCGACCGAGGCGGCATTGACGAGCGCGCTGGCGGGCACCCGCGCCGGATCGATGATGCCGGCCTCGAACATGTCGCCAAATCCGCCGGTGGCCGCGTCATAGCCATGATCCCTGGCCGCGTTTACCACCTTCTCGCAGACGGTGTCGTCATCGGCCCCCGCATTGCGCGCGATGCGGCGCACCGGCTGGGTCAGGATCGACCGCACCAATGCGACACCGCGGGCCATGTCGCCGGACACGTCCAGATCGTCAAGGCAAGGCGCGATCTGTGCCAGGGCCGTACCGCCACCGGCGACCACGCCGTCCTCCGCCGCCGCGCGGACGGCGCAGAGCGCATCCTCGATCAATTGTATGGTGCGCTTCTGTTCGACGGGCGTGAACCCGCCGGCGTAGATGATCGCGCTGCCCCCGGTCAGCTTGGAAAGCCGCTCGCGCAACTTGTCCTTTTCGATATTCGGCGGCGCGACGTCGTGCTGGCGCTGGACCTGGGCGCGGCGTGCCCTGATCGCGTCCGGATCGCCCTCGCCGCGCAGGATCGAGGTCTGCGCCGCCTGGGTACGCACCGACTCGGCACCGCCAAGCTGGGCGCGGGTGACATTTTCGATCTTCTTGCCGAGATCACGAGCCAGCACTTCGCCGCCAGTAAGGATTGCCAGATCCTCCATCATCGCCTGACGCCAGTGACCATATTCCGGAGGATGCACGATCAGGTATTTTCCGGCTCCGCCGTTATCCAGCAGCGTAATGACGACTTCGGGGGCGATCTCCTCTGCAATGATCAGCAGCGGACGATCCTCATCGTCCGCGATCCGGCGCGCCGCATCCAGAACACCCGGCTTGAGAATTTTCTGGTCGGTCATCAGGATCAGGGGATTGCGCAGCACCGCTTCCATGTGTTCGCGGTCGGTGACCATATGGTGTGAAATGTAACCCCGCTCGAAGGACATACCTTCGACCACCTCCATCGTGGTGTCGATGGTCACACCGAAATCCGCCGAGATCACGCCATCGCGCCCGACGCGGGAATAGGCTTCCGCCACCAGCGCGCCCAGCTTCGGATCGGTTGCCGAAACACGGGCGACCGCGTCGAGATAGGCGGGATTGTCGTCGCAATCGCGGGACGAGGCGGCAATCGCGTCGACGATGGTCTGCACCGCCAGGTCGATGCCCCGGCAGAGGTCCACGGGCCGCACGCCATTATCGGTCATGTCGACACCGTTCTGGATCAGCGCGTTGGCCAGGACGATCGCCGTCGTGGTCCCGTCGCCGGCCACGTCGTTGGTCTGCATCGACACTTCGCGCACGACCTGGGCACCCATATTCTCGAACCGGTCTGTCAGTTCGATCTCGGATGCGATGCTCACACCGTCCCGGGTCACCAGCGGTGTCCCCACCGGACGGTCCACCATTGCGTTCAGCCCCTTGGGACCCAGTGTCGGTTCGACCGCCGCCGCAAGCCGCGCGACTCCCCGCGCGAGACGATTGCGGGCAGTCTTGCCATGCACCATGAGTTTAGCCATATTTTCCTCCTTGGACCCAAAGCGACCTTGGGCCTCCTCCCTCTATGTGTGGTGGTTCAGCTACTTACCGGCCGGTCTCCGTGATCTCTCGGGGCGGCACGCGACCGGCCATGAAATCGACCAGCGTCGGCCCCTCCGGACCGATCTCGACCTCCTTGTAGCGACTCTGGGCGAGTTCCCGGCACAAGGCGCCGCTGAACTCCATATTGATGCGCGTGCTGCGCAAGCGACCGAGATGATCCTTCAGATCGTCAGCGGCGATGGGCTGCCCCTGCCAGGTCGGGAACGCCAGATCTTCATCCGCCGAGGCGAGATCGCAGGTTGCGAGGATATCGAGATATCGCGGCAGTTGCCGCAGCTCGTCCTCACCTGTGAAGCGCACCCGTTTCAGAGTGCCGAGGCGCATCCCGACGATCTCGTCCACCGCCCTGCCCTGCGCTTCGAGCCCGAGCAGGATCACTTCCTGCCGCCGATCGAAAGCCTTCGCCAGGAATTTGTCCACGACCTCCTTGAGCACCGCGCCGTCACAGTTCTCGGCAAAGATCTCGTGGAAGGGGCGACCGCTGTTCACGCCCTTGTTGACCTCGTCACCCAGGCAGTGGTCCATGAGATGCACCTCGACCCCGCGCACCCAGGGCAAGGCCAGGACTTCGGAGCGGATGCCGAAAGCCATCAGGAAAGCGAAGTTCGGTGAACACCAGTAGGTCGGAAGCCTGAATTCGACGCGCACCCGCAGGTCATCGGACACAGCCACGGACTCGACGAAGTTCATGTCGGTAATCGGCTCGTCGAGTTCCGGATCCGAGACTGCCGCAAGACAGTCCCAGACCTCGAGTTCCCGTTCGGCCATAACTTGGGCTACGAACATCAGATCACTCCGCCGCGATCTGGACCGGTGCGCCGGAAAGCTGCTTCTTCTTGCTCTCGACGTCGATCCCGTAGAGCCTTGCCGCGTTGAGACCAAGTATCTTTTCCTTGGCCTGCTCGGTCAGTTCAACACCGCGTCCCGCCACGACATCTTCGGGCAGTTGAAGCGCCCACAGCCGTTCGACGAGCCAGCGCGGGGTCCAGATCCCGTAATCCGAGCCGAACAGGATCTTGTCTTCGCCAATCCAGAACAACAGCTCGGTCATGATCTCGGCAAAGTGACGCGGCCGGTTGTAAATCAGGGGCAGCGCGACGGCGATCCCGCCGTAGACGTTGGATTCCTGCGTTGCAATCCAGGTGAAGTCATCCAGGCGCGGCAAGCCGCAATGCTCGATGATCCAGTTCAGGTTCTCGAAATCGGTTGCCGCGTAATCGACATCGCTGACGTCAAAAGCATCCTTGGACAGCGGCTTGATCGTCGGTCCCTTGTGAACATGAATGTTCCTGATGCCGAGCTTCTCGCAAAGCTCGAAGCAACGATAGGCATCAGGATCATCGAGCCGCCAACCCTTGGAAGCCCCGTTCCATTCGGCCGTATACATCTTTACGCCCTGAATGTCGTAGGTCTCCTTCATCCAGTGGATATACTCCAGCGCCTTTTCACCGTCGCGCGGATCGAACGAACCGTTGACGATGAACCGCTCGGGATAGCGCTTGGCCACCTCGGCGTTGCGTTCAATCGTATTGAAACCGTTCTTGTAGAAATCCTTCAGATAGGTCGACTGGATGATCGCCATATCGTCGGGGCCGTCGATGAACAGATCGGTATACAGATCGTCCGCGCTGTATTTCTCGAACTTCTCCTTGGGCCACAGCTCTTCCTTGGGACTGAAACCGGTGTGATAGGCATAAAAGCAGTCGATGAACTGCTTGCCGTGGATATTGGCCTGGTTCTCGGGGCTGCCGTCCCAAAAATGGACATGGCCGTCGATAACGAAGATCTCTTTGCCGTCAGGTGTCTTGAACATGGTATCCTCCCTGGATGTACGTGATCTGTCTGGGGTTTAGGGTGTGATCGCGATCTTCAGCACGCCATCGCGCTGGTGGCCGAAGAGATCGTAGGCATCTTCGATGTCGTCGAGTGAATAGCGATGCGTGACGAGGCCCTTGAGGTCGACGCGACCCGAGCGGACCACGTCCATCATCCGCCGCATACGCTCTTTTCCGCCGGGACAGAGCGCCGTGCGGATCGTCTTTTCACCAAGTCCCGCAGCAAAAGCGTCCAGCGGAATTTTCAGATCATCCGAGTAAACGCCAAGGCTGGACAGGGTGCCACCGGGGCGGATGACCTGCAACGCCGCTTCGAACGTGGCCTGAAGGCCAAGCGCCTCGATCGACACGTCCACACCACGCCCGTCGGTCAGGTCCATGATGGCGCTGACCGGATCGTTCGACGCGCTGATGTCGACGACATCGTCCGCGCCCATCTTACGCGCCATCGCCAGACGCTCGGGAATACGGTCAACGACGATGATCCGGCTCGCACCCATCAGCCGCGCCCCCGCCGTGGCACAGAGCCCGATGGGCCCCTGGGCGAACACCGCGACCGTATCGCCGATCCTGATGCCGCCGTTTTCCGCCCCGGCAAAACCGGTCGACATGATGTCCGGGCACATCAACACTTCTTCATCGGTCAAGCCGTCGGCAATCGGTGCGAGATTGGCCATCGCATCGGGCACCAGAACATATTCGGCCTGGCATCCGTCAATGGTATTGCCGAACTTCCAGCCCCCGATCGGCTTCCACCCATGTTTGGTGCCGGCACCGTCCTGCGAACAGTAGCCGCACAGGCAGGCATGGCTCCATCCCGACGGGGTGATCGCTCCGGCAATGACGCGCTGGCCCTCTTCGAAACCCTTGACCGCCGAGCCCAGTTTTTCGATGACGCCGACCGGTTCATGACCAATGGTCAGACCCTTCTCGACCGGGTATTCGCCTTTCAGAATGTGGATATCCGTGCCACAGATCGTGGTCGTGGTGATCCGCATCAGCGCATCGTTGGGTCCGACATCGGGCATCGGTTTGTCTTCAAGAACGATGCGACCCTTTTCGACGAAGCACGCCGCTTTCATCATCTTAGCCATTGCAGCCTCTGGATATTTTCAGGAGTGGCCGTGGGCGCGGCGAACACGTGCCCACGGCAGGTCTGATCAGATATATTCCATCACCGCATTCATATCGCCGAAGAGGATCACGGTGTTGTCGTCGACCCGGACCATGCGGCCATAATGCGTCGACGTGTTCACCTCGAAGATCTCGGCAGTCATCTCGCGGCCGAGATATTCGGTAATCTCGTCCATCTTGAAAATCAGCTTGCCCTCACCGTCGATCCGGATTGTCGCCGGGTTATAGGTGATCGTGACATTCGGATCGTTCTCTTCCATGAACTCGGCAATGGCCCGCGCCTCGACGCTGTCATTCATTGTCACACCGCATTGATGCGACACCTCGCGCGAGTTCATGTCGATGTCTTTCATCGACTTGAAGATGTTCTGCTTGGATGCGTTACGCGCTACTGTAGACATCTTGTTTTCCTTATCTGTTTGTTAGTTGAGGCCGAGCTCACCGAGGATCTGGGACAGGCGCTCGCGCGAGATCTCCTTGACCTCTTGATACGAGACCGGCTTGGAATGCGGTTGCGACCAGATCGGCTGAAGTGCGTCGGCGGCTTTTTCCGCAATGGCCCCATGCTTGGCGAGCCACGCCTTGAAGAGCTTGCGATTGTGATCGCCGTGCTTTTCGTCGTTGGCGAGCAGATAGATCAGATCGACGGTGTTTGCGAGATTGCGCTCGTAGTCCGCCTCGGCAGCAGAAATCACAGGCGGGGTGATGAAATCGCTGTTGGCCGCCGCCGCCTGCATGAAGAAGCCCGAGCGGACCAGCTCGCCCACCAGCGGCTCGAACACGATGTTGATCGCGAAATACTGTTCGAGGTAATCTTCCGAACCCATGATGGTTTCGACCGCCTCGCGGCATGGCTGCCAGATCGGATCCTCAAGCCAGGTCTTCTTGCCAAGCTCATCGTCCCAACCTTCGATATCCATGCCGATCTCGGCCAGATAAAGTGTGATGTCCTGGGTCAGGCGCATCTTGTACGATGAGTTGGTCAGCGTGGCGTTGTTGATCATCTGCGTATAGCCATAGCGCTGCGCCTGCATGAGCGAGGTGCCCAGGCCGAACTCGGCGTGTTTCCACGCGCCCAGATGCTTCTGCAGGATGGTCAGCCAGACCTTGTCGAGCACCTTGTGCGCGCCGGCCTTGCGGGCGTTGGAGATGACGTTCTGCACCATCGTCTCGATCTTGGACTGGCGCTGGTAATGGGTCCGCTCCCATTCCTGGTCGGGCGCGCGAAAGGCGTGCCAGTTGCTGGAGAGTGCGGCCGTATTGTCCTTCTGGTAAGCCCCGCCGCCCTTGCCGCCTTCGAATTCGATGATCCAGTTCTGGATCAGGTAGCGTTCGGGATCGGGCTGGACGTCAACGGTAACGTCCTCGTAATGGGTGGCGCGCTTGCCGCGCGGCTGGAAATAGTTGTACTTGCGGCTTTTCGAGCCGACGAACTCAGCAGCGCCCGCAGCGCCGGATCCTACTGAACTAGATGTTGCTACCATTGTAGCCTCCCTTGATTGCTGTCACGTCACTAGCGTTCGGGCCGGTATCAGTGGCCCGAAGAACCGGAAGTGGGCGTGAACTTGTCGTAGAAGATGCGATCCGTGTCGAAATCGTGCATGAAGAGCACAGGCGTCAGCGCGTCGATCATCGGCGGCGGGCCGCAGGCATAGACATCGCCTTCGCCATCGATGCCGAGTTCCTTCAACCGGCGGTCGACCACCTCATGCACAAAGCCGCGTTCGCCGGTCCATTCGGCGTCGTCGTCGGCATGACTCAACACCGGGATGAATTCGACACCCGGGTTGGCCGCCGCAAGCGCATCGATTTCGTCGAGCAGGATCAGGTCGTCGCGTGACCGCGCGCCATAGAAGAAATATACCGGCCGGTCCTCGCCGCTGGCAGCGTGATCGTTCAGGATCGACCAGACCGGCGACATGCCCGATCCAGCACCGACCAGGATCACCGGTCCTTCCCGGTTTTCCCGTCGGAAGCACATCCCGTAGGGTCCTTCGACTTCGACTTCTGCTCCGGCTTTGATTCCTCCGTCGTCGAGTTCGTTCGAGAACCGTCCGTCGGGATATTTTTTGATGATGAAGGCGAGCTCTTGGGTTTCGCTCGGCGGATTTGCCATGGAGAACGAGCGTGTAATCTCCTCCCCTTTTTCCGTCCTGACCGTGATGTCGACATATTGACCCGCCCAGAATTTGAGTGGTGCATCCAGTTCGATCTGAACGCCTCGAATGTCATGGGTCAGTTTCTGAAAATCGACGATCTTGCCCGAGTACTGCCGGATCGGAATGGATTTCGAGAGAACCTCCTCGTCGTAATTCAGAAGTTCAATTTCCACGTCGCTATATGCCATGGTGCGACACATCAGGATGTGGCCGCTGTCTTTCTCCATGTCGTTCAAGGCGAAGGTGGAGTAATTCAGCATCTCGGTCTCGCCATCGAGCTGTACGCATTTGCAAGCCGAGCATTGTCCCTCTTTGCATCCGTGTGGCAGAGCGATGCCCTGGCGGAATGCGGCGTCGAGGATCGTTTCATCCTCCTCCACCTCAAATTCCACACCAACAGGCTCCAATCGGATGGTATAGGTGTCCGTCATTCTTTCCTCCCTGGGACACGGCGCGCGTCGGTCGCGCGACCGAGGGTGCGGGAGCCGCAATCGCGGCTCCCGGTCGTATCGTCTTAGTTGCAGGGGTTGATCGTGAACCCGGCGCGGTATTCGGCAAGATGGGCCTCGCGATCTGCGTCGTTCATCTCGCGCAGGATATTGAGCGGCGAGCGCAGGGTGTTGCCACGCACATGCTCGAGCTTCCACATATCCTTGTCGTCGAACCGCAGGTGCGGCTGCGGCACCAGGGTCTGGCCGTCCTCGCGAACGAAGTTCAGATCGACGATCGCATCCGCCAGATCCCAGCCGTCATAGAGCGTTTCCCACTCGCGCTTGCCCGAGAACTTGCCCATCGCCGGGGTCGGACGACCCTGATACTCGTCGGCGAACGCCTCGACCGCTGTCCAGCGATCCAGCTCGTGCGCGAAGGTGTGAAGCTGCCCGTCGATTTCATCGACAACCATGTCTTCGCGGATGAGACAAGGCACCAGGCAGGACCAGCAGCGGTGTGGGTACACATAGCCGGTTTCCTCGTTGAAGGTGATGACCTTCTCGCCGGGCTTCGAGAGCTTCCCGTACCACTTCCAGAACTCGCCGAACTCGGCATACCAGCCGGGATACTTGTGTTCGAACCACTCGAAATCCTTGTCGGTCTGCGCTTCGATCCGCCAGAAATTCACCGGCCAGCCAACGGCAAAGAACTGCGCGACCTTGTGGACGTAGTTCTTTTTGGTGATCCGGTTCCACGCTTCCTGAACGTCGTCGTGATGAATCTTCACGCCGTATTTTTCAAGCGGCAGCATGTAGGTCCGGTAATAGTCCTCGAAAATCCAGCGGTGCCACATTTCCGCGTAGGATTCCTTTTCCTTGTCGCGGTTTGTCGTGCCGTATTCGATGAACGTGCCGATTGCCGCATCGACGATGGCGTGGTTCTGCCAGAACGCATAACGCAGGTCACGCTCAAGCAGCAGGTGGTTTTCCGGTTCTTTCAGCGCCGCCATCAACAACGAGTGGCCATTGCCGATATGCCGGCTTTCGTCCGACTGCACCGACAGGAACACCGTCGGCAGGGCATAGTCACCGTTGCGCGCGGCTTCCGAGGGCATCGCGACGAACAGCGTGTTGGTAAAGGCGGTTTCCGCAACCACGGTCAGGTACATGCAGGCAGCGGTCATGGTATCGCCGGTGATGAAACCCTCGCCGAACTGGCGGCCGATCGTCGTGGCGTAGCACTTGCCGAACGCTTCTTCGGTAATGTCAAAGCCCGCGGGGTCGATATAGTTTTCCATGTACCACTTCTTCAGGTTCATCTGAATCGTGGAGTGACGGAATTCGTCGACCATCTGCATGGTGAAGCCGGTGCGCAGATCCTCGCCCGGTGACAGACGGGCAACCATCGCCATCGAGCGTGCGGCCGAGATCTCCGGGAAGGGGATGATCGCGAGGAACAGCTTCATCCATTCGATCCAGCGCGGTTCCACGTTGCGGAACATGTCACCGCGAAGCGCAGCATCCAGAGCGCCATAGACGCGGTTGTCCTTTTCCTCTTCCATTGGGAAGTAGGAGCGCAGGACCTGCTTCATCGGGTCACGTGGCGCCTTGGTGATCTTGTAGTCTGTCGGGAAAGTCGCTGCCTCCTGAACATAGGAGGGGTTCCAGCCAAGATCAGCGATCTTCTTGGTCGCCTCCCCGACCGAAATACCGCGTTGGGACGTGATTTTGTTGAGCGTCAAAGTCATGCCATGAGCCTCCTTAAAGCTCTGTGACCGGTCAGCCGGTCACGTTGGGTGGCTTTCGCCGTTTCATTTGGATGTGCCCGGCATTTGGCCGACGACACATCGGTTCTCGGCAAAGGTGGGGGACATCCGGTTGCTGCGCATGGCCAGTCCTGCGGCAATTGCCGGGCGCCAAGCGACATCCTTCATCCCGGTCCTTCGTTCTTTCGTGTTCTCCTGCACTGGAAAGCGCGTGTTATGCCTTTCTTCATGCAACGATGGTTCCAGATCGGCGGATGTGCATTTGCAGCATCCGAGTTTTTCAATGATGAGGCTGAAAATGCTGGCTGTTTTTCCAAAAAGATATTTTTTAAAGGCATCTATTCGCACTCGCAGCATACTGCCCGGTAAAAGCGAGTGTTTCATTGTCTTACGCCCGCAGTTACACAGCCGGTCGCCAGACGTTACACATGTGCTTTACACTCCGGTCCGAAGCATCGGACACGCAGCACGCCAACTGATCCGGCAAGCGCCAAAAAAGAGCCGATGATCGTCGGCAAGTTTCTATTTTATAATAAGAATCAGGCGCGCAGGCGTCGTTGCGCCACCGGTGCGAAACCAAGTTCCTGGCGGTAGTTCGCGACCACGCGTCTCGACACGGTCACGCCCTCGGCACCGAGCCGGTCGGACAGGCACTGGTCGCTGAGCGGGCTGCTTGGGCTTTCTGCCAGCAGCAGCTCCCGAAGGCGCGCCAATACCGTGGGTTTTGAAACCCCGCGCTGCGCGCAGCGTGACGAACGCCGTGCACAGAGCATGCGCGCCGGCACGATCCCATTCGGCCCTTCGATCAAAAGACCGTTCAGAACCCGGCTTACCGTGCTGAGGTGAAAGCCGGTCCGTTCGGCGATTGTTGCCTGGGTGAGTGGCTTCAGAGCCGCAGGGCCATTCCGAAAGAAATCACCCTGAACCTCGATCATGACCCTGACGATATGTTTCAGCGCGTTTTGCCGGAGTTCGAGAGCCTGTTTGAGCGCGCGGGCCTCTCCCACGGCCTGGCGCAGTTCAGGATACCTCTCGCCAGACCCTTTCGGCAGTACGTCCACCGTTGTCTCGAAACCCGGCTTGAAAACCGGCATCCAACCATCGCCATCCGGTTCGACCCGCACGTCCGGATCGCGCAAAAGCGTCGGATCATTGGTGAACCGGCTTCCGGGTTTGGGATCCAGCCGCCGCAAACGGGCGAGATGTTCCGAAACGGTCGCGGGGTCCAGAGCCGCCGCCTTTGCAAGTGCGTCCGCATCGCCGGTCTCAAGAACGGCAAGATGCACGAGCACGCGCTCCATCTCTTGGTCCAACAAATCCTGATCTTCGAGCTGCAGACGCAGGCAATCGGCAAGATCGCGGGCAAACAATCCGGCAGGCGAGACTCGACGCTGCACCAGGCGCAAGGCCGACTCGACCACCTCGCAGCCAAACCCCAGAGCCGCCGCGATTTCGGGAACCGGTCGGCTGATCCACCCCGTCGGCTCAAGCTCTTCGACGAGACCCACGATCAGCCGCTCCATCGCACCGCCCTGCGCGATCAGCCCCGACAATTCACGCAGGACGTGATCGTAAAGACTGTTTGGCGCATCCACCGGACCGGATTCCGGTGCATCCTGCGCGGCACCGGTCCGGTTCCAGGCATGTCGGCGACGCCGCACGACAAGAAACGGGTTGTTCTCGGCAATGCGCAAAAGATGTGTATCCAGCTCCTCCTGGGACATCCGTATCACATTGACGACATGCGCCATCCGAAACACCTGTGCCTGGCCGACGCGCGTTCGGGTCGAAACTCTCATCGTCCGATTTCCATTGAAATGTCTGGCCAAGTTTCAAAGCCACAGGTTACGCTTGGCACACCGTTTTCAGAATGACGGACGATATGGCCGACTCCACTCCCTTTGCTGCGATTGCACCGCTCCTTCACGCCCCGCCGGAACAGTCTTACCCGGGGCTGTCGCCGCAGCTTCTGGCGCGGATCAAACAGCTCTGGTCTGCCCGGGGGCTCGATTTCGACCAGATCTGGCGCGAGGGTATCCGCGCGTTGCCCGGGTTTCGGGCAGTGCCACAGATCGATGCGTCGCATGACAGCGCAGCGGTCGATCTGGTGTTTCTCTTCGATCAGGCGCTTTTGTGGGTCCGAGCGCTGCATGCCGCCACCGCCGCCGGCCACTCCGTGAGTATCGATGGCTTGTCGGCGGCCCAGTGGCATGGGCTTGCCGGTGTCACCGCCCGGTTGATCGAACAGATGACGGCCCTTCGATTGCTTGCCCTCACGGAACTGCCCCTGCCGGCGATGCAGGTCGCCCGTTCTCTGTCCGAGGATGCGGATATGGCGCTCGTTCTGCTTATCCGCCCGATGCTGGCGCGGAGGTTTTCCGAATGCAGCACGGCGGAAGATGCAAGCGACTTCTGGCGCCGCCACATCGCGGGCGGGCGCGCGTTCAAGGCGATCTCGGAAAAGCTCTACAGCGTGGGTATCGACCATTCCGCCGACACCGAATACGCGACATGGAGAAAATCGGTGCTGGCCACGCTCAGCACAGCGGTCCACAGCAACATCCTGAACACCACACCCCCCGGGGCACGGCAGGACAGAGCATTGCTGAACGATGACAGCCTGTATTTTGCAACCTTTCGAATACATGAGCTATGCGCCTATGCACACCTTCTGGCACCGGAACTGACGGACCTTCTGGACAAGGCAGGCGAAACCGCAGCGGGAACATTTGCGCCGCTCGCCGCCCCGCTCAGCGGAATACTCGTGAGCCAGATCCAGTGTTTGAACGCTCCAGCGTCAGAGCGCCAACGCCATGAGCAGGCCAGTCGCCACTAGTGCTTGGTTTCGTCGGCATTCCCCAGACGACCCTGAGATATCCATTGCGCCGCGAGGATCAGCGCCCCGGTGGCAAACTCCTTGCCATGATCGTCAATCATCTCTTCGGCGATCTTTGCCAGTTGCTGGAAGTAACTGTCTTTGCTCTGTTCTTCGGTGCTCAATGCTTGTTGCATGGTCTCTTTTCCTCTGGAGTTATTTGAACATCGCCTTGGGGAACGTCACGATCTCGGCCTTTCCCTTGCCGGTCCCGATCGCGAGATGATTTCCGTCGGGCGACCAGGCCAGCGCGTTCACCGGATCGCCGCCGCCTTCACGCAGCATCATCTCTTCGCGCTTGCCGATCTGGCAGATTGTGATCAATCCGTTGGCATACCCCACCGCACAGAGGTCGCGCATGGGGTGGGCCGCAACCGTCTCGACAACAGTCAGACCGGGTTTTCCGGTCTCGACCGGCAATCCCGGGTGTTCTCCGAACGGCAAGTCCGGCATCCGCCAGCCCACGACACGAAACGCGCCGGACGAGATCATCGCCTCGGCCTTCCTGCTGAAGTCGACCGACGCGATCGGTGCGGGGAAGCCCTCGATCCGGTCTGCCTGTCCTTTCGCGACATCCACGAGCAGCAACGCCTTGTCGGCGCATCCGCCCACCAGCCATCGTTCATCCGGCGACCAGCGCAAGCCTGTCAACGCGCCATCTGCCGCAATGTCCGCGACCGGGCTGAGCCCGTCAGTCGCGAGGATCGTCAGATGCCCCGAACCCCAGCAGGCCAGCCGATCCGCGCCCGGTGAGAGAGCGATATGGCGAATATCGTGAGCCAGTTCCGCCGAACCCAGCGATTCCGCGTTTTCGGGCGACATAACCTCCAGACTGCGACCGCGCGCAACAAGAAGACCGCGCTTGCCGGGGAGCGCGGAGAGCGCCGTTACCTGCGCGTCCTTCGCCTTGGCCACACGCAGGGTCAAACCCTTGGCGGTTGCGCGCCAGATTTCTTGTCCATCACGGTGCGCGAATGCAAAGCCCTGCTGCGCGACCTGGCACAGCCCTGTATCGGGATCTGCAATGGCCCCGTCGGACCGGACCGGAACAGGCAGGGGTTTCGTGCGCGGCCGGATGGTCACGCGACCGGTATCCGCTTCGGTCCGCATCCGGGTTTCCGGATCCTCTCCGTCCTTGACCCCCAGGAAAGCGAGCGTTCCGTCCGCCAGGGTAACGGCCACGGACGAGCCGATGACGTTGAATTGCACGTCGATGATTTCGCTTCCAAGCTCCCAGGAGCGCGCAATCAGGTCGAACAGGGATATGGATGGTGGCGTCAGATGTTGGGTCATACTACTTTTTTCTTTCGGTGGCGGCCTCGAGTTCACGATCAAGGACAGCCAGTTTTGCTTCGAGCTTTTCAATCCCGGCCGTGCAACGGGTCAATGCGGTGTCATTGGCGGCACGATCATCACGACGCAGGTCGTCGTCCGTGCCCTCCACTTCATCCTTCTGATCGAGGATCATCATGCCCCCCGCGATCTGGTTGAGCCGCAGGTTTTCGCTATTCGCCGCCGCGATGGCCTGAATGATCGAGAGACGCTCATTCAGTATCGTCTGGATATCGCGGGGCCGACTCGTCATGATGCCGATCCGACACGGGTATCACAGCAACGACCGGAGACATTGCCATGATGAACGATCCCGCCGACACGCGATTCCTGACCGCGCTGCAACAGGCTCTCGCAGATAGTGACGACCCCGATTGCGAGCCTTGCAGCGCCGCCGTGAACCAGGCCCTCGCGACAGGCGCGCCGACCGACTTGCGCGCGGCGCGCATCAGCATGGACTCGCTTCCCGACGAGCTCCGGGACAGGATAATGGCGCAGGTGCACGCACGGATGGCATTGGACCTGTCGGCAATCTGGGACCTCATGCCAGGGTCCCCTGGCACCCGGCGGCCCAACTGATAACGTCAGGGCCATGTCTGTCCCGGTCTGAGCGGCTGCGTCAAACACCGGACCCTCCTCCCTAGAGCTTCCGTCGATTGAATGGGAAGCAGACTAGCGCCGTTATTTCCGCCCGCGCAAACGAAACTGCGCGAGAAAAAGCGGATTCACGCCAGAAACAGGAGATCCGTAAAGTTTCGTTACGCCCGGACCGGCCTTAACGTAACGCATTGTTCCAAAATAATTTTATCTACGCGACCAGGCACCGCAATATCCGGGCACTTGTCATTCGCCCCATTGATTCGCGCGGCAATCCCGCCCGCGATCATCTGGCGCACATCGCCGTGAGTGGCGAACGTATTGGCAAGGCACCCTACCGCGCGAATGTCAGGGTCGATGGATTGAATGCTGAAGCCCCAGATCGGTCCGTGGATGCCCGGACGCCCGGTATAGGTTCATTGCGCCACCATAAATCTGTCACGCGGCGCGGTCTCGGTCGTCGCGATGTCATTCATCGGAACAGGGGGGATCGGCCGCCTGTCACTTCCTGAGCCATCGGGACGTCGGCTGATCTCTCAGAACTGCATGTTCAGAGCAAAGTAGATCTGCCATTCGGGCTGTCCGATCCCTTCGTGGGCGATGTTGTATTGCGGTTCGACAAACATGTTGTAGACGGTGTCGTTGGCCTTGATCACCTTTCCCAGCCGCAGGCCAAGCGGCATGCTGTAATCACCGTTGTTCAAATCGAACGTCCATAAAGGTGCGCCGCCGGTATACCAACCCTGGCCAAGCTGGTAGAACGCAAAGGGTTGAACCGCCGCGAGTTTCACCCTCTCGCGCCCGTTGGTGTCGCCGACGCCGTTTTGATAAGTCAGCAGGTAGCCATACTGAAACTTCGAACTGGTCGCGTTGAAATAGACATTGGCGATGCCCAACTGCCATTGATCATTGCCCAACCGGTCATCCTGGGCCGTGGGCGCAACGATTTGGGGACCGATCGCAAAGCTGATGTCCGGATTGGCAGATTCGAACAGATATGCGGCAAAGATACTGATATCGCCCAGATCGGTCACATCGTTCATATCCGTGCCGACAGGCAGGGTGTTGACCGGAACCGACACGCGCATGAGCCACGTACTCTCGCCTACGGAAAGCGGCTTGGCATAGCGTATGACGAACTGGTTGGCGGTCGCGTCGCTGTCACCGGTCAACGCGCCGATATAGTAGTTCTGCAGGTTGAGCGCCTGGATTTTGGCCAAGGGGTTGTTGGCTTGGGCGGCGGCGTCCTGCGCAGTGGAGACATTAGCGTTGGACATCGCTGCAATCGTAAGCATCGCGAGTAGAGCTTTCTTCATTGAAATGCTGTCCCTTCTGGTTGCCTTGATCCAATCTTCGCTCAGCTTAACCCAGACTCGGTGCGCGGCCAGATAAATATTGCGCATCGCCTCTTGTCCGCAGCTCACTGCGCTATTTTGGCGGGTCATGCCGCAGCGTCCCACAGACGAGGATCTGTCTCGCGGATACCTTGACAAGCAGCCTGATCAAAATGTGGATCGCTGATGCACGTTCGGGCGATCGGCAATCAGAGCGACCAGTCCGAGCCCGATGAAGATCCCGCCAACACCGTAACTGCCCAACTTCCCGAACTTACCCGATCCGGACAGGAATCTGGATGCGCCGCTCGCGGCAAGCGCATAGGCCGTATCGGTCGCTGCAGCCATAGCCACGAATACCGCTCCAAGCGCCATGCTTTGAGCCGCGATATTCCCCGTCGCAGTCATGAACTGCGGAAGAAAGGCCGCAAAGAAAATGGTGGTCTTGGGGTTCAGGAGCGCGACAAAGAACCCGTCACGGAAAATCCGCATCGCCGATTTAGGCGCTGGCGTCACATTCATTCTCGCGGTCTTGCGCGCGTCCCGTATCGTCTTCACGCCAAGATACACGAGATAGGCGGCCCCGGCCCATTTGACCACTGTGAAAGCGACCGCAGACACAGCAAAAAGTGCAGCCAGCCCCAAAGACGCGCCCATAGCATTTCCAAAGTTGCCCAGTGCCACGCCACCCACCGATGCCAGACCATATTGTCTGCCCTGTAGGCTGCTGCGCGCGACGATGTAGAGAACACTCGGCCCGGGAGTAACCGCAAGGATGAAGCTTGCGAGGAGAAATGCACCAAGAATGGAGCCGGAAGGCAGCAATTCGTTCATCATGTCAGTCGGATTCGCTTCGCTTTCTTTTCGACTTCTCGTTAGCAGAGTTTAACGGCATTGCAGAGCTATTTCAGTATCGATCCTCCCGAGCACGATGCATCTCGCGCGCGGAGCGGCAGGCACCTGGGCTGACCTTGAGTTTTGATTGCCGAAGTAATCACCGCGCCACGACACGCCTTGACCTCGCCGTTGGAGAAGGACAACAACTGGTGCCGGATATCGGGGGAACTGCGCATGACTGCCTTGACGCTTGATGAGAATACCGCCGCGCGAATAGCACAGGCGGTGGATGACGGTTTCGATGCGCAGATCGGGTTTCTCCGCGACTTTGTCGCGATCCCCAGCCTGCGTTTTCAGGAAGGGCCGGCGCAGGATTTTGTCGCCGATGCCCTGCGCGCGCGCGGTTACAGCGTCGACGACTGGACGATACGGCTCGCCGATCTGGAATCGTTGCCCGGCTTTGGTCCGATCATGGGCGATTTTTCCCGCGCACGGAGTGTTGTCGGCACGCACCACCCGGTCGAGGTCAAGGGCCGCTCGCTGATCCTGCAGGGCCATCTTGACGTTGTCCCGGAAGGTCCGACAGAAATGTGGACCCATCCGCCCTTTGATCCGGTGATCGAGGATGGCTGGATGTATGGGCGCGGTGCGGGCGACATGAAGGCTGGCACCGTCGCCGCCATTTTCGCGCTTGACGCGCTGGCCCGCGCAGGGGTCGAACCGGCGGCGCGGGTGCATGTCCAGTCGGTGATCGAAGAGGAAAGCACCGGGCTTGGCGCACTTTCCACGCTGCAGCGCGGCTATCGCGCCGACGCGGCGGTCCTGCCGGAGCCGTCAGACTTTACCATCAACCGCGCGCAGGTCGGTGCGCTCTGGTTCCGCCTGCGCCTGCGCGGCCGTCCGGTACATGTTGCCGTGGCGGGCGAGGGATCGAATGCGATCCTGGCCGCCCATGATGTGATCCGCGCCTTGCAGGGGCTTGAGGCCGACTGGAACGCCCGTGCAACCCAGCATCCCGTCTACGGTGACGTCGCGCATCCGCTGAATTTCAACGCCGGCAAAATCTCGGGCGGCGACTGGGCGTCGAGCGTGCCGGCGTGGTGCGACGTGGACTGCCGCATGGGCGTGCTGCCCGGACAGGACCTGGCAGAGGCCCGTGCCGAGATCGAAGCCTGCGTTGCCGCCGCCTCGCGCGATCATCCGTTTCTGTCAAACACCCCGCCGCAGGTGATCTGGAACGGTTTCCAGGCCGAAGGATATGTCCTGGGCGCGGATGCCGATCCGGCTCTGGGCGTCATGCAATCCGCCTATGCGCGCACCTTTGAAACCGACGCACCCCTGCAGGAGCGTAAGATGACCGCGTTGACCGATACGCGTTTTTACGGGCTCTATTACGGGATCCCGGCGTTCTGTATCGGTCCGCGCGCCGAAAACATCCACGGGTTCGATGAACGGGTCGATCTGCAATCGGTTCGCGATCTGACGCGTATGCTGGCCTTTTTCATCGCCGAATGGTGCGGTTTAAACCCCCGGAACCAGCGCGATGCGGGTGACGGTTGCGGCGTCCACCGCCTCGGCTGAATAGCGCATCGGTACATAATCCCCCGCCGCCCACATCGGCGCCAGGTCGTCGTAATGCGTACTGCCCGGCACTCCCGACTGTCCGGGCGCATTGATCCAGACGCTGTTGTCCCAGGCACCGACATCGACCACCATCCGAACCGACGCGCCGGTATGCACGCGGAAATCCGATGCGTCGTAATGGCCAAGCATCACGGTCGTGCTGCTGCCGCCGGTACTCAGGGGGCCGACGTCGTGGCCGGTGCCCAGGGGCGTCAGGGCATGGCGGAAATATCCCTTGTGCAGGTCGCCCCAGCGCCAGACGGCAGGATCGTCTCCGAAGCGTTCTGATGCCTCCTGCCAGGCGGCGGCGAGGGTTTCAGCCAAAAGCGCCTCGCGGTCGCCCAATCGCTCGGCCAGCGCCGGACGCTCTCCGGTCAGGGCGCGCAGAACGGTGGGAATGTTGCCCGGAACGAGGAAACGGCGCAGATCCGGGTCGGGGGCAAGCACCTCAAGCAGAGCGGGGCGAAGGTGCCGCGACAGCCACAGCTCGAACAGCAGCGCAGCCGCGCTGTCGTCGCGCGCGTATCCGTCCCAGCCGCGCAACAGGTCGCGCGCCGGCGCAAGGGCGCCTTCTGGCACCAGCGCGGCAATGCCGGCGGCGGCGGCCGAGAACGTGTCGCATTGCAACGCACAGTTACCCGCCACGTCACGCGCATTGCCGTTGCCGATCATATCCGCGATGCGGTCGGCGCGACCGTCCTCGAACCATTCGAAGCCGATGGGATGCGAATCGTGATCCCAACCTTCGGGGACATTCATCTCGTTTGCGGAATGGACAAAGCCGCATTCCGGGTTGCGCAGACCGGGCAGGTCGGCGGCGGTGAAGTAACCTTCCCATTCGTGGCTGCCATCGCCCGCGACCGGGACCAGCCCGCGCCAGCCGCTGCGACGCGGGACATAAGCGGCGGGCTGCCAGCAGATATCGCCCGAGGTATCGGCATAGACCATGTTGACAGATGGCGCGCCCCAGGTTTCGAGGCTCTGGCAGAAGCTGCCGACATCGGTGGCGCGCATGGATTTGAGGCTCGCCATATAGGGCGCGGAGCCGGGATCGGTAAAGACGGTGCGCACCGCGAGCGCGGTGCCGCCAGAGTTCCAGACCACCGGACCGTGACGCGAGAAGCTGAGCGTCAGCTTCTGGTCCGGCGCACCCTTGACGGCAAATGTCTCGGTCACCTCCGTGAAGTGTTCACTGCCGTCACCATACCGATAGGATCGCCCTTCGTCGGTGGTTTCATACACCATCACGTCCTCCTGATCCGCGCAGAAGATGGTCAGGCTGAAGGCCGCCTCGCCATTATGACCGGCCATGATCCCCGGCGAGGACGGCTCACCCGCGCCGATGAGGTCGAGCCCCGTACCGGTGAGATGCACCATGTAGCGCAGCGAAGGCGCGGCGTGCTGACGATGCGGATCGCTGGCCATGATGGCGCGGCCGGTTTCGGTCAGGCCCGGAGCGATGGCCCAGTTGTTCGAACCCTCCATCGCGCGATGCACCGTCTTTTTCGCATCGACCTGGCTCCATTGCCCTGCCTCATCCAGCGTCGCGGCCAGCCTTTCCTTTGAGAAGGTGACGGGCGCGGTGGCGAGTTCGTATACCGCGAGCGCGTTTGCGGGCAGGTCGGCACGGGCCATCTGCCGCCATTCCTCTGCGGGGACGGGCGGGCTGAGCGGCGCGCGCAGCAGGTCGGTTTCGGGGTCGGACAGCCGATGCACCTGCATCCGTGCCAGTTCCGACGCCGCGTTGCGCGACAGGCAATGCGTACGAATGCGCACGACATCCTCTGCCTGCCAGTGCGCGGGCCGGGTGCCAAGGGCTTCGAACTCCGGCGGCAGCGGCATTGACCCGGCCAGCACCAGATCGACAGCGGCATTTATACCGTTGGCAAAGGCCGTACAGATCTGTTCCGCATCCTCACCGTAGGCCGCCCATTCGGGTGCCATCTCGCCGCGGTAGAGAAACAGCCGGGCGGCGCGGTCCTGCATCAGGTAGCCCGGCCCGAAATCCGCCGCCAGCAGGCCGAGACCGCGCTTGCGCCACAGGTCGATCTGCCAAAGTCGGTCACGGGCGGCGTTGAACCCCTGCAGAAAGAACACATCATGCACCGTCTCGGCGCGGATGTGAGCGAGGCCCCAGCGATCGATCGATATGCTCGCCGGGGCGTCGAGGCCGGGCAGGGTCAGGGTGTCATCCATGGGTATATCCTTCTGGCATCAATAGCGGCTGAGAGCGCGCGCCGCATGTTGGCCCGATGCGGCCACGCTGGCGACGAAATCCTCTGGCGTCCAATCCGAAAGCGATCCCGCGATATGGATCGCCGCCACAGGCGCGCCTGTGGCATCGAGTATCGCAAAACCCATCGCGATCTCACCGGTCAGGATTTGATCGAGCGCCAGCGCATAGCCGTTCGCCCTTGTCCGGGCGACGTTCTCCATGACCTCGGCCACGTCGGTCACGGTATGAGGCGTGAAAGGACGCCGGTCAGAGCGTTCGACCAGTGCTTGGGCCTCTGAGATCGGCAACCGGGCGAGGATGGCCCAGCCGCCCGAGGTGCAGAAGGTCGGCACGCTGTGCCCGATAATAGACGCATTGAAGGACTGGCGCCGGGTTTGCAGACGGCTTGCGTAAATCATGCGCAGGTCGTCAAAGAGTGACAGATCGATTCTTTGGCGCACCTCGGCGCGCAGGTCCTGCAACACCGGGGTGGCCTGACGCACCAGGGGGTTGAGCCGCAGAAAGTCGAGCGTGTGATCCAGCACCCGCACGCCGGGGACGTAGCCGTGCCCGCTCGTGTCGCGTTCGATATACCGCAGCTTGCGCAACGTGTGGACCATGCGCTGCGCCGCAGAGCGGTCGAGGACCGCGCGCTCGGCAATTTCGCTCAGTTTCAGAGGCCCATCGGCGTGATGAAAGGCGGACAGCACATCAAACGCCTTTTCAACCGATTGCACGAAGAGAGCACTTGCGCGGTCCTGCGGCTGCAGGTCGGGCTTGCCCGGCTCGGCAAGTGTCGTGTTCCTGGGCATCACCGCCTTTCTCCCCCTGCACAGGTCGCACCCCATTGACTTCGCGTCAATCTGCGTCCTACGCTTGTCATACGATGATGCGGTATCGAATGGCAATACCTTGCTGGAGTATCCCGCAGCGCGAAACTGCGGATTGCCAGATCGGGAACGCAAGGGGGACATAGATGACAAAGCGCGTTGCGCTGGCTGGGTTTCTGCATGAAACCAATACGTTCGCTCCTACCAAGGCGCGGCTGGAGGATTTTGTGCAGGGTGGCGGCTACATGCCCATGGCGCGGGGGCAGGCGCTGATCGAGCAAAGTCGGGACATCAACCTTGGCATCGGCGGCGCGGTTCAGGTGGCCGAAGCCGAGGGCTGGGATACCGTGCCGATCCTCTGGGCCGGCGCCATCCCCTCGGCGCATGTGACACGCGACGCCTACGAAACGATCAGCGACGAAATTATTGCGGGCCTGCGCGATGCGGGCCCGGTTGACGGTCTCTTCATCGATCTGCACGGCGCGATGGTGGCCGAACACGAAGATGACGGCGAAGGTCGTCTGCTGGCGCGTCTGCGCGAGACGGTGGGACCGGACGTGCCCATCGCTGCGGCGCTCGACCTGCATGGCAATATCACCGAAGAGATGGTCGCCGCAGCGGACGTGCTGGTGGGATTTCGCACCTATCCGCATGTGGACATGGCCGAGACCGGCATGCGCGCGGCGTCGATGCTGCGCGAACTGATGGCGGGCGCGCGCCCGGCAAAGGCGTTCCGCAGACTGCCTTTTCTCGTGCCCATCGCCTGGCAGAGCACGCTGGCGGAGCCGGGACGCAGGCTTTATGCGCTGGCAGCAGATTGCGAGGGAGAGAACGTACCCTCGACCTCTTTCTTCTTTGGCTTCCCGGCGGCGGATTTCCCGGGCTGCGGCCCCACAGTAGTGGCCTATGGCACCACGCAGGCCGACGCGGACGCCGCCGCCGACACGATCGAGACGGCGGTATTGAAGGCCGAGCCGGAACTTGCGGGCAAGGCATATGACCCCGAAGAGGGCGTGCGCGAGGCCATGCGCATCGCCGAGGGCGCCCAGCGCCCGGTCGTCATCGCGGATACCCAGGACAATCCCGGCGCCGGCGGCGACAGCAACACCACGGGCATGCTGCGTGCGCTGGTCTCGGAAGGGGCTACACGCGCCGCACTGGGCAACATGGTCGATCCCCGGGCCGCCGCCGCCGCCCATGCGGCGGGAGAGGGGGCCGAGATCGACATCGCCATTGGCGGCTTTTCAAACGTGCCGGGCGACGCGCCCTTCGAAGGGCGCTTCACGGTCGAAAAACTCTCTGACGGCAAACTGATTGCCAAGGGGCCATTTTACGGCAGCGCGCCGCTCGATCTGGGGCCATGCGCCTGTTTGCGGATCGGCGACGTGCGCGTCGTCGTCACCAGCCGCAAGGCGCAGATGGCCGACCGCGAGATGTACCGCTTTGTCGGGATCGAGCCCGAAGCGCAGGCCATTCTCGTCAACAAGAGTTCGGTGCACTTCCGCGCCGATTTCGATCCGATTGCCGAGACCATCCTGACCTGCACGGCCCCCGGCCCGATGCCCATAAGCCCCGCCAGCCTGCCGTTCACACGACTGGCTCCGGGGATGCGGCTGGAGCCGATGGGGCAGATCTTTGCGGAAAGGGACAGCCTGATAACGACATGAACCACCTCGCGGAACGGGCACCAAAGACCCCCCGCACTCCAACCATAACAGGGAGAAAGACATGACACTTCACTTGAAATCCAACGCCATGGGCAGGGGTTTGCGATCAACCCTTCTGAGTGCTCTGCTGGCCAGTTCCGCCTTGCTGGCAGGGGCGGTCGAGGCGCAGACGCTACGCGCGGTCAAGCACTCGGATCTGCGCGTTCTCGATCCGATCCTGACCACCGCCTACATGAGCCGAAATCACGGCTACATGATCTTCGACACGCTTTATGCGCTCGACGCCGATCTGGTTCCACAGCCGCAGATGGTCGACAGCCACGAGGTGTCCGACGACAAGCTGACCTACACGTTCACCCTGCGCGACGGGCTGAAGTTTCATGATGGCGCGGATGTGACCGGTGCGGATGTGGCCGCCTCGATCAAGCGCTGGGGCGAGCGGGACGGCATGGGACAGGTGCTCATGTCCTTCACCGAAAGTATCGAGCAGGGCGAGTCACCCAACCAGTTCGTGATTAAGCTGCGCGAACCCTACGGTCTGGTGATCGACAGCCTGGCGAAACCTTCGTCAAACGTCCCGTTCATCATGCCGGCGCGTCTGGCCGAAACGCCGTCGACCGAACCCATACCCGAACAAATCGGCTCGGGTCCCTTCAAGTGGGTGGCAGACGAATATCAGCCCGGTGTGATCGCCGTCTACGAGAAGAACGAGGATTATGTGCCACGCGACGAACCGGCCAGTTCCGCCGCAGGCGGCAAGGTGGTCAAGGTGGACCGCGTCGAATGGGTGGTGATGCCCGACGATCAGACGGCGCTCAACGCCATTCAGGCGGGCGAGATCGACTATTGGGAAAACCCGCCCTCGGATCTGTTGCCGATTCTCGACGCAAACCCGGAAATCACGGTCAAGAACCTCAACGCGTTGGGGATGCAGACGATCATGCGGCCCAACACGCTGAACGCACCGATGGACGACCCGCGCATCCGCCGCGCGGCGATCGCCAGCGTCAATCAGAAGAACGTGCTGGATGCCCTGGTGGGCAACCCCGAGCTTTATAACCTCTGCGGGGCGATGTTTGTCTGCGGCACGCCGCTCGCCAGCGACGTGGGTTCCGAGACCCTGACCAAGGGCAACGGGATGGAGAAGGCCAAGGCCCTGCTCAAGGAAGCGGGCTATGACGGCACGCCGATCGTCATCATGCACCCGACCGATGTGAACACTCTGCGCACCCAGCCGGTCGTGGTGGCGCAGGCCATGCGTGACGCGGGTTTTGAAGTCGATCTGCAGGCGATGGACTGGCAGACGCTGGTCGGCAAGCGTGCCAGCCAGGCCTCGATTGCCGATGGCGGCTGGCACATGTTCGTGACCAACTGGGTCGGGGCCGATGTTTTCAACCCGCTGGTGAACAACATGGTCAATGGCAAGGGCACCGACGGTGGCTGGTTCGGCTGGCCCGACGTGCCGAAACTCGAAGAGCTGCGGATGGCTTACGCAACCGCGCCCACGCTGGACGAGCAAAAGAAGCTTGCCGAGGAGATCCAGGCGTTGGCCTACGAAGAGGGTATCTATGCCCCCATCGGTCAGTATTTCGTGCCGACCGCATGGTCGAACAACCTCGACGGCGTGCTTGATTCTCCGGCGCCGCTGTTCTGGAACATCTCCAAGAACTGATGCCCAAAGCCCGGTCCTGCTCAAAAAAGGGCGGGGCCGGTGCTGCCCGTAACGCGATACTCCAGCCGAAAGGTCAGCGCGATGGTCCTCTACATCCTGCAACGCATTCTCGCAGCGGTTCCCGTAATCGGGTTTGTGGCGCTCTTTGTCTTCCTGCTGTTGCGACTGACCCCGGGTGATCCCGCGGCGATCATCGCGGGAGACACCGCAACGCCCGCACAGCTTGAGGCAATCCGCGACTCGCTGGGCCTTAACGAGCCGCTGCTGGTACAGTTCTTTACCTGGATCGGGCAGCTTCTTCAGGGAGACTTCGGCACTTCGATCCTGTCGCGCAAGCCTGTGATCGACCTTATTGCCGACCGGATGGAACCCACCATCAGCCTTGCCCTGACCACGATCATACTGTCCGTGCTGATCGCCGTGCCGCTGGGCGTCATTGCCGCCTGGAAGCAGGGCACGCTGATCGACCGCTTCGTTATGCTGCTCTCGGTGCTGGGCTTTTCGGTGCCTGTCTTCGTCATCGGCTATCTGATGATCTCGACCTTCTCCATGGGGCTGGGCTGGTTCCCGGTGCAGGGCTTCAGACCCATCAGTGACGGCATCGGCCCGTTTCTGCACCGTATCACGCTGCCCACGCTGACGCTGACGCTGCTTTATATCGCCCTTATCGCGCGGATCACCCGCACCTCGATGCTGGAGATCCTCGGCGACGACTATATCCGCACCGCCCGCGCCAAGGGCCTGCCCGAACGCACCGTGCTGATGCGTCATGCGCTGCGCAACTGTTCGGTGCCGATCATCACCGTCATCGGCATCGGCTTTGCGCTGATCATCTCGGGCGTGGTCGTCACGGAATCGGTCTTCAACCTGCCGGGATTGGGGCGGCTGACGGTCGATGCGGTTCTGAGCCGGGATTATCCGGTGATCCAGGCGGTCATCCTGCTGGCGTCGCTGATCTACGTTGCGATCAATCTGTTGATAGATATCGCCTATGTGCTGCTTGATCCGAGGATTCGCTACTCATGACCGACCACACCGTATCCGCAGCAAGCCAGGCCGGAGCCCGCGTTTCGCCCCTGAGCCGGGCACGCGAAATCATTTTCTCAAGCCCGCTTGTCACGCTGGCGGCGATCATCCTTGCGGTGATCGTCCTGTCGGCGATCTTCGCCCCGCTGATCGTACCGCACGATCCGGTTCGCCTGTCGCCCGGTGTGCGATTGAAACCCCCGAGCAGCGAGTACTGGCTGGGCACCGATGCCTTCGGGCGCGATCTTTTCAGCCGCATCGTCTATGGCGGGCGGATCTCGCTTGTCGTCGGCGTAATGGCGGCGGTGGCCGCAGTCGGATTGGGGCTGATCCTGGGTCTGCTCGCAGGATATATCCGCTGGCTCGACGCGGTGCTCATGCGGATGGTGGACGGGCTGATGGCGATCCCGTCGATCCTGCTGGCCATCGCAATCGTGGCGCTGTGGGGGGCAAGCATCTGGACGGTTCTGACCGCGATCACCATCCCCGAAGTGCCCCGCGTCGTGCGCCTCGTCCGCTCTCTGGTCCTGTCGGCGCGCGAGGAACCCTATGTCGAGGCGGCGATTGCAGCAGGATCCTCGACCTGGTTGATCATGCGGCGGCATCTGATGCCCAACACCATTGCGCCCCTCATCATTCAGGGCACCTATATCTGCGCCAGCGCGATCCTGGTCGAGGCGATCCTGAGTTTCCTGGGCGCGGGAATAAGCCCCGAAACCCCGAGCTGGGGCAACATCATGGCCGAGGGGCGCATCTACTTCCAGATCAACCCGGGGATCGTCCTCTGGCCCGGTCTGGTCGTGTCGGTCGCGATCCTGTCGATCAATCTGCTCGGCGACGCGGTACGTGACGCGCTCGATCCGCGCATGGCCAAGCGGGGGATAGAGCGATGAGCCTTCTGCAGATAGAGAACCTGCGCATCGCGCTCAACGGCGACCCGCAGGCGGAGGTGGTCAAGGGTCTTGATCTGGCCATCGAGCCGGGCCAGACCATGTGCCTCGTGGGGGAAAGCGGGTCGGGAAAATCGCTCACGGCGCTGGCGACGATGGGGCTTTTGCCGAATGTGCTTCAAGTGACCGAGGGCTCCATCCGGTTCAAGGACGAGGAGTTGCTGCGCGCCAGCCGGTCGCGGATGCGCAGCCTGCGCGCCACCGCCATGTCGATGATCTTCCAGGAGCCGATGACGGCGCTCAACCCGGTTGCCCGCGTGGGCCAGCAGATCGAGGAGGTGCTGGAATTCCACAGCGATTTCTCGGCGGCGCAGCGCAAGTCGCGCGCGAAGGACATGATGGAGGCCGTGCATCTGCCGGATGTGGACAAGATGTACCGCAGCTTTCCGCACCAGCTTTCGGGCGGACAGCGCCAGCGGATCATGATCGCGATGGCGCTGGTCATGCGACCGCAGCTGCTGATCGCGGACGAACCGACGACGGCGCTCGACGTGACGACACAGGCGCAGATCCTGAAGCTTATCCAGGAGCTGCGCGAAGAGCAGGGCACGGCGGTTCTGTTCATTACCCATGACATGGGCGTGGTGTCCGAGATTGCCGACGATGTGACCGTGCTCAAGCTGGGCGAGGTGATGGAAACGCAACCGGTCGAAAGTCTGCTGCGGCATCCAAAGACGGAATACAGCCGCAACCTTCTCGCCTCGGTTCCAAGCCAGGTGCCGCGCCCGGCCCGCGATGCGAACTCGGACCAGATCGTGCTTGAAACCCGGGACCTGTGCAAGACCTACGGCGGTGGCGGGCTCTTGAAACGCGGGCGCGAGGTCAAGGCGGCGCAGGACGTGTCGATCAGCCTGATCAAGGGACGTACGCTGGGAATTGTGGGCGAAAGTGGCTCGGGCAAGTCCACTGTCGCGCGCTGCATCATGCGGTTGATCGACCCCAGCTCGGGCGAGATCATGGTCGGCGGCACCGACATCGCGACCCTGTCGCAACGTGCGCTGAAACCCGAGCGGCGCAAGATACAGATCGTCTTCCAGGATCCGATGCGCTCGCTCAACCCGCGTATCGAGATCGGTCAGTCTATCATCGAAGGTCCGCTCAATTTCGGCGCACAGCGGGACGCGGCCATGAAACGTGCCCGCGAACTGCTCGAACTGGTCGGCCTGCCCGCGAGCGCGGTAAACCGCTTTCCACACCAGTTTTCCGGAGGGCAGCGCCAGCGCATCGCGATTGCCCGCGCGCTTGCGATGGACCCCGATGTGCTGGTCGCGGACGAGGCCGTCTCGGCGCTGGATGTCAGCGTGCAGGCGCAGGTTCTGGACCTGCTGTCCGAACTGCAGGAGCGGCTGGGCCTTGGCATCCTGTTCATTACCCACGATCTCGGCGTCGCCGCGCAGATCTGCGATGACGTGCTGGTGATGCAGCATGGTCGTGTCGTCGAATACGGCCCCGCCGGAGAGGTTCTTGGAAATCCGAAACAGGATTACACCAAGGCACTGATAAAGGCCGCGCCCGGCCGCCACTGGGATTTCGCCAATTTCCGCCCCTTTGCAGAGGCCGCGGAGTAAAGGAGACGACTATGAACATCATGCCCATCATCGCCGACAGCACCGACGAGCTGACGTCGATCTTCAAGGATCTTCATGCTCACCCCGAAATCGGGTTTCAGGAGCACCGCACCTCGGAAAAGGTGGTCGAGAAACTGCGCGAATACGGTGTCGACGAGATACACACCGCAATCGCGGGCACCGGCGTCGTCGGGATCATCAAGGGCAAACGTGAGGGTGCGCGGCGTGTCGGACTGCGCGCCGACATGGACGCGCTGCCCATCGACGAGCTGACGAACCTGCCTTACGCCTCCAAGAATCCCGGCGTGATGCATGCCTGCGGCCACGACAGCCACACCACCATGCTGTTGGGTGCGGCCAAACACCTGGCCGCCACGCGCGATTTCGCCGGCACCGCCGTGCTGATCTTTCAGCCTGCCGAAGAGGGGTTGGGTGGCGCGCGCGGGATGCTGGCCGACGGGCTTTTCGACCGGTTCCCCTGCGATGAGGTGTACGGTATGCATAACTCGCCCAGCGGAGAGCCGAACAAAGTCGGCATCTGCAAGGGCGCCGCAATGGCGGGCGCATCCTTTTTCGACATCACCGTTCAGGGCAAGGGCAGCCACGCCGCCATGCCCCAGCAATCGCGCGATCCGTTGGTGATCGCCAGCCAGCTGGTCGGCAATTTCCAGACCATCGTGGCGCGCAACGTCGCGCCGCTGGATACCTGTGTGCTGTCGGTCACGCAGTTGCATTCCGGATCGGCCTATAATGTCGTGCCCGACACGGCGACGCTGGCGGGCACCATCCGCTATTTCAAGGACGAGGTGTGCGAGCTGGTGCATGCCCGGATGCGCGAGATTTGCGAAGGGTTCGCCAAGGCCTACGGGGTGGAGATCACTATCGACCTGCGCAACATCTTCGATGTGTTGATGAATGACGCGGATCTGTCGGACGCCTATATGGAAGCCGCCGCCGACATCGTGGGGGCCGAGAACATCTCGAACACCGACGAGCCGGCGACCGGTTCGGAGGATTTCGCCGACATGCTCAAGGTCGTGCCGGGCGCCTATTGCCGCATCGGCCATTCAGGCACGGTCGGACTGCACAACCCCGGTTTCTTTCTCGACCCCGCGCTGCTTCCGGTGGGGGCCTCGATCATGGCGCGCATCGCCGAACGTCGCCTGAGTGCCTGAAGGGACGCCATGATGAACCCTCTCGAACTGCCCTTCGACACCGACGAGATGCTCGCCGGGCTTAAGCCGTGGATCGAATGCGAAAGCCCCACCTGGGACGCCGCCGCCGTCGACCGCATGATGGACATGGCCGCCTATCGGATGGCGACGATGGGCGCTCAGGTCGAGCGCATTCCCGGCCGCATGGGTTTCGGCGGCTCCGTGCGCGCCCGCTTCCCGCACAAGGACATGGGCAAACCCGGCATCCTGATTTCAGGGCATATGGACACGGTGCATCCCATCGGCACGCTGGACGTTCTGCCGTTCAAGCGCGAGGGCGACATATGTTATGGTCCCGGGCTGATGGACATGAAGGGCGGCAACTATGTCGCGCTCGAGGCGATCCACCAACTGGCGCGTGCCGCGCTGGAGACGCCGCTGCCGGTCACCGTTCTGTTTACCCCCGATGAAGAGGTCGGCACCCCTTCGACCCGCGACCTGATCGAGGCGGAGGCCGCACGCAACGCCTATGTTCTGGTGCCCGAACCCGGCCACGATGACGGCGGCGTGACCATCGGACGCTATGCCATTGCACGGTTCAACCTGCGCACCACGGGTCAGCCCAGCCACGCGGGCGCGCGTCTGAAAGATGGCAAATCCGCAATCGCCGCAATGGCGCGCCGGATTATCGAGATCGAGGACATGACCGACGAGGACTGCACCTTTTCGGTTGGCGTCATCCACGCCGGCCAATGGGTCAACTGCGTATCATCCTCCTGCGCCGCCGAGGCCCTGAGCATGGCGAAAAAACAGGAAGACCTCGATCGGGGTGTCGAGCGGATGCTGGCCCTGCAAGGCACGCAGAACGGGGTGGAATTCACCGTGGAACGCGGCGTGACACGCCCGGTCTGGCGCCCCGACACACCAGGCACGGCCAAGATCTTCGAGATTGCCAAGGAGATTGCCCGAGAGATCGGCTTCGAGATGAAGGGGCGCAGCCAGGGCGGCGGCTCTGACGGCAACTTCACCGGCGCGATGGGGATACCGACGCTCGACTCGCTGGGTGTGCGTGGAGAGGGACTGCATACGCTGCAAGAGCATATCAAGGTCGACAGCCTGACCGAGCGCGCAAGGCTTATGGCCGGGCTGTTGATGCGCCTGACCTAGAGCCCCTGCGACCGGAGCATGGGAAAACGCTCGATTTAATGCTGTCCGAGAGCCACGGCGAGTGCGCCTTCAGGATGTATCGAACCCACCTGTTCGACATAGCCGAGCTCGCGGGCATAACTCTACGTGAATCCCGATTACCTCGGGGCGGCACCCCACGCCGACATGGTGCTGGCTTCGATGAATGCGGCCGATCCGGCCAATCTCACCGTCGACCTGATGCCGTACCAGGGCACCCGGTACAACGCGATCCCAAGCTCACAAGTATGGCCGCCGCCATCGGCCTGCAGATTGCCGCCCCGTTCGCGCCGTAAAGTCTTGCCGGAAATCTCGTGCACCATTCGGGCCACGCAACTTTTTCCGACGATGCGGGGGGGGGACGTCTCCAAACCGACGTCCGCGCGTCAGACGACGCTGACGTCCATTGCGCCCAGCCCGTCGATCTCGACCCGCATGACATCGCCTCTGGCCACCGCGCCGACACCTGCGGGCGTGCCCGAAAGGATCACGTCACCCGCCGCCAGTTCGAAATATTCTGACAGATAGGCAATCATCTCCGGTACCTTCCAGATCATCTGGTTGAGATTGCCGTCCTGGCGAATCTCGCCATTGACCTGCAGGCAGATGCGCCCCTCGGACAAGTGACCCGTCGCGCTGGCCGGGTGGATCGGGCCGACCGGCGCAGAGCGTTCAAAGGCTTTGCCGATCTCCCACGGCCGCCCCATCTTCTTGGCCACCCCCTGCAGATCGCGCCGGGTCATGTCCAACGAAAGCGCATAACCGTAAACATGCTCCAGCGCCTTATCGACCGGAATGTTACACCCACCGCCGCCCAGTGCCACGGCCAGTTCCACCTCGAAATGCACGTCCGAGGAATGACCGGGATAGGGAAATTCGCCCGACGGATCCAGGTTGTCGGGGTTTTTCTGAAAGAAGAAAGGCGCCTCGCGATCCGGATCGTGACCCATTTCAATCGCGTGGGCGGCATAATTGCGGCCAATGCAATAGACGCGACGCACCGGGAACCGGCGATCCTGCCCCTTAACAGGAAGAGAATTTACCTTAGGAACATCAATGACATAACCAGACACGAAACCCTCCTCCTGACACTGCTCGGGTGCAGTGTTATTGCATCCATGCAGATCGATCCATCAAGATAAATCTGATTGATCGATAATTTTGGTCTGCCTGACGCGCCAGATGGGTGAAAATCAAACCAATATGTCGAGCCGCGCAACCAGTTCAGCAGTTTGACCGACGATGGCAGCACCTGCGGACATGCTCCGGAACCCGACTCGCGCAGGGCTTTGGCCTCCGAGAGAAAGTTTGCTCTGGCTGACCGGTGACGGCAGGGGCGCGTTCGCGCTCATCAGAATGGATTGCTCCCAGGACCGTGGGATCAGACAAATGGTAAACTTGTTCTGGTTTAGTGTTTGGCCAGATCGTCGCCTGTGACGACTGGCCAAGGAACCCGATACCCGTCACGCTCCCGTCAGGCACAAGCACCGGTTGACGGTGATCTGCCTACGTCGAGAAAATAGGAGACGACATGAAACGTTTTACTTCTCTATTGCTTGTTGCAGGACTGGCGGCGGCTCCCGCGCTTGCGCAAACCGCCATGGATACGGAGAACCTGATCCGGACACGCGACATCACCGGTGGCGATATCTACACGCTCAACGGTCCGATGGACGAAGACACATGGGGTAATTGGGAGGCCGAAGGCGTTGGCCCTGACTGGAACGACATCGGCGAGATCGAGGACATCATCCTCGACCGCAAAGGGCAAATGATCGGCGTGGTCGCCGAAGTTGGCGGTTTTCTTGATATCGGTGACAAGCACGTGCTGCTTCCGGTCGAAGATATCCGGCTGACACCCATCGATGACAAGAAATACGTCATCGTCACGCGCAAGACCGAAGAGCAGCTCGAAGCGATGGAGTCCGTCGACGAAGGTTGGTGGGACTGATCTTTTCCGATCTGATTTGCTGCATTGCGAGGGGGCCTGTCGGCCCCCTCGCCCGAACGACGTGGGCACCGTTGAAAACCTCGAATCTGCCGTTATGGGGCAGCAGCACGGTTTGCGGAAAATCGAACCCGTCCGGGTCACGCCTCGATCTTAAACAGCATGTCTGTCATGAGCAGACCACCGACTCGGCGATGGTCTGCGAGCGGAGAAGACAAATCGCCATTGCAGCTCACGCAAAGACGGTCGCAGATTTGAAATAACTCCTCCAACTCTTCCGGGATCACGATCACCGCGCGACCGGATCGGCTCAGGTTGATCAGCATATGCTTGATCTGCAATGGCAATCATCCCACGATTGCCGATATCGCCTGCTTCCCTTACATCACGTTGTCCAAAGAGGGCGGCATCGCACGCATCGATTATCCGGCATCCGCCGCTGGTGTGATCACTTCATGCGTATCCCGGGCTTTGTCCCGATGTCGGAGGTTTTCCCCGCAGAACCAGCCGACGACGACAGCGCAAAGGTCGCTGTGCCGGGTCAATAGCCATAACAACTGCACCGTGCGGTTTTCCTGCTCCGGCGATCCCGCCTGTCACTCGTGGCTGGGCGACAGGCTGATGGCGCAAGGCTGCACATGACAGTCAGGCATAGATACTTGCACGCTGATGCATGGCATCGGAAACTCAACCTTGTCACATAGGCAGGGAACCCCATGACTGCAGAACAGTTCGCCCGCTCCTTGACCCTTCGGCACCTGCGGGTCATCTCGGCGCTGGCCAGGTACGGGCTGGTCGCCAAGGTGGCCAAGTCGCTGAATGTCACACAGCCCTCGGTGTCGAAACAGATCAGTGAACTGGAGCGCCTGGTCGATTTGCAGATCGTGATCCGCGAGCGAAACCGGCTGCATCTCACCCCTGCGGGACACCGGCTGGCCGAACATGCCCGCCATATCCTGGCACAGCTTGACCGCGCCGCGTTTGATATGGACGCCATGACGCAGGGCGTGGCCGGGTCGGTTTCGCTCGGCGCGGTCAGTTCGGTCGCGCCGATCTTGCTGCCACCCGCGATTGCCCTGATGAAACGCAGCGCGCCGCAGGCGAACATCAGCGTGACCGAAGGGCATTTCGTATCGCTCTTTCCCGCGCTGGAAAGCGGAACCCTGGACATGCTGGTCGCCCGGGTATGGCACCCGAGGGAAATTCCCGGCATCGAGCAAAAAGTACTTCTTGAAGAGCAGATTGCCATTGTGGCAAGCAGCGACCACCCGCTCAGCCAGGCAACTTCGCTCGAATGGGCCGACACCGTGAACTGGCCCTGGATTCTGCCGCTGGAAAACTCGGTCGCGCGCCAGGCGTTCGAAGCTCTTTTCGCAGAGTTCGGCGCAGCCCCTCCGGTCAATGTCGTGGCGTCGGGCTCCCTGCCTCTGAATACGGCCCTGATGCGCGACATGCCGGCGCTGGGGCTGTTTCCGCAGAGCATTGCCCAGATCCATGCCAGCCGCGGCGACCTGGTGATCCTGCCATTGGACACGCGAAACCTGCTGTCTCAGGTGCGCTGTTTCTGGCGCACCGGACAGAGCGACAAGAACTCCGCTTTCGACCTGTTCCAGAGATGTCTGGCTCAGAGCCTTGCCGGCTGAGACCATTCACTTTGGCTATGGTTGTGTGAAAATTACTCAATAGGGCAACTGGGCGCTTTATGCCTATCCTCGCATCTCAGAGAAAACCGCGAGGAGGGGCTGGCGAACCACCAGCCGAGGATCATCGACAAAGACAGTCTCCCCCTGATTTCGGCAACCCGCCTGATCGCAGGTTTTCAGGACCTCGAGTTCACGCCAACCGAGGTGCTGGACGCGTGCCTCGACCGGATCGCGCGCTATGATCCCTCGCTGAATGCGCTGACCACATTCAACACCGAGCGCGCTCGCGTCGAGGCCAGCGCGTCGACGCAGCGATGGGCGGCGGGCCGACCCTGCGGGCCGCTCGACGGCGTGCCTATCGGGGTGAAGGACATGCAGGATGTCGCGGGCCTGCCGACAACCAACGGCAATCCGCTCATGCGCGGCAACGTTGCCGAGCAGGATGCGCTGATCGTCGCGCGCTTGCGTCGGGCGGGCGCCATCGTCGTGGCCAAGACCAATGTTCCCGAATTCGGCGCGGGTGGCAATTCCGTCAATCCGGTCTGGGGCGCAACGGGCAATCCCTACGATCCGACACGCATCGCCGGTGGCTCTTCCGGCGGGTCCGCAGCAGCCCTGGCGGCGTCCTTCCTGCCATTATGCACGGGCTCGGATACCGGCGGTTCACTGCGCCTGCCTGCGGCACTTTGCGGGGTGGTGGGCTATCGTCCGTCCGGCGATGTCGTCGCGCATCCCGGCCGTCCGCTGGGCTGGTCGGTCATCTCGGTTCTCGGGCCGATGGCGCGAAACATGGACGATCTGCTGCTGATGTTGCGCGCGATCCAGGGGGCGGATGCCGGAGATCCGCTGACGGTTCCGACCGATCCGGCCCGCTTCGACGACATCACCCCGGCTGACATTGGCGGTCTGCGTGTCGGCTATTCCGTCGACTTTGGCGATCTGCCGGTCGACCCGGACGTCCGGGTCGCGTTTCAGGCCCGCGTCAAAGCCATCGCTCCCCATGTCGCAACCTGCGAACCGGTAGATATGAATCTGGGGCAGATGGACCGGTGTTTCGACATCCTGCGGGCAGAGAGCTTTGTCGCCGCGTTCGACGCCACCGGCGAAGGTTCGGTGGATCAATTCGGCGCGCATGTAGCCGCCAATGTCGCCCTCGGACGCGGTCTGAGCTTCCGCGACCGGGCCTGGGCGCATCTTGAACAAACCCGTATTCTCCGCCGGTTCCGGGAAAGGACCGACGATTTCGACATCATCCTTCTGCCGACCGTGCCCGTCCCGGCATTTCCCTGGCGGCAGTCCTATCCCGCACGGATAGAGGGGCAGGAGATGGATATCTATTATCGCTGGCTGGCCCTGACCTATCGGGGGTCGCTCATGGGTGGCCCCGCGATCACCCTCCCGTCGGGAGCCGGTGCCGACGGACTGCCATTTGGCGTGCAGCTGCTCGGTCGTCTGCAGGGGGACCGCGCCCTGCTCTCGGCCGCACTCTCGCTCGAGGCGTTGTTTGCATCCATGCCCGCGACACGTCCCCTGACACCCGATCTGAAGTTGACGCTGTCAGCACAGGTCGACCTGAAATCCCCTGTCACCCATCCGCCGCATGAGACAGGGACCGGCCAGACCATTCAGGTCGGCTCTGCAGTTTGAGGATCCCGCGATGATCATAGTTCTGGCCGTCTTTGTGCTGCTGCTGTTATCCGGTACGGCCTTTGCCTATCTGATGGGCGCAGTCTCGGTCCTGTCATTTGTCGTGGCGGACAAGGCACAATATCTCTCGGTGATGCCCCAGCGCATCTTCGCGCAACTGGACGTCTTTGCTTTCATGGCAATGCCCATGTTCATCCTGACGGCGGAAATTATGTCCCGCGCCGGCGTGACCCGCAGCCTGATCGATTTCTCCATGTCGCTGGTGGGCCGGTTCAAGGGCGGGCTGGGTCACGTAAACATCATGACCAGCATCTTCTTTGCCGGAATCTCGGGTTCGGCGGTTGCCGACAGCGCGGCCCTCTCGCGGATCTTCGTGCCGGAAATGGTCTCGCGGGGCTATTCACGTTATTATGCGGGCGCAGTCACTGCCGCCTCTTCGATGATCGGTCCGATCATCCCGCCATCGATCATCATGATCGTATATGGTGGCCTGACCGGCACCTCGGTCGCAGCACTGTTTGTCGCAGGGATCCTGCCAGGTATTTTGCTGGCAGTGTCGCTCATGGTATTGAATGGCGGCATAGCGTATGCGCAGGATCACCCTGGCGGGCGGTCAGCCGATCTTCCGCCGTTTCTGCCGAGCCTGAAACGCGCACTTCCCGCGCTCTGCCTTCCCGCTGTGATCCTGGGTTCGCTGGTCTTCGGGCTGGCCACGCCGACCGAAGGATCGGCCATCGCGGTCCTGGTCGCCCTGATCGCCGGTCAGTTCTACGAGGGATTGTCGCTGGCCAAGCTGCGCGACGCATTGGAGGCCACTGCCCGGATGACAGGTACGATTTTCATCATTCTGGCGGCGATATCGGTGCTGGGCTTCCTGGCCGGGCAAATGGGTTGGCCACAGGTCCTGTCGGGCTGGGTCGAGAATCTGGGCCTTACCGGAACGAAGTTCCTGTTCTTCCTGCTGGTGCTGTTCCTCGTTGCCGGAATGTTCATGGACACACCCGTGGCGATGACGCTGCTGATCCCGCTATTCGTTCCACAGGCGCTGGAGCAGGGAATCAACCCCGTGCACCTTGGCATCGTACTGTGCTTCAATCTGTGCATCGGCCTGATAACGCCCCCGCTTGGCAAGTGCCTCGTGGTCGTCGCGGCCATGACCAATACGAACTACTGGCGGCTGGCCTATGCGGCGCTGCCCTTTATCGTCCTGCAATTCCTGGTTCTTCTGGCCCTGGCCTACTGGCCATGGATCAGTCTGGGCCTGCCCGAATTAGCCGGATTCTCGGTAAACTAGACCCAATGGGAGGAAACGGAATGACACTCAAGTCACTGACGCTTGCAATGCTGATGGCAATCGGTACCCCTGCGCTGTCGGAAGTCAAGATCGCGCTCGACAGTAATCCGGATCCGGAACTGTCCGGTTCATATAACTGGATCGCGGCCTTCGGAAAAAGCCTGACCGACGCCGGTCTGGATGTGCGGGAGATGCCGCGCGGTTCGATCGGAGATGAGGCGGAGAAGCTGGACCAGATCGCGACTGGCCTGCTGGAAGTTTCCCTGTCCGATGTGCGTTCCGTCGGATCGATCGACCCGTTCATCTACGGCGTGCGACTGCCCTACATTTTTGACGATATGGCGCATATGGATCGCGCCCTGGCCGAGGGCAATGTTTTTGCGTCAATCAACGAAACCCTGGCCTCACAGGACGTGATGCTGGTGGCGCTGGTTCCGTTGGGGCCGTATTCGGGGATCATCACCACCACCGCGGCGGTGCGCAGTCCCACCGACATGGCCGATCTGCGGATGAGGGCGCTCGATGACGCGCAGCTTTCCATGTACAAGGCGTGGGGCAGCAGCGGCACCGTCGTGCCCTGGAGCGAAGTACCCGCCAGCTTGCAGACCGGCGTTATTGACGGCTATCTGAATTCGGCATTTGTGCCGATCATGTTCGGGCAGACCGACTTTGTCCGGAACTTTTCGGACGCCCGCGTGATGATTCCGCTGCGTGCGGTGCTCATGTCGCGGATATGGTACGAAGGTCTCTCGGACGAGGATCGCAATGCGGTCGACACGGCCGTGACCGTAGGCAACGACGCCGTGCGCGACTGGCTCGCGGAAGTGTCGGAAAGCTCGCTCGTCGCGCTCGAAGAAGCCGGCGTGACGGTGCAGCGGCTGACCGACGCGGAACGCGGGGTCTTTCGCGAGCAATCCAGGTCCGTCTACCGATCCGGCTTGCTGTCGGACGAGGATGTGGACCGCTGGGAAGCGCTGACCGAAAGCACCCGCTGAACCGCGCCCGACTGAAATGAAACGGGGGCGACCGGATCGATCGCTCCCCCTACGCCGCAACACAACGGCCGGATACAGGAACGATATACCCATGCGCTGGTTCATACTTTCTCTTTCGGATGCCCTGAACAAACTGGCCCGATATGCTGTGATCGCGGCGCTGTGCATCATGTTCCTGACGGTGATGATACAAGTGCTGGCACGCTACGTGTTTTCCTCGCCACCGATCTGGACCGAGGATATCGCGCGCTACATGATGGTATGGACCGGCCTGTTGGGCGCGACCATATCGTTCAAGACCCGTACCGACGCGGTTCTTCTTGACAGCGTATTTCCCGAACGACCCTCGCTGTTGGGCTGGTTCGCCGAAACGGTCCAGAGCGTGGCGGTCCTTACCTTTACGTTACCTGTGCTCTATTTCTGTTTTGTCGGGCTGCGTGGTGGCTTTGCAAAGGGGTATCTCGCACGGCAGGCTGGATTGACGGCGGACACGCTTGGCGTCCAGATGGTCTGGATCGTCAGCGTCGTCCCACTTGCAATGATCGTCATCCTCGTACACCTCGCGGCACGATGGGCAGATCCGACCGGCGCAAGCACTTCTGCAGAAACGGAGATCCAATGAATATTCCGCTGTCCAAGCTACGCCTTGACGGCGAAACCGTCTATCTGTCGGGCGAACTTGGGTTCGATAAGAATGGCGTGCTGCCCGATGGAATCGAGGCACAGACCCGCAACTGCATCGACAACATTCGCAAGACGCTCGCTACGCAGGGCCTCGACCTGTCCGATGTCTTGTCCTGCACCTGCTATCTGACCGATGCCACCGATTTTGCCAAATTCAACGCGGTCTATGCCGACGCTTTCGGTGATCCCCTGCCGGTTCGGACCACCGTGGGCTGTTTCCTGATGCTGCCGCAGGCACGGGTGGAAATTACGGTGATCGCCAGAGCCCGCTCGGAATAGGCGCGCATGTCGGAGATCCTCATTCTGGGCGCGGGGATGGTCGGGGTGGGCACCGCGCTGGCGCTACAGGCGCGCGGCCACGCGGTCACCCTGCTCGACCGCCGCCCGCCGGGGCAAGAGACAAGCTTTGGCAATGCCGGCGTCATTCAGGCCGAAGCGATGGAACCCTATGCCATGCCTCGCGATCCGGCCACCTTGCTGCGCTACGCCCTGGGACGCAGCAACGATGTATCGCTAAGCTGGCGCGACCTGCCGCGCTTTGCACGCCCGTTACTTACCTATTTCCGGGCATCCGCCGGCCGCTCCCACGCCGAGATTTCCAGACACTACGCCCGCATGATCGCCCGTGTGCGTGACGATCACCGCCCGCTGATCGAGGCATCAGGAGCCGGCGCCCTGATCCGCGAGTCCGGACTGGGCGAACTCTACCGCAGCGAAGGCCGACTTGAACGTGCTGTCCCGGAGGCCCGGCGCAAGGCCGACACTTACGGCCTGCAGTTGCGGGTGGTGTCCGGCGAGGTGCTGCAAACCGAAGACCCTGCCATCAAGGGCCCGGTCGCGGGGGCCCTGATCTGGGATGATAGCTGGAGTTGTATCGACCCCGGCGCGCTGGTCACGGCCTATGCCGAACTGTTCCGCAAGAGCGGCGGCACGATTCTTAATGGCAACGCGGACAGCCTGCAGCCGGCGCAAACCGGCTGGCGGGTTCAATCTGATACCGGCGAGGTTGTTGCCGAACATACGGTGATCGCGCTGGGGCCGTGGTCGGCCGATTTTGTGAAAAGGTTCGGATATTCCGTGCCGATGCTGCTCAAACGTGGTTATCACACCCATCTGCACCCGCTTGTCCAGCCGACGCGCCCCTATCTGGATGCAGAACACGGCTATGTCCTTGCGCCGATGCGCGCTGGCCTGCGGCTGACATCCGGCGCGGAACTGGTCGCACAGCATCGCCCGCAGCGCCCGTTCCAACTGGATCAGGCGACACGCGCCATCCGCACTCTCATCCCGGACATCGCCGACGGCAACGGTACGATCTGGCACGGACACCGTCCATGCCTGCCCGGCATGTTGCCGCGCGTCGGCAAAGCCGCTCGCCATCGCGGCCTGTGGTTTAATTTCGGACATGGTCACCAAGGGTTTACCCTTGGCCCGACCACCGGGCACCTGCTGGCGCAGATGCTGGACGACGCGTGATGCGCAAACGCGTCTTTCCGGCGCTTCAGCATCCGGTCGCAAGGCTGCGATCAGGTTACTTTGGGTGACTTGAACCGCAGGAAATAGATGAAGAGCAGCGTCATGGCGTAGAGTCCGATACTGATCGGGCTGGAGAAGAAGGTCATCACGTCACCGTTCGACGTGATCAGTGAGCGCCGCATGTAAAGTTCAAGATATGGCCCGAGGATGATGCCCATCAGCAGCGGCACCAAGGGATAGGACATCAGTCGCAACGCCCAGGCGAATATGCCGATCGCAAGCGCCATCCACATCTGGAACACCGAATAGGTCGAGGCATATGTCCCGACCATGGCAATCATCGCGATGAAGGCATAGAGCACACCCCGGTTCATGCGCGCGAGCCAGATATAATAGGGTCCAAAGACAAGGACCGAAAGAAACACAAAGACCGCGGCCACCATCAGCGCCGCGAACATCGGCGCGATCGTCGCCATTTCGCTGGTCAGCAGCCCCGGTCCCGGAACCAAACCGTGAATCAGCAGCACCCCAAAGATGATCGCGGTCACGGAATCACCCGGAATCCCCAGGGTCAACAGAGGCACGACGGCCCCGCCGCACATGGCGTTGTTGGCCGATTCCGCCGCCGCCAGTCCTTCGTGCGATCCGTTGCCGTATTCTTCAGGCTTCTTGCTGACGCGCTTGGCCTCGGCATAGGCGACGAAGGATGCCATCGATGCGCCGCCACCTGGCAGCATACCGATCATCACTCCGATAATCGAACTCTTCAGATATGTCAGAAAGCCGATCTCCCGCACCTCTTTCCAATTTGGCCAGAAATCCTTGTGCCTGACCCGGAAAGCCGGCGTATCGGCAGCGGTGCGGGCCTTTGCCCCCCCTTGCAGCAGCAATTCGCAAATTGCGAAAAGACCGATGACGGCGGGCAGAAGCTGAACCCCTTCGATCAGGTTCGCGCTGCCAAAGTCGAACCGGCCCTGCGCCACCATGTTGTCAAAGCCTACCGTCGAAATCATCAGGCCCAGCGATACGGTCACAAGGCTTTTCCAGATAGACCCCTTGGCAACGATCACGACAGTGACGACAGCCATGAAGACCAGCGCGAACTTGTCCGGCGTGTGAAACATCAGCGCGAACTGGCTCATCGGGGCGGCGACAAACATCAGAACCGCGGCACCCAGGACGCCACCGATGGACGAGGCGAGCGCGTCGAGGCTCAGCGCTTGCGCACCTTGACCGCGCTTCATGAGCGCATAGCCTTCCATCGTCGTAATCGCCCCCGACGCCGCGCCGGGAATATTCACGGTGATGCCGGTGACAGAGCCCGCGTAGATACCCGACATGAAGATGGCCATGACCATGACCAGCGCATTGGTAAGCTCCATCGCGAAAGTAAAAGGCAGAAGCAACGCGATGGCCAACGTCGCGGTCAGTCCGGGGATGGCACCAAAGACGAGTCCCATGAGAAACCCGCCCACGAGGTAGAGAAAGGTCTCCGGATTGGCGAGCGCGGCAAAGCCTCCCATCAGTTCGGCGAACATCACAGATACCCCTCGGGCAGGAAAAGATCAAAGAGACTCACAAAGAACAGCCAGCCGACACCGGCGATTCCGACCGCGATCAGGGCAGACGTCAGCACGGCCTTTGCCGGGCCCAGCCTTTCCTGTTCAAACAGCCAGGCCACGCCAAACGCATAGAAAAGTGTTGCGTACCAGTACCCCAGCGGTTCGAAGGCCCAGACAAAGCCGCAGGTCAGCGCGATCAGCGCGATGGTACGCAGGCTGAAATTTGCATCTTCGTCATCTTCGTGCTCCGCCGTCCCGCGCAATTCCTGCACCAGAACGCCGAGCGCACCGATGCCAAGCGTCAGGACAAGCACCAGAGGCATCAGCGAAGGGCCGGGTTCACCGCGCGCGAAGGGCAGCGGCAACTCCAGCGCCTGCTGGAGATAAGCCGCATCAAGAGCAAGGATAAGAAGCGCGAAAACGGCTTGGGGTTTCATTGTCAATGGAAGCGCCTTTCCCCGGGGAGTAGTCGTTCGAAATGCGCCCCTTCCGCTGAAAAAGCGGTCGGGGCGCCACGGGTGATCGTATCAAGGATGCCGGACTATTCCAGCACACCTTCCGCTTTGAGCCGGTCCAGAAGTTTCAGAGCGCGGGTCTGGGTACGCTCGACATAAGCCTCGGTCTCGGGGCCATCCATCCAGTACGCATTCATACCGGTGTCGGCGGCCTGCTGCTGGAACTCGGGGTTGTCAAACGCGGCCTTGAAACCTGCGGTCAGGATCTCCTTGACATCATCGGGCGTTGCGGCGGGCACGGCCAGCACCCGCATGCCACCCCAGATCACGTCGTAACCCAGTTCCGTGAAGGTCGGTACATCCGGCAGGTTTGGATCGCGTTCCGCCCCCATCACCGCCAGCACCCGCACCTGTCCGGCCTCGGCAGCGGAGGACACGGTGGCGTAGCTGAGGCTCGCCGCATCGTTCTCGCCCGAGATCAGCGCCTCTCGCTGCTCGGCAGAACCGTTGGGGAATGGAACATGGTTCAATTCGACACCCAGTTGCTCTGCCATGTCGAGCGCATGCAGGTGCCAGATTCCACCGATGCCGGAATCGGATACGGTGACTTCGCCCGGCGCAGCTTTGGCGGCGGCGATGAAGTCATCCAGCGTCTCCCATCCGGTGTCCGCGTTCACAGCAAGAACCGTGGGATAAAGTGTGACGTTGGCAATATAGCTCAGCGAGGCGGTGTCATAACCCGGTACGAGATTCTTGTACGGCACGGTTATCATGCTGTCCCAGGTCAGCGAGCCGATGGTATAGCCATCCGGCCGCGACTTCATCAGGCGCAGCGTGCCCACGCCGGACTGCGCACCCGTGACATTCTGGGTGCGAATGCCAACGCCGAGTGGTTCCTCGGCATATTTCAGAAATGTACGCATCACGGTATCGGTGCCACCGCCCGCGCTCCATGGCATGATGTGGGTGATATCTTTCTCAGGAAAATCCTGAGCGCCCGCCGCCAGTGTTCCGGTGACGAGAATCGCCAGACCGGTCAGGGTTGAGCGCAGACCTTTCGTGAAAGCCATGTTTGGTCCTCTCTGTAATGTTGGTGCGGCACCCCTGTCTCCAAAGGTCCGCGTCTTGGTGCATCTGCCAAGGGAGCGCACGAAATGTATACAATACAATATACAGAGAAGAGTGCATTGCAACGGTTTTTCTTTACGCCCATTATCCCACATGCAGAAGGCTACGGAATCGCTCATGAAATCAGCAAATACCCCCGCACCCGGCGAAGTCTGTCTCGACCATTCCGGGCATTTCATCGCTGATGCTGACGCAGCGCGCGTGGCATTGCAGGCACTTGGCTTCACCGTCACGCCATTCTCTGCCCAGACCCAGCCCGATCCGGACACCGGCAAACCACTGCTGACCGGCACCGGCAATATCTGCGTCATGTTGGCCGAAGGCTATCTGGAATTTCTCATCCACACCGCCGATACGGTCATCGGCAAGGAATTCAAAGCCGCTCTGGATCGTCGTGCGGGCCTGCATCTTGCCGCCTTCGGGGTGGCGGATGCCGCCGCGCGGCATACCGCGTTGCAAGCAGATCGACACGACATGCGCCCGCTGGTCCATTTTTCACGCGAAGTGGAAACGGAGACCGGTTTCGAAACGGCGGCCTTCACGGTTGCCCGGCTGGCGGCCGGCGTGATGCCTGAAGGGCGCGTGCAGATCCTGACCCATCACAATGCGCCCGCCATGTGGCAGCCGCGCTGGACAGATCACGCCAACGGAGCACGGGCATTGCAGTCGATCCTGATCTCGGCACCGGACCCTGCCGAACCGGCCGCGCGGTTCTCGCGCTTCCTTGATCGGCCCGCCGTGCCGCATGGCGCGGGCCTGCGGATACCGCTCGACCGGGGTGCGCTCGAAATCCTGCCCGAGAAGGACGCCACCGACCTTGTCGGCGACCCGGTCGATGCCGGCAGTTCCTGCTTCATCGGGTTGCGGATCGGGATTTCGGATCCGGCGCGCCTGGCGGATCGCGCGGGGGCGCGCTGGATTGGCCAATCGCTCGCCCTGCCGTTCGATCCCGCGCTCGGCTCCGGTATCTGGCTGTTCGATCCCGCCTGACCCTATCTGCCTGCCGCAAAGCTACGTGGCCGCAAACCCGCGTGAAACCAGGTAACCATCGAATAGATGTCATAGACCGGCAATCCGGTGGCCGCCTGCACCGCCGCACTGTATGGCGACATGTTGGTGCATTCCAGAACGATGGCCCCGACCTCCGGGTTCTCGCGCACAAGGCGCTGTGACGCGGCGACCACATCGGCGCAGGCCAGCGACAGGTCGAGATCCTGCTTTTCAGCCTTGATGATGGTGCGAAAGAACTCTGTCCCGTCCTCGGTCCCGGCAACCGGCGTGTCGAGCGGTACGTTGATCCCCTTCAGATGTGCTTCGGTCAACGCGGCCGCATTGATCGTCACGATCCCCGGTCGCTTGCCCGGCGGCAGAGTCGCCTGCACCCAGGGCACCTGCATCATGGACGAGGTCGCCACCGGCACGCGCACCGCGGATGCCAGCTGGGTCTGGTAGATCGACAGAAAGCCGCAATTCGTCGTGATCGCCTCTGCGCCAAGATCGACCAGGTCCGATGCTGCCGAGATGAAATCGTCAAGCAATCCCCGCGCCCCATCACAGACCACCCGGTCAGGGCTTGCGCCCCGCACGATCCGGTAAACCACCGGGAACGGCCATGTTCCGGCATGGCCCATCTCGCCGTAGACCCGGGCAAATCGGGCTTCCAGCATCAGGATGCCAAGAGGTGCACCATAAAGCGCCTTGCCGCCGCGAACCACGTTGGTGTCGGGATCACCGAAGGGATGGACGGGATCGGTCATGAGCGGAACCTTTCAGCAGAAAACGGGGAAAGATCAATCTCCGGTGCGTCACCGGCAACCAGCTGTGCCGCGAGGCGGCCGCTGCGCGCCGAGGAAACCAGACCGACATGGCCATGGCCAAAGCAGTGTACGACACCCCTGATGCCACGCGCCGAGCCGATCACCGGCTTGCCGTCGGGCGTGCTCGGTCTCAGGCCGAGCCAGACCCGCGCGTCGCCCGTGTCCAGATCGGGGAACACCGCCGCGAGGTGCGTCCGCATGATTTCGGCCCTGCGCCAGTCCGGGGCGGCATCCGGGCTGGCGATTTCCACCTGCCCGGCACAGCGGATACCTCCGGCAAGCCGGGAAATCACCACCTTGCGATCGCTGACCATGACAGACGTTGTCGGTCCGGGCAGGTTCGAGCCGCCCTCGACGGTGACATGATACCCGCGCTCACTCTCAAGCGGCACCCGGTCGCCGGCTTTGCTTGCCAACGCCGCCGATCTGGCTCCACAAGCGATGACAGCAGCGTCGCAGGCAATCTCTCCTTGCGAGGTTTCGATCGCCAGAAGTCTGCCACTCTCGCTGCGAAAGCCCGTCGCGCGTGCCGCAATGATGCGCGCGCCCCGCGTCTGTGCAAAGCGCACCAGCGCCGCGCAATAGGCGCCGGGATCCAGACATTGCCCTGCCTCCGGAACGTTGACGGCAAAAGTATAGGTTTTAGCCAAATCCGGCTGGCATCGCGCCAATTCCGGGCCCTCGATCTCGTCACAGATGATCCCCAGGTCACGGCGGATGCGCCACCCGAGACCATCGGCTTCGTAGCTTGCACGGTCGGGATAGACATGCATCAGGCCGGATCGGGCGTTGATCAGCTCCGGCACGCCCGCGCGGATGGCGATCTCTTCATGCAGCGTCGGCGCGTCCTTCAGCAGGGTCCGCAATTCGGCGGCGACCTTGCGGAGTTTTTGTTCGGTTGAGCCCGCCGCAAGATAACGCAGCAGCCACGGCAGCGCCTTTGGCAGGTATGCGGGCCGCACGCTGAGCGGCCCCAGCGGATCGCGCAGCCATTTCGGAACCTGTTTCCAGACACCCGGCGCCGATGGCGGCGTTACCGAATGGGACGACAGCCATGCGGCATTGCCGAAACTGGCCGCCTGCTCGCCTCCCGGCGGACCCGGATCGACGAGCACCACTTTCAGTCCCCGCTCGACGAGTTGCACCGCTGTCTGAGCACCGATGATCCCTGCGCCAAGGATCGCGACATCCGTCTTCATCTGCAATTCTCTCCCGGTTCAGAGGACTTCTTGTCTTGGCCAGCGATCATGACTTTCACCACCGGCACCGCTCGATTCTTCCCGTGTTGCCATCGACTTTCAACATGTCTCCGTTACGCAATCCGGTCCAGAATGTCGCTTCCGGTGACACCACCACCGGTACATCCGCCAGCATCGCACCTTGCGTCACCGAAGGATCGGGCATTTCCCGCAGGATCAGCGCCGCCGGATGGGTATCGTGCATCTTGAGCTGGTACAGGAACCGCCACGCCCCGGCAGAGCCACGGCTTGCCGGCAGCACCAATATCCGACCGGCAACACATTCATCGAAAAGATCGCTGGACCGCCCCACCACACGCCCCGAGCGAATGTCGAGATCCCCCAGAAACGAAAGCGCCGTTTGAGAAACGAGCGCCGCGCCCTCTGCCACGCCCTTGACCACGGCGCGTCCCTGCCAAGCGCTCTCATTCATTGCGGCGCGTCCGCGGATGGAAGCGACCGGTGACCGCCGATTCCACCGCCAGTTCACTGGTTGTGAAGAGCGTCGGGCACTGGATCATGTCGCGCACGTAATGTGCCTGTTTCGCGCTGTCGACGAGGATCGTGCGCAGGGTCGGCGTTGTCACCCCGAGCGTAGGATCCGGCGAACAGGTGCAGGCAAAATGGCAGGAAATGGGACAGGTATCCGTGACGAGCCGCGCGCCCGACGCCAGTAACGGTGCGATCAAACCGGCGTCGCGCGCCATCTGTCGTACCGCGCGACTGGTCGTGACCCAAAGCTCTACGCCCGGCGAAACGCGCCGCCCGGCCAGCAGCCTGGCGTAGTGCTTGATTTCCTCGAACGATGCATGGGGGCAGCCAAGATGAACAAGGTCAAACCCGGTGTCAGACCCTGAACTGAACTCGTCGAATACTCCCGCGATATCGGCCTCTTCAATCTTGACCTCCGGCAGGCCCGGTGAATCTGCATCGTCGCCGAATGGCGGCGTCACGCCCGGCAGGACGAACATTGCCACCCCGCCCGAGGTTGCCATACCCACGCCCAGCGCATCAAGCTCGTCCAGAGAGGGGCGCGCCCGGAGCCCACGCAGCAGTGGCACGCCGTTTCCCACCGCCGCCCCGACCGCGTAGCCAAGCGCCGTGAAGTCAGCAGTGCCGCGAGGCTGCGCGGTGACGATGACGCGATGGGTCGGCTGACGGTTGCGATCCAGATGAAGCCCAAAGCGTGGGTAGCGCCCGGTCATCCCGGCATAGACCGCGAAATATCCATCGCGGTTTGATCGTGCCCCAAGCACCGAATTGGCGAAGACCGTCACCCCGCTTTCGATCGAGGCGATATGCATGTTCCAGGTGGGCCAGTGTCCGGCCCAGTAGGGCGTGCAGGTAAAGGACGTTGCGCTGCCCATCGTGCGATGCGCGGCTTCCGCACGTTTCTGCAATTGGCCAAGCGTGTCCGGTGCTCCGGTGCCCTGCCAGTCCCCCATATCGGCATTGGCAATGTTGGTCGACACGGGCACCGCCATCCGCGCGCCATTTCGCGCGGTGGACTCGATCAGTTCCACATCACCCTTGTACAGCGCCATGCCCGCATGGACATGGGCATATCCGATCTCGACCATATCCGGGGCGTCATAGGCCTCACCCAGCTGGACGAGTGCCGAAATCGCCTGCTGCGCCGCTTCGCCCTCGACACCGTCCAACAACGCCCGGTCGCGCTCGGAAAGCTGCATCGGTCAACTTCCGATCCGAAGCGTGGCGTGATCGCGCCGCAGCGCGGCAAGGATGCTGAGCGCCACCAGCATGCTGGTGCGGTTGTTGTTTGGCGAGGGGTAGTTCTGCGACGTCATCTCAAGCGAAACGGCGCTGGCTTCGACGTTCAGCGTATGCCGGGCACCCGGCAAGGTGCCATCCGCGAAAATACGCACCTGTGTCCGGTCCAGTCCGATACCGACAAGCCCCAGAGTCACCGCCACGTTGAAATGTCTCGGAAAGTGCATGGCCGCTTCTCGCGCGCTGCCCTCGAACACGGACACGGCGCCCGCTTCTGCCAAAGCAAGGTCAATGCCATGTTCATGGATGAACGGCTCATGCGCAAAAGATGACGGCTTGATGTGCGATGTCAGGGTAACAGACTTGATTTCATCCTCTGCCGCGGCACGGATGATGTCGAGACCGGGCAAGGTGCCACCGGCAATCTGCAATGTGGCACCCGCCTTTTCCGCTATGTCCACGAGATCGAGATTGACGGCAAGCGCGCCGACGCTCACCGCGATGACATGACCACCGGCCTTCAGCGTCGGCTCGACCACGTCGCGAAAGCCGTCATAGGTGGCACATTCGACCAGTGTCGCATCGTATTGCGGCACATCGGACGCCGAAATGACCGGAACATCCAGACCGAACCTTGCGGCATTCTCGGCGGCCTTTTGCTTGTCACGCGCCACAATCGCAACGATCCGGAGCGATTCCGCAGGGTCGGCGGCCAGCCTTGCGGCAATCTGCTGACCCACGTTGCCAAAGCCGCCCAAAACGATCCGCGTCGTATCCGTCATGCCCTTGTCGCCCCACGAATGCCTTGACTGATATTTGTACTCTGTCATGTATACAGATAGATATGCAATCTAAAATTCACTTTTCCGAAGGACCTACCATGAACGATCGCGCACCAATCACCCGTTCACTTGCCGCCTTCGTGTCAAGTTTCACCCCCTCGTCCCTGCCCGACGAAGTGATGGCCTATACGCGCGAACTCGCCCGTGACGGGCTTGGCGTGCTTTATGCTGCGACACATGAAAGCGTTACAGCGGCGCAGGGCATCTGCGGTTTTGCCGAAGAAATTGCCGGACCCGGCCCCTGCACGCTGATCGGGCGAAACCGCAAGGTGGATCCGCTCAGCGCAGCGCTCGCCAATGGAACCCTTGGCTATGCCGCCGATTTCGAGCCGCACCACCCCGAGGCGATCCTGCATCCGATCGCAGTGATGGTTCCCACCGCCCTCGCGCTTTCGGAAGCTCACAGGCGGACCGGTGCCGAGGCCCTGGCGGCCGTGGCGCTTGGGTGTGAAATCACCTACCGTGTTTCAATGGCGATGAATCCACGCGAACTCTATGATCGTGGTTTTCATCCCTCTGCTGTCGCAGGCAGCTTTGGCGCGGCGGCGGCGGCTGCGTTCCTGACGGGCCTGAACGAGGAACAGACCGTGCGCGCGCTTGGGCTTGCCGGCCTGCAAACCTCCGGCCTGCTCGCATGGCAGGATGACCCGCGCGAAGATGCGCGGCCGTTCCAGATGGGACTGGCCGCGCGTAACGGGGTGATGTCGGCGATGCTCGCAAAACGCGGGTTCGGGGCGCCGGACCGCATTTTCGATGGCGGCCACACGGTTCTGAACGCCTATAGCGGCGTCGCCGATCCCACACCCCTGACCCTTGACCTCGGAACGGCGTGGGACGGGGTGATGGAACTGGCGATCAAACCCTACGCCTCTGTGTCCTTCCTGCATCCGGCGCTTGATGCGCTTGTCGTGCTACTCGACGAACATGCGCTGACTTCCGAGCAGATCGGAAAGATCAGTTTGCGCTTTGCCGAAGCCGGGGCGCATTGCGTTGATGACAACCCGCTCAAGGGCCATAGCGCACAATATATCCTGCCAGTTCGTGCGGCGATGGGACGTCTGTCGTTTCTCGATCTCTTTATCGACCGCCGCGAGAGCGAACCGGAGGTCGCCCGCCTCGCCGCCAGCGCCGAGGTCATTCGCGACACCGGCACCTTCAACGACGCGTTTCCGGATTTCTACATGGGAGAGGTCATTCTTACCCTGACCGATGGCCGGACATTGTCAGCGACATCAAAGGTCGCGCGCGGCTATCCGGAGCAACCCCTCAGCCGGGAAGAGCTCGACCGGAAATTCGAAGAGGTCACGTCCACCGTCTGTTCCCGGTCTCGCCGCAGGTCGCTCGCCGACGCCTGCGAAACCCTAATCGACGCGCCGGATGTAGACGCGCTCATGACCTTGCTGGCACAGGCACCCGACGCCTGACCTGATGGCCGTTGACGCCGAAGTGCGGCAATACATACAATCCGGCATACAGAACGAAAATCGAGGCAAAGGTGCGATGACCAAGACTGACAAAACCGCAACCAAGGTCGTTCACGTCTCGTCCTCTCATCGTGCCCACCAACAATTGCGCGAACAGCTCCTCCGGTCAAGATTTCTGCCCGGTCAGAAGATCAACGAAGTCGCCCTGGCCAAGGAACTGGAAATCAGCCGCACGCCCCTGCGCGAGGCGCTGAACCGTCTTGTGGCCGAGGGCTTGCTGATGGACAGGGAACGGGGATTTTCGGTGCCGTCGCTGAATCCGGAAGTGATTTTCGATCTCTTCGAAGCACGGGTCGAGATCGAATGCGCGACCGTTCGGCTGGCCTGCGAGCGCGCCGAAGAATCCGAGCTTGAGGCATTGTCGGATTTTCTTGCCGAAAGCATGGCGGAATCCCCGGATGCGTCGGTTGACCGGTTGATCGAACTCGACATTCGCTTTCACGACACCATCGCCGAACTGTCCCGCAACGAAGTGTTGCGACAACTTCTAACCAATATAAATGGCCGCATACACCTGATCCGCTGGATCGCGATGGAAGGTCGGCGAGACCGCACACAGAGCCAGCATCGCGAGATTCTCGACCACATCCGCGCCGGCGATACCGAGGCCGCCATTGCCGTCATGCGCGACCATATCCTGCACCGCAACGAGGACATCCTCGCCGCAATCAAGGCCGCCTACGGTCATGTCTACACACGGTCTTCTGCCTGAATCCACGTTGCGGACCGCCAGCTTCACGAAGGACGCCAAGCCGATGACGCGCTACATCATCATAGGAGCCGGATCGGGTATCGGCGCGGCTCTTGCGCGCCGGATGGCCGCGCCGGACACAGAGTTCCTGCTGCATACGGGTTCCAATGCTGATCGTCTGGCCGATGTTGTGAAGGCCTGCGAAAGCGCGGGGGCCACCGTCTCGACCTGCCTGGGCCTGACCGAGGACCCGGCGATGGTCGAAAGGGTCGCGGCATGGCTGGATCCGTTGCCGCAGGGTGCGCTGAGCGGGTTCGCCTTTACCGCAGGTTACGCCAGGCTTGGCACTATCACGTCCACCGAACCCGCGGCGCTGCAAACGGCGCTGGACGCGATGCCCGTGGCGTTCCAACGGCTCTGCACCTGTGTCGCGCCGAAACTGGCAGATCATCGGGGTCGCATCCTCTGTGTCAGCGCGTTCGGCGCGCACCGCTCCAAAACCCACAGCTATGCCCCCACCGCGCCCGCAAAGGCGGCGCTGGAGGCGCAGGTGCGTGTCTTTGCGGCCAATCTTGCGCCGCGCGGCATCACGGTGAACGCGGTTGTACCCGGTTTCATCGCGAAAGACGCGGGCACCCATTCGTCCCTCACAAGCGAACAATGGTCCGAGGTCACGAAAACCATTCCCATGGCCCGCCTCGGTCAGGCTGCGGAAGTCGCGGCGGCGGCAGCTTTTCTGTTGTCGGAACAGGCGGGCTATGTGACCGGTCAATCCCTGCATGTAAACGGTGGGCTGACGCTCTGACCGGCCCGGGGGCCATGTCCCGAAAACCGCTGACTTCAATACGCTCGACGAAAGCGGATCACGGGCGTTGCTTATCGTCGACGTTTCTGTATACAGATAAAAATACAGATACCGGATCAAGCCCGGTTCCCCGCATGAAAAAGGAGATACGGTCATGGAAAACACGCTCAACGGCGCCGAAGCCATGGTGCGGATGCTGGAAGCGCAGGGTGTGGATCACATCTTCGGACTGTGCGGCGATACCACGCTGCCCTTTTACGATGCGATGCATCAGCTCGACCACAAGATCAGGCATGTGCTGACCCGTGATGAACGCAGTGCGGCCTACATGGCCGACGGATACTCCCGCGTCACCGGCAGGCCCGGTATCTGCGAGGGGCCGTCCGGAGGCGGCGCGACATATATTCTGCCGGGGTTGATCGAAGCGTCCGAAAGCTCTTATGCCGTGCTGGGCATCACCACCGATATCTCCGTCTCGACCTATGGCAAGTATCCCCTGACCGAGGTGGATCAAGAGGCGCTGATGCGCCCGTTGACCAAGTGGAACACGGTGATCAGGCAAGCCGCGCATATCCCGCGCATGGTCCGCGCCGCTTTTCGGGCGATGACCACCGGTCGGCCCGGATCCGCGCATCTCGGCCTGCCCTACGACATTCAGTATGATAGGGTTGATCCCTCCGACATCTGGGCCGATCCCAGGACGGCCACCTATCCGGCCTATCGCACCGGACCGGATGCCGCGTCGGTCGAGGCGGCGGTTGATGCCATCCTGTCGGCGAGAAACCCCCTGATCGTCTGCGGGGGCGGCGTCGTCGTGGCGGGCGCGATGCACGAGCTCGACCGCATCGCCACCCGGCTGGACATCGCGGTGGCAACCTCGATCTCGGGTCAGGGTGCGCTGGCCGATACACACCCGAACGCTCTGGGCGTCGTGGGTTCGAATGGCGGAACCGACCAGACCTGGGAAATGATGCAGGCTGCCGATCTCATCGTGTTCATGGGGTGCCGCGCCGGTTCGACCACGACATCGCGATGGGAGGCGCCAAGCGTCGGCACGCGTATCGTGCATTTCGATGTGGACCCGATGGTGATCGGAGCCAACCTGCCGACCGAGGTCGGGGTGGTGGGCGACCTGAGCATGTCCCTGCACATGGTGAATGCCGAGCTGGACCGCCGCGGTCAGGGTGGCGCGACCTTCGGTGCCGCCGCCGCCGTCGCAGACATCAAGCGCCGCAAATTCGAGATTTTCGACCGTATTGCCGCCGAGGAAAACCGGCCCATTCGCCCCGAGCGCGTGATTTCCGACCTGATGAAGGTTTTGCCGCCCGACGCAACCGTTGTGTCCGACCCCGGTACCTCCTGCCCCTACTTCTCAGCCTATTACCGCCAACAGCTTGCCGGGCGCCACTTCATCACCAACAGGGCGCATGGTGCGCTGGGCTATTCGCTCGCCGCGTCGCTGGGCGCATGGCATGGCCGCCCGGACAGCAAGACAGTCGCGCTGATGGGTGACGGCTCTTTCGGTTTCACCGTGGGGGAACTTGAAACCGTTTGCCGAGCGCGGGCACCCATCACCTTTATCGTTTTCTCGAACTCCAATTTCGGCTGGATCAAGGCCAGCCAGATGGCCGACAAGGGCGCGCGCTATTACAACGTGGATTTCAGCCGCGTGGATCAGGCCGCTGTCGCGGCTGCCTATGGCGTGAAATCCTGGCGCGTCGAGGACCCTGCCGATCTGGAACGGGTGCTGCGAGAGGCGGTGGACCATGACGGACCGACACTGGTCGATGTGATCACCCAGCCGCTGGAAGAAGCCAACGCCCCTGTGCGCCGCTGGATGGGCTGATCGTTCGGCTTTTCGTCAGAAGATCGCGTGCGCGCTCCGGCTGGTGACGTCCGGAGCGCAGCAGAATGTTTCCCGGCGTCAGAGCGAAGCGACGAGATCGGTGATTGCCGCGCGATACGCCGCCACGACTCCATCACGTGCGACGTGGCGCCCCTCCTTGACAGAGTGTCGACCCGCCGACCACAGATCGGTCACCACCCGATCCTTGGCGGCAAACACCAGACCATCAAGTATCTGATCGCGCGACAGGGCACACAGCGTCGGGTCGGTGCTATCTATGGCGACAAGGTCGGCCAGACGCTGCTCGGCGATTTCGCCCGCGTTTCGACCGAGTGCACGGGCACCGCCGCGCGCCGCGTCGGTATAAAGCCCATGGCCAACAGACCCTTCGCCAGACACAAGAACATTGCGTGCCAGATCGCGCAGGCGCTGGGAATATTCCAGCGTGCGCAACTCTTCGGTCAGCGAAATGTTGACATTGGAGTCCGAACCGATGCCGAAAGCCCCGTTTGCCGCGAGATAGGACACACCGTTGAACGGACCATCGCCCAGGTTTGCCTCGGTGATCGGGCACAACCCGGCGACGGCTCCGGTTTGCGCCATCGCGCGTGTCTCGCCCTCGGTCATGTGCGTGGCATGGATCAGGCACCAGTGGCGGTCGACATCTGCGTGGGCCAGCAACCACTCCACCGGACGCTGACCGAGCCATGACATGATGTCATCAACCTCCTTCGGTTGCTCGGCGATATGAATATGTACCGGGCCATCCACTGACTGCCTGAGGACGACCTCAAGATCTTCGGGAGAGGTGGCGCGCAGCGAATGCGGGGCGATGCCAAGACGAGCGTCGTCCGGCAGGGTTTTCATCCCCTCGCGCGCCGCATTCACGAGTGATAGGTAGCCATCCACGTCATTGCCAAATCGCAACTGTCCCTGTGACAAGGCGGCCCGGCCTGCCCCGCCATAGGTATAAAGGACCGGCAGATGGGTGAGCCCGATCCCCGTGCGCGATGCGGCGGCATAGATGCGCAGCGACAGTTCCGCCGGGTCATCATAGGAGACCCCGCCGGTCTGGTGATGAACATAGTGAAACTCGCCGACCGAAGCGTATCCGGCCTCCTGCATCTCGACAAAGACCAGCGCGGCGATGGCCTCGATCTGATCCGGCGTCAGCCGGTCCATGAAACGGTACATCAGGTCGCGCCATGTCCAGAAACTGTCACGCCCGTGTTTGCGGTATTCCGTCATCCCGGCCATCGCACGCTGAAACGAATGGCTGTGCAGGTTTCCCAGCGCCGGCAGGAGCGTATCGACCTGCGTTGCATCGCGGGGGCACGGGGTATCGCATGTGATTGTGGTGATGATCCCGTCATCGATGGCAATCAGAACATCCTGTGCCCATCCCGAAGAGAGCAATGCATGACGTGCGTGGATCATTTCATAAATTCCGTCATTAACGAGTTTATGTATAGACATATAAATCAACTTTGACTAAGAAAAAAGCAGAATCGTGCAAGGACCGGAGCGCCGTGACCGATACCAAACAAACACTGATCAACCTGAATGTTGCAACCATGTCGCGACAGGACGTTCCCTATGGAATGATCGAAAACGCGGCCATCGTGCTGGATGGCGGGCAGATAGACTGGGTCGGACCCCTGACCGAGCTGCCCGACAGATACGCATCGTACCGCGTGCACGATCTGGATGGGCGGCTCGTGACTCCGGGACTTGTCGATTGTCACACCCATATCGTTCACGGCGGCGATCGGGCGGTCGAATTCGAGATGCGGTTGAACGGGGCCTCTTACGAAGAGGTCGCGCGCGCCGGTGGCGGTATCGTTTCCACGGTCAGCGCCACCCGGTCGGCGAGCGAAGAGACACTGCTCGCAGAGGCGTTGCGCCGGGTCGATGTGTTGATAGGCGAAGGTGTTACCACGATCGAGATCAAGTCGGGCTATGGGCTGGACCGCGAAACCGAATTGCGCATGCTGCGCGTTGCCCGAACCATCGGCAAGCAGCGCGACATAAGGGTACGCACATCATTCCTGGGGGCGCATGCGACACCGGCGGACTACAAGCACCGCGACGACGCCTATATCGACGAAATCTGTATCCCGACCCTGCGCGAAGCACAGGCACAGGGTCTGGTCGATGCGGTTGACGGGTTTTGCGAGGGAATCGCCTTTTCCCCTGACCAGATCGCGCGAGTATTCGAGGTGGCGCGCGAATTGCAGCTTCCCGTGAAACTGCATGCCGAGCAACTCTCGAATCTCGGCGGGGCAAAACTCGCGGCCCGCTTTGGCGCACTTTCTGCGGATCATCTGGAATATCTCGACGAAGACGGCGTGCGGGCAATGGCTGCATCCGGCACGGTCGCCGTGATCCTGCCCGGCGCGTTCTATACGTTGCGTGAAACGCAGGCGCCGCCCATCGATGCCTTTCGCAAGCACGCGGTTCCGATGGCATTGGCAACCGATATGAACCCCGGATCGTCACCGCTGAATTCGCTGCTTCTGACGATGAACATGGGCTGCACCCTGTTTCGGCTTACCCCCGAAGAAGCGCTGGCCGGCGTCACCCGCCATGCGGCGCGCGCGCTTGGTCTCGACGACGTGGGGACCGTCGCGGTGGGCAAACGGGCCGAGCTTGCAGTCTGGGATGTGCAGCACCCCGCAGAGCTTGCCTATCGCATCGGTTACAATCCCCTTCACGCGCGCATCATCGGAGCGCCAAAATGAAAATTCTCACATTGACCCCCGGTTCCGTCACGCTGGCCGATCTGGAAACCGTATTTCGCACGGGCGCGGCGGTGCGGCTCGACCCGGCCTGCCATCCCGCCGTGATCGAGGCACAGACCAGAATAGCGGCAGCAGCCAACGGCAACGCGGCGGTCTACGGCGTCAATACCGGGTTCGGCAAACTGGCAAGCGTCAAGATCGAGGCCAGGGACACGGCAACCTTGCAGCGCAACCTGATCCTGTCGCATTGCTGCGGCGTCGGTGAACCGATCCCGCAAAGCCATGCGCGCCTGATGATGGCCCTGAAGCTGCTCAGTCTCGGGCGCGGGGCCTCGGGCGTGCGGATGGAGCTGATTGCCCTGATCGAAGCGATGCTGGCCAAAGAGATCACCCCGGTGATCCCGGTTCAGGGTTCCGTGGGCGCGTCAGGAGATCTTGCACCGCTGGCGCATCTCGCAGCGGTCATGATGGGTCATGGCGAAGCCGAGTATCGCGGCGAAACCCTGCCCGGAGCCACCGCCCTACAACGCGCCGGTCTCAAGCCTGTTGCGCTCGGCCCCAAAGAGGGGCTGGCGCTGATCAACGGTACGCAATTCAGCACGGCCTTTGCGCTTGCGGGGCTGTTCGGCGCATGGCGCGCGATGACCAGCGCGCTGGTCACGTCGGCGATGTCCACCGATGCCATCATGGGATCCACCGCGCCGTTGCAACCCGAGATCCACGCGCTGCGTGGCCATGCCGGGCAGATCGAAGCGGCCGATTGCATGCGCAATTTGCTGGCCGGATCCGTGATCCGCGAAAGCCATCGCGAAGGCGACACACGGGTACAGGACCCCTATTGCATCCGCTGCCAGCCGCAGGTCACCGGGGCGGCGATGGATATGCTGCGCATGGCCGCGCGCACGCTCGAAATCGAGGCAAATGCCGCGACCGACAATCCGCTGGTGCTGGTCGGTGCAGATATGATCGTCTCCGGCGGCAACTTCCATGCCGAACCCGTCGGCTTTGCCGCCGACATGATCGCGCTGGCCCTCGCCGAGATCGGCGCCATCGCCCAGCGCCGCGTCGCGCTGATTGTCGATCCGGTTCTCAGCCACGACTTGCCGCCATTCCTCACACCGAATCCCGGGCTGAATTCGGGCTACATGATCGCCGAGGTGACCACCGCCGCGTTGATGAGCGAGAACAAGCATCTCGCCAACCCCTGTGTGACCGACAGCACACCCACCAGCGCCAACCAGGAGGACCATGTCAGTATGGCGGCGCACGGGGCCGTGCGGCTGGGTCGCATGGTTGCCAATCTCGAACGCATACTGGGTGTCGAATTGCTCTGCGCGGCACAGGGTATCGAATTCCGTGCGCCGCTGCGCACCAGCGCACCGCTCGCCCGGGTGATGGACACCCTGCGCCAGTCGGTCGACACCTTGACCGAGGACCGCTATCTCGCGCCCGACCTTGAGGCCGCCGCCTCGCTGATCCGGAATGGTGACGTAACCGCCAGCACCGCAATCAACCTTCCGGAGTTGTCGACATGACCCCAGTTGAAATCATCCGGGGCGACGGCCCCATCGTGCTCGGCCTGCCCCACACCGGCACCGGATTGCCCGACGATGTCATGGTCCGTCTGAACGCGCGCGGACGCGGGCTGGATGATACGGACTGGCATATTCATCGGCTCTATGACGGGCTGTTGCCAGATGCCACGACGGTACGTGCCACGTTCCATCGCTATGTCATAGACGCCAATCGCGACCCCAGCGGTGCAAACCTTTATCCCGGCCAGAATACCACCGGCCTTGTGCCGCTCACCGATTTCGACGGGCATGACATATGGGAAACTCCTCCGGACAGCGAAGAGATCGAAGACCGGCGGCAACGGTTTCATGCGCCCTATCACGCGGCGCTACAGGCCGAACTGGCCCGGGTACGCGAACGGCATGGCATCGCCATCCTCTATGACTGCCATTCGATCCGCAGTGAAATTCCGTTCCTCTTTGATGGCATCCTCCCGGATTTCAATATCGGCACGAACATGGGAACAACCTGCGATCCGCGCATCGAAGCCGCGACACGCGACATCTGTTCCTCTGCCGCGGGCTATTCCAGTACGGTAAACGGACGGTTCAAGGGCGGATGGACCACCCGGCATTACGGCCACCCCGAAGACGGGCTTCATGCCATCCAGATGGAACTGGCGCAATCCACCTATCTGACGCAGGAAACCGCCCCCTGGACCTATGACGAGGCCAAGGCCGGGCGGTTGCGGTCTCACCTGCGGACAATCCTGACCACACTGGCCAAGATGGCCCCCGAGTTGAAAGGCGCATCATGAGCGATCCCCGCAAGAACACCCGCGATATCTATCCCGCCACAGGTCCCGAGATCAGCGCCAAAAGCTGGTTGACCGAAGCGCCGATGCGGATGCTGATGAACAACCTGCACCCGGACGTGGCCGAAAACCCGCACGAACTGGTCGTTTATGGCGGGATTGGTCGCGCTGCGCGGACATGGCAGGATTTCGACAGGATCGTCGCCAGCCTTCGCGAGCTTGAGGACGACGAAACCCTGCTCGTGCAATCGGGCAAGCCGGTCGGCGTGTTCAGAACCCACAAGTACGCACCGCGCGTTCTGATCGCAAATTCGAACCTCGTGCCGCACTGGGCCAACTGGGATCATTTCAACGAGTTGGACAAGAAGGGCCTCGCGATGTACGGCCAGATGACGGCCGGCTCATGGATCTACATCGGGTCCCAGGGGATCGTGCAGGGCACCTATGAAACCTTTGTCGAGGCGGGCCGCCAGCATTATGGCGGCGACCTGTCAGGCAAGTGGATCCTGACCGGCGGGCTGGGTGGCATGGGAGGCGCGCAGCCGCTGGCGGCGGTGATGGCGGGCGCCTGTTGCCTTGCGGTCGAATGCAACCCGGACTCCATCGATTTCCGTCTGCGCACCCGTTATGTCGATGAAAAGACGGACAGTCTTGAAGACGCGCTCGAGATGATCCGGCGCTGGACGTCAGAGGGACAGGCAAAATCCGTTGCATTGCTGGGCAATGCCGCCGACGTATATCCGGAACTCGTGAAACGGAGTATCCGCCCGGATATCGTGACCGACCAGACCTCGGCCCACGATCCGGTCAATGGCTACCTGCCGCAGGGCTGGAGCCTGGGCGAGTGGCGGCAGAAACGCGAAAGCGACCCCAAGGCCGTGGAAAAGGCCGCGCGGGCCTCGATGAAAGTGCAGGTCAAGGCGATGGTCGACTTCCATGCCGCCGGCATTCCGACCGTCGACTACGGCAACAATATCAGGCAGATGGCGCTGGAAGAGGGTCTGGAAAACGCCTTTGATTTCCCCGGCTTCGTCCCGGCCTATATCCGTCCGCTGTTTTGCCGTGGCATCGGTCCGTTTCGCTGGGCCGCGCTGTCCGGCGATCCCGAAGACATCTACAAGACCGACGCCAAGGTCAAAGAAATACTCGCCTCGGACAGTCACCTGCACAACTGGCTCGACATGGCGCGGGACCGGATCGCATTCCAGGGCCTGCCCGCCCGCATCTGCTGGGTCGGGCTGGGCGTGCGCCATCGGCTGGGCCTCGCGTTCAACGAAATGGTGCGTAACGGCGAGCTGTCGGCACCCGTGGTGATCGGCCGGGATCACCTCGACTCCGGCTCGGTCGCTTCGCCCAACCGCGAAACCGAAGCCATGAAGGACGGATCGGATGCCGTATCGGACTGGCCACTGCTCAACGCGCTGCTGAACACCGCGTCAGGCGCGACCTGGGTCAGCCTGCATCACGGCGGCGGGGTCGGAATGGGATTTTCCCAGCATTCCGGCATGGTAATCTGTTGCGATGGCTCCGAAGATGCGGACCGGCGGATCGAGCGTGTCCTGTGGAACGACCCCGCAACCGGGGTCATGCGCCACGCGGACGCGGGGTATGACATCGCGCTGGATTGCGCCCGTGAAAACGGCCTGAACCTGCCGGGCATTCTCTGATTGCCCTCACCTGTCGTCGTCCCGATGCAGGGCGACGACAGGAATTGGCGTCAGCCGATCTTGCAGGACGCCAGCACCGCCATGTTCAGAATGTCGTTCGCCGTCGACACCGACGAACAGATCTGTATCGGCTTGTCCAGGCCCGACAGGATCGGACCGATCACGGTCGCGCCGCCCATTTCCTGCATCAGCTTGACCGAAATGCTGGCCGAGTGGCGCGCCGGAACCACAAGGATGTTGGCCGGTCCGGTCAGGCGCGAGAACGGATAAGCAGCCTGTGATTGCGCATTCAGCGCCACATCCACTGTCATTTCACCTTCGAATTCGAAATTCACCCCGCGCGCCTGCAACACTCCGGGCGCCTGATGCATCTTTTCCGCGCGTTCCGAGACAGGGTAACCGAAGGTCGAAAAGCTCACGAAAGCGACACGCGGTTCAAGCCCCATGTGCCGCGCAACTTCGGCGGCACGCTCGGCAATCGTTGCGAGATCTTCGGCATCTGGCCATTCCTGCACCAGGGTGTCCGCGATCAGCACGATCCGACCCTTGTGCAACAGCGCGGTGACGCCCGCGACACCGTTTTCCGGATTGGCGTCAAATACGTGATTGATGCGATCCAGGATATGCGCCGATTTGCGCGTGGCCCCGGTAACCAGCCCGTCCCCATGACCATGCGCCAGCATCAGCGCCGAGAACACGTGCCGGTCGCGCGCGGCAAGACGATGAATGTCCTGGCGATCAAAACCTTTTCGCTGCAACCGCTCGTAAAGAAAATCCTTGTAGCTTTCCAGGTACTGGGTGTTTGCCGCATTCACCACTTCAAGTTCGCGCGCCGCGTCACCCAGGCCCGCCGCCTCCAGCTTGGTCTTGACATCATCGGGACGTCCAACCACCAGCGCCTTGCCCAGACCGGATCGCTGGTACGTGACCGCCGCCCGCAACACGCGCGGATCGTCACCCTCGGCAAAGATCATGCGCGCCTTGGCCGCGCGCGCCCGCGCGTTCAGGCCACGCAGGATGCTGGCCGTCGGATCCATCCGGGACTTCAGGGTGAGCTCATAGCTCTCCATGTCGATGATCGGCCGCCGCGCCGCACCGGTGTCCATCCCTGCCCTGGCCACGGCCGGCGGAATGCGATGGATCAGACGCGGGTCAAACGGAGTCGGGATGATATAGTCGCGACCGAAGGACAGGTTTTCACCATAGGCCAGCGCCACCTCGTCGGGCACGTCTTCGCGGGCAAGCTGGGCCAGCGCATGGGCACAGGCGATTTTCATTTCGTCGTTGATCGCTCGCGCATGAATATCCAGAGCCCCCCGGAACAGGTAGGGGAAGCCCAGCACATTGTTCACCTGGTTGGGATAATCGCTGCGCCCGGTTGCGACGATGGCATCGACCCGGACTTCATGCGCCTCTTCCGGTGTGATTTCGGGATCGGGATTCGCCATGGCAAAAATCACCGGATTGTCGGCCATCGATGCCACCATGTCCTGGGTCACGGCACCCTTGACGCTAACCCCAAGGAACACATCGGCCCCCTTCATCGCGTCTTCAAGCGTGCGCGCCTCGGTCTTGACCGCGTGGCCCGATTTCCACTGGTTCATGCCCTCGGTGCGACCCTGCCAGATGACACCCTTGGTATCGCACATGATGCAGTTTTCATGCCGTGCACCCATGGCCTTGAGCAGTTCGAGACAGGCGATGCCGGCGGCACCTGCGCCGTTCAGAACGATCTTGACGTCCTCGATCTTCTTGTTCGACAGATGCAGCGCATTGATAAGGCCGGCCGCACAGATCACTGCGGTGCCGTGCTGGTCATCGTGAAATACCGGTATGTCCAGCTCTTCCTTGAGCTGCTGTTCGATGATGAAGCAATCGGGTGCCTTGATATCCTCGAGATTGATGCCCCCGAAAGTCGGCGACATCAGTTTGACCGCCTTGCAGAAATCGGCGACGTCCTCGGTATCAAGCTCGATATCGATGCTGTTGACGTCGGCGAACCGCTTGAACAGGACAGATTTCCCTTCCATCACCGGCTTGGAGCCCAGCGCCCCGAGATTGCCCAGCCCCAGCACCGCCGTCCCGTTCGAGATCACCGCGACGAGGTTGCCCTTGTTAGTGTAATCATACGCGGTTTCGGGGTTTGCGGCGATTTCCTCGCAAGGGATGGCCACGCCCGGAGAATAGGCCAGCGACAGATCGCGCTGCGTGTTCATCGGAACAGTTGCCTGAATCTCGAACTTGCCCGGCGTCGGCTCCAGATGAAACGTCAGGGCTTCGTCGCGGGTGTATTTCAGCTTGGCCATGACCGGCTGTCTCCTCGTTGCGGTTCAGGCGTCATAGCGCGCGCATGACCAAGCCTCAACAGGAATGCGTTTTCGCCTTTCGTCGCGTGTTGGGCGTTTGTAAGGTCGCACACGTTTCGATGAGCCGGGGGACAATCTGTGGCCAATGTCACGCCAATGATGGCGCAGTATCTTGAAATCAAGGCCGAGCATAAGGACTCTCTGCTGTTCTACCGCATGGGCGATTTCTACGAGATGTTCTTTGACGATGCCGTGGCCGCGGCCGAGGCGCTGGACATCGCACTGACCAAGCGTGGCAAGCATGACGGCGCCGATATTCCGATGTGCGGTGTACCGGTACATGCGGCCGAGGGGTATTTTCTGACGCTGATCCGCAAGGGGTTTCGTGTCGCGGTTTGCGAACAGATGGAAAGCCCGGCAGAGGCCAAGAAGCGCGGGTCGAAATCCGTCGTGAAACGCGATGTCGTGCGGCTGGTCACACCTGGCACCTTGACCGAAGATGCGCTGCTTGAAGCCAGGCGGCACAACTTTCTCGCCACCTTTGCCGAGGTGCGCGATCAATCTGCCCTGGCCTGGGCGGATATTTCAACCGGCGCATTTCACGTGATGCCGCTGAACCGGGCGCGGCTTGGTCCGGAACTTGCCCGGCTGGCCCCCTCCGAGTTGATTGTCAGCGACGCCGCTGCCGACGGTTTGCACGAGGTCGCCGGAGATCTGGGCATCGCCCTCACCCCGCTGGGACGCTCCAGCTTTGACAGCTCCGCCGCCGACAAGCGCCTGTGCGCGCTTTTTTCGGTCGGAACACTCGATGCTTTTGGCAACTTCGGACGCGCTGAAATTTCGGCGATGGGCGCTCTCATCGATTACCTGGACATCACGCAAAAGGGCCGGTTGCCGCTCCTGCAGACGCCGGTCCGCGAGTCCGAGGATCGTGTGGTCCAGATCGATGCCGCAACCCGCCGCAACCTTGAACTCACGCGGTCGCTGTCGGGAAGTCGCGCGGGCTCGCTTCTCGCTGTGATAGACCGCACTGTCACACCGGGTGGCGCGCGGCTGCTCGAACAGCGCCTGTCGAGCCCGTCGCGCGATCTCGACACAGTGCAATCGCGATTGGCGGCGGTGGACTTTGCGCTTGAGCAGAACGCGGTCTCGAACGATCTGCGCAGGGCCCTGCGCAAGGCTCCCGATCTCGACCGCGCGCTCTCGCGCCTTTCGCTGGATCGTGGCGGCCCGCGCGACCTTGCCGCGGTGCGCAACACGCTGGAACAAGCCGACGTGATCGCCCGGCAATGCCAGACACAGGACCTGCCGCCATTGCTTGCCGCCGCAGCCGCCGACCTGACGGGATTTGACGATCTCACCGCCCTGCTTGACGCGGCGCTGGTGGCCGAGCCGCCATTGCTGACCCGGGACGGGGGGTTTGTCGCGTCAGGCTATGACCCCGATTTGGACGAGGCGCGCACCCTGCGGGATGAAGGACGCTCGGTGATTGCGGGATTGCAGAAACGCTATGTCGAACATACCGGGATCACCTCGCTCAAGATCAAGCACAACAATGTTCTTGGCTACTTCATCGAGACAACCGCGACACACGCGCAAAAGATGCTCTCGGCTCCGCTGTCCGAAACCTATATCCACCGCCAGACCACCGCGAACCAGGTGCGATTCACGACCGTCGAACTCAGCGAGATGGAGACCAAGATACTGAACGCCGGCAATCGGGCGCTCGAGATCGAAAAGCGGCTCTATGAAAGGCTGAAAGACTCTATTCTGGCCGAGGCGGCGCGTTTGAATGCCGCGTCACGCGCGCTTGCAGAGCTTGATCTGGCGACGGCGCTGGCCGAACTGGCGCGCGCCGAAAACTGGTGTCGCCCCCGGGTCGATGCCAGCCGCAGTTTTGCGATCACCGGCGGGCGACATCCGGTCGTCGAACATGCGCTGCGCCAGCAGGGAGGCGACAGCTTCATCGCCAATGACTGCGACCTGAGCGCCGCCAATGGGGCCGCGATCTGGTTGCTGACCGGTCCCAACATGGCGGGTAAATCGACCTTCCTGCGTCAGAACGCACTGATCGCGCTGTTGGCGCAAATGGGCAGCCACGTCCCGGCAAGCGCCGCCCATATCGGCATCGTCAGCCAGCTGTTCAGCCGCGTGGGTGCATCCGATGATCTGGCGCGCGGGCGATCGACGTTCATGGTCGAGATGGTGGAGACCGCCGCCATCCTCAATCAGGCGGACGATCGGGCGCTGGTGATTCTCGATGAAATCGGGCGGGGAACAGCGACATATGACGGGCTGTCGATCGCATGGGCAACGTTGGAACATCTGCACGCCAGCAACCAGTGCCGGGCGCTCTTCGCAACGCATTATCATGAGTTGACGGCGCTGGCCGGCAAACTTTCGGGTGTGGAAAACGCCACCGTCGCAGTCAAGGAATGGCAGGGCGACGTCATCTTTCTGCACGAGGTGCGGCGGGGCGCGGCAGACCGCTCCTACGGGGTGCAGGTCGCACAACTGGCGGGGCTTCCGCAATCGGTGTTGGACCGGGCGCGAGTCGTTCTCAAGGCACTTGAAGAAGGCGAACGTGAAGGCGGGCGCAGCCAGAAGGCCCTGATCGACGATTTGCCACTGTTCTCTGCTGCGCCAACACCTGCGCCACCCGCGCCGGTAAAATCCGCCGCCCTTGATTTGCTCGAAAGCGTTCATCCGGACGAACTGACACCCAGGGCGGCGCTGGACCTGGTCTATAAACTGAAAGAAGCGGCCAACACCTGACCGCTTCTTTCAGACTGGACAGAGTTCGAAATCAGGACGCGGGCGCGGATGAAACGCCGACCTGCGCCGGGCGCAGCAGACGATCATGCAGCATGAAACCTTCCGCCGAGACCTGAATGATGTCTCCCGCCCGCGTGCCCGGCAGCGGCGCTTCGAACATCGCCTCGTGCAGCTTGGGGTCGAACCGGTCACCGACTTCGGGCGAAATGATCTCGATCCCGTGCTTGCCGAAAACGTTGATCAATTCGCGCATCGTCAGTTCAATGCCTTCGATCATCGCGGCAGAGGCCGCGCGCTGCTCCTCGGTCACGGACTCCAGCGCGCGTTTCATGTTGTCATAGACCGGCAGCACATCGCGTGCCAGACGCGAGCCGCCGTAACGCTCGGCTTCGACGCGGGCGCGTTCGGAGCGTTTACGCGAATTCTCGGCCTCGGCCAGTGTCCGCATGTAGCGGTCCTTGTAATCGTCGCGTTCCGCCCGCAGCGAATCCAGTTCGATTGCCTCTTCGTCAAGCTCTGCCAGTTCTTCTGCGTCTGCCTCGGCCTCCATCGCCGCGAGATCATCCAGAAAATCATCGTTCTTTGGCTCTGCCATCTTTCACCTCTAACTGCGGTCGGAAATCATCCGGCCTACCAGCTGCGCCGTATAGTCCACAATAGGTACGATCCGCCCGTAATTGAGGCGCGTTGGGCCAATCACGCCCACCGCGCCAATTATCTTTCGATCAGCGTTCATATAGGGAGACACCACCAAAGAGGAACCCGAAAGTGAGAAAAGTTTGTTCTCCGACCCGATAAAAATGCGTACACCCTCGCCTTCCTCGGTCAGTTGCAGGAATTCCTCGATATCGCGCTTGCGCTCAAGATCGTTGAACAGGCTGCGAATGCGTTCCAGTTCGTCTCCATTATCCTCGCCGCCCAGCAGATTCGCCCGTCCGCGCACGATCAGCCGGGCGGCTTCCTTGCCTTCGCCCTCCCAGACGGCGAGACCACTTTCGACCATCTCCTGCGCCAGCCGGTCGATTTCCTGACGACGGGCGTTGATCTCGGACTGGATCTTTTTGCGCACTTCGCTCAGCGTGCGGCCTTCGATCAACGCGTTCAGGAAATTCGCCGCTTCCCGCATCGAACTGGGGGTCTGGCCCGGCGGCGGCGTGAACAGGCGATTCTCGACGTGACCATCGGCGAAAACGATCACCACCAGCGCGCGGTCATGGGCCAGCGACACAAACTCGATATGCCGGATCGCGGCCTCATGCTTGGGCGTCAAAACCAGAGACGCCCCCTGAGTCACACCCGAAAGCGCGGCACCCAGCCGGTCGAGCATGTTGCCAACATCGTTCGAATTGCTCTTGACCGTGTCGTCCAGCATCTTGCGGTCGGTGTCGTGCAGATCGCCTACCTCGAGCAGCCCGTCGACAAACATCCGCAACCCCGCCTGGGTGGGAATGCGCCCGGCACTCACATGCGGGCTGTCGAGCAAGCCGAGATATTCGAGATCCTGCATCACATTGCGAATTGTCGCCGCGCTGACCTTTTCGTCAAGGGTACGGGTCAGGGTGCGGCTGCCGATCGGATCGCCGGTTTCAAGATAGCCTTCAACCACCCGCCGAAACACTTCGCGCGAGCGGTCATTCAACTCGTTCAACAGTTTCGTAGCATCGCTCATGGGATCATCCTTGGCTGGTTCGCCATTAAAGTCCACTGGTTGCAAAGGTCAATCGGGGTTGCATAACGGTCTTGCCGGACTGTATTCCGACGCCAACAAATAAAGGAGAGATCATGCGCCCCTCTGGTCGAGATCTAAGCGAAATGCGTCCGGTTTCCATAGAAACGGGATTTACCAAACACGCCGAAGGATCGTGCCTGATCAAGGTCGGCGATACCCATGTGCTCTGCACGGCGACGATCGAGGATCGCGTGCCGCCGTTTATCAAGGGGTCAGGGCTGGGCTGGGTCACGGCGGAATACGGCATGCTGCCCCGCGCCACCAACACCCGCATGCGCCGCGAGGCGGCATCGGGCAAGCAAGGCGGCCGCACCGTGGAGATCCAGCGCCTGATCGGTCGCGCCCTGCGTGCCGGGGTTGATCGTGTGGCCCTTGGCGAACGCCAGATCACCATCGACTGCGACGTGCTTCAGGCCGATGGCGGCACCCGCTGCGCGGCCATAACCGGGGGCTGGACCGCGCTTCGCCTGGCTGTGAACAAGCTCATGAAGGCCGGCGACGTGATCAGCGATCCGCTTGTCGATCCGGTCGCGGCCGTGTCCTGCGGCATCTATGCCGGGCAGCCTGTTCTGGACCTGGACTATCCGGAAGACAGCGAAGCCGGCGTCGATGGCAATTTCATCATGACAGGCTCCGGCAAGCTGATCGAGGTGCAGATGTCGGCCGAAGGATCGGTCTTTTCCCGCGACCAGATGAATCAGCTTCTGGATCTTGCGCAAAAAGGTGTCGAAGAACTGGTCGCCGCGCAAAAGGCCGCAACATGACCCGCAAATTCGCAGGCGACCGGTTGCTGGTCGCCACGCATAATGCCGGCAAGCTGGAAGAAATGGCGCATCTTCTGCAACCTTACGGCGTCACGGTCGTCGGTGCCGCCGAGATGGATTTGCCCGAACCGGAAGAGACCGAAACCACCTTTGTCGGCAATGCGCGCATCAAGGCGCACGCAGCGGCCAAGGCGACGGGTCTGCCTGCGCTTTCCGACGATTCCGGTATCCGGATCGATGCATTGGGCGGCGCGCCCGGCGTGCATACGGCGGATTGGGCCGAGACACCGAATGGGCGTGACTTTGTCATGGCAATGGAACGCACGCATCGCGAGTTGGAGGCGATCAACGCACCCCACCCGCGCACGGCGCAGTTCTGTTGCACGCTCGTCCTCGCCTGGCCTGATGGCCATGACGAGGTGTTCGAAGGTGTCATGCCGGGCCAGGTGGTCTGGCCCATGCGCGGTGATCAGGGACATGGCTATGATCCGATCTTTGTGCCAGATGGTTATGACATGACCTTTGGGCAGATGGATCGTTGGGAAAAGAACCGGATCAGCCACCGCGCCAGGGCGACGCAACAGCTCGTCGCGGGTTGCTTTGACTGACGAAGACTGGCGGCATGGCGGATTCGGGCTCTATGTCCATTGGCCCTTTTGCCAGGCGAAATGCCCCTATTGCGATTTCAACAGCCACGTGTCGCGCCAGATCGACCAGTCCGCATGGTGTGAGGCGTATCTTGCCGAGCTTGAGCGCACCGCTTCCGAAACGCCGGGCCGGGTTCTGAACTCCATATTTTTCGGTGGCGGCACACCCAGCCTGATGAACCCCGACACCGTGGCCCGCATCGTCGAGGCGGCATGCCGTCACTGGACCCCGGCCAACGACATTGAAATCACGCTCGAAGCCAATCCCGGCTCGGTCGAAGCGGCCCGGTTCAGCGGATTTCGGGATGCAGGTGTCAACCGGGTGTCGATGGGTGTGCAAGCCTTGAACGACACGGATCTGAAACGGCTCGGACGGCTCCATTCCGTGGCCGAGGCACGCGCCGCGTTCGACATTGCCCGCGCCTGCTTTGATCGGGTGAGCTTTGATCTGATCTACGCCCGTCAGGACCAGACACCGCAACAATGGCAAGACGAATTGAACACCGCGCTGTCGATGGCGGTCGATCACCTGTCGCTGTATCAACTCACCATCGAGAGCGGCACCGCCTTTGGCGATCGTTTTGCCAGGGGAACGCTTCGGGGGCTTCCCGACGATGATCGCGCCGCCGACATGTATGAAATCACCCAGGCGACCTGCGCCGCACATGGATTGCCCATGTACGAAGTGTCAAATCACGCGCGGCCCGGATCGGAGTCGCGGCATAACATGATATACTGGACCGGCGGTGATTACGTGGGCATCGGCCCCGGTGCCCATGGGCGTGTGACGATCAACGGAATCCGCCACGCGACAGAGTCCGCGATCATGCCCTCCGACTGGCTTGGATTGGTGGCTCAAGGCAACGGCGAGACCAAACGGCAACCCCTCACAGGGCTGGAACAGGCAGAAGAATACCTCATGATGGGGTTGCGTATTCGGTCGGGCATAGATGTTGTGCGCTACGAAAACCTTGCCAAACGGCCGCTTGATGCCGCCGCCCGGAATTCGCTCTCTGAGCTTGGATTGATCCAGGACCTTGGAGATCGCATTATCGTTCAGGATCAGGGGTTTATGGTTCTGAACGTCATAATTTCCGAGTTTCTGGTCAGTTAACTGCCGCTCAACAGACGGCAAAGCGTGTCCAGATCGTCCAGATTGCCATACCTGATCGTAATTTCGCCTGCATCCTGACCCGGCTTGTGTGTAATCGCGACCTTCATTCCCAGATTGGCCGACAGATCCGCTTCGAGCGCGCGGGTGTCCGCGTCTTTTTCCACCGGAGCGGCCTGCTTCTTTTTCCGTGCCTGCAAATCGCCTGATGCTTGCTTCTTCACCAGTGCCTCGGTCGCGCGCACCGAAAGTCCGCCCTTGACGATGGCCCGCGCCAAAGAAGACGGATCCTCCGAGGTGATCAGCGCGCGTGCGTGACCTGCGGTCAGTACCCCCTCTTGCAGCATATCCTGCACATCCGTCGGCAAGGTGAGCAACCGCATCAGGTTGGCAATGTGGCTACGGCTTTTGCCGAGCGCCTCGGCCAACCGCTCCTGGGTGTGACCAAAACTCTCCATCAACTGCTTGTAACCTGCGGCTTCTTCAACCGCGTTCAGGTCGGCACGCTGGATGTTTTCGATGATCGCAACTTCCAGCACCTCGACATCATCAAAGTCGCGCACCAGAACCGGAATTTCATGCAACTGCGCCTTTTGCGAGGCACGCCACCGACGCTCACCTGCCACGATCTCATAGGTGCCACCCGCGCGCGGGCGCACGATGAGCGGCTGAAGAACGCCCTTTTCCTTGATCGACGCGGTGAGGTCGTCAAGTTCTTCCTGCGCGAACCTCCGGCGGGGCTGGTTCGGGTTGGCAAAGAGCTTTTCGATCGGAACGTGAATATCCGGGCCAACATGGCGATCCGGGGTCTGGCTCTCTGCCGAGACATCCGCCATCAATGCCGAAAGACCGCGGCCCAGTCCACGGGGCTTTACCTTGTTGTCCATCTGCTACGCTCCTCGAATGGCTCAGGCGGCCATCAGCCTGTGTTTGCTCGTTATTTCCTGCGCCAGCGCCCGATACGCTTCGGCGCCTTGCGAATTGCTGTCGTAGTTCAGCACGGGCATCGCGTAAGATGGCGCTTCGCTGACCCTGACATTGCGCGGAATCAGTGTTTGAAACACCAGATCGCCCAGATTGTCCCGCGCGTCTTCTTCAACCTGCCGGGACAAGTTGTTGCGTCTATCGAACATAGTCAACACAATACCTTCGATTCTCAGCCCCGGATTCGCCGATTGCCGAACCTCGCGAACAGACAGCATCAGTTGCGATAACCCCTCCAGCGCAAAGAACTCGCTCTGCAGGGGAACAAGCACGGAATGCGCCGCAACCATGGCATTCACGGTCAACAGATTGAGCGATGGCGGACAATCAATCAGGATATAGTCAAAGCCGAACGCGCTCATATCCGGTTGCCGCAGCGCGTCATGCAGCAGAAAGATCCGCCGCTCATTTGAAATCAGATCGATATCCGCCGAGCTGAGATCCACCGTCGCGGGCACGATACACAGCCCGTCATGCGCGGTATCCTGGATGACACGATCAAGCGGCAGTTCTCCGACCAGCAGATCATATGTTGTTGCTTCGCGCGCATCCGCATCAATCCCGAGCCCGGTCGATGCGTTCCCCTGAGGGTCGAGATCAACCACCAGCACGCGCAAACCCATTTCCGCCAGTGCCGCCGCGAGATTGATCGAGGTTGTCGTTTTGCCCACCCCGCCCTTCTGATTGGCAATAGCAATGATCTGAGGAGGTGTTTGGGAATAGTCAGACACGCGATATTCCTTTGACTTTCAAGATGACGGATCCCGCCTCGGTCGCGCTTGCTATGGGCTCGTATTCAAAACACCATGACCGCTGCGCTTCGGCAACTTCCTTTTGCCACGACACACCCTTTGGGAACAACGCCATTCCACCGGTTGACAGGTGTCTTTCGGCAAATTCCAGCAACCCCGACAGATTCGTGAGCGCCCGCGCCGACAACGTATTCGCATTCTGGGGCTCGACCGCTTCGATACGTTGCGGAATGACCGCGCAAGACACCCCGGTTTCGCGTATTGCGTTGCGCAGAAACGCGCATTTTCGCTGATCGCTTTCAATCAAAGTGATATCGGCGTCTGGATCGTCCTCTGCCGCCAGAATTGCCACGATCAGACCCGGAAATCCGCCGCCGCTCCCCAGGTCGACCCAAGGCGTTGACCGTGGTCTCAGGCGATATACCTGAATGGAATCAAAGACATGCCGCGACCAAAGGTCTTTGAGGCTGTTTCTGGAAACGAGGTTGATCCTAGGATTCCACTTTTGAACCAGCGCCTCGAAACACTCAAGGCGCTCCAGTGTTTCACGTGAAACATTCAGGGTTTTGCGTTGATCATCCTGCCCGAGAGTCATCTGTTCGCGACTTTGGGCTGACGCCGCAGCATGGACAGGATCAAAGCCAAAGCGGATGGCGTCATACCATCTATGCGCGCGGCCTGAGCAATGGTTTCAGGGCGCGTCGTCGCAAGTTTCTGCCGCAGTTCATTTGAAAGCCCGCTGATCCTGGAAAAATCAAAATCCGCCGGTATCGCATGCGCTTCATCGCGCCTCAGAGCATTTACATCATTTTCCTGTCGCGCCACATAATTACGATAAAGCGCGTCGCGTTCGACCTGAAGACGCGTATCGGGATCCACCTGTGCCAGCTCCGGCAGAAGTGCTTCCAAATCGGATACCCCAACATCCGGAAATGCAAGAACATCCAGACCATTGCGGCGCTTGCCGTCCTGACTGATTGCGATGCCCGCCTCTGACAGCTCTTTCGGTGTGTAGCTGCTCTCTGTCAGCAAGGAACGCGCGTGGTCCAGCTTTTGCATCTTTTTCTCGAAAGCCACACGACGGTTCGAACCCACACAGCCCAGTTCGATTCCCAGCGGTGTCAACCGTTGATCCGCATTATCCGCCCGCAAGGAAAGTCTGAACTCCGCGCGGGACGTGAACATGCGATACGGTTCGGACACCCCGCGTGTGGTCAGATCGTCGATCATGACGCCGATGTAGCTGTTGGAGCGGCTGAATATGACAGGTGGTCTGCCCTGAATCGCAAGCGCGGCATTCAAACCAGCAACCAAACCCTGTGCCGCCGCTTCTTCATAACCGGTTGTTCCGTTGATTTGGCCCGCCAGATACAGACCTTTGACATCGCGCAGCTCCAGGGTCGCTGACAGTACCCTGGGATCGACGTAATCATATTCAATGGCATATCCCGGCTGCAGAATTTTCGCGTTTTCCAAGCCTTTGATCGAATGGACATAATCTTCCTGGACTTCAACCGGCAGCGACGTGGAAATGCCGTTTGGATAGATCGTGTGATCATCCGCACCCTCGGGTTCAAGAAATATCTGATGAGAGTCCTTATCCGCGAAACGCACAATCTTGTCTTCGATCGAAGGGCAATATCGTGGTCCGACGCCCTCGATATGACCACCATACATCGCTGAACGGGAAATGTTTTTCTGAATGATTTCATGCGTCTTGGCGTTTGTATGCGTGATACCGCACGAAATTTGCCTTGCCGAAACACCGCTGGACAGGAATGAGAACAACGTCGGTTCTTCATCGCCCGGCTGCATTTGCAGATCTGTCCAGTCGATTGTTCGGCCGTCCAGACGCGGAGGTGTACCCGTTTTCAACCGGCCAAGCGGCAAGCCGAAGGAATCCAGCCTGTTTGCAAGAGTAACAGAGGGTTTATCACCCATCCTTCCGCCCGGTTTTGAAACATCACCGATATGAATGACACCGCGCAAAAAGGTACCGGTCGTCAGGATGACGGTACCGGTCCGCAGTTCCGACCCGTCTGCAAGGACAAGACCCGTTATTTTGTCCTTTTCCATCACGAAATCTGTCGCTTCACCTTCTATGACGGTCAGGTTTTCACGAGTTTCGACTTCGGAGAGGATTGATTCGCGATAGATTTTTCGGTCTGCCTGCGCACGCGGCCCTTGTACCGCCGGCCCTTTGCGACGATTGAGCAGCCGGAACTGAATGCCCGCCCGGTCTGCGACCCGGCCCATCACCCCGTCCATCGCGTCAATCTCTCGGACAAGATGCCCTTTCCCGAGCCCGCCGATAGCGGGGTTACACGACATGACCCCTATTCCGCTTCGGTTCAGCGTGACAAGCACGGTGTTTGCACCCATTCGGGCAGCAGCATGTGCCGCCTCGACGCCGGCATGACCGCCACCTATGACAGCAACGTCAAAATGTTTCACGTGAAACACTCCTCACTTACCCAGACAGAAACTGGCAAAGATTTCATCCAGCAGGTTTTCGACATCCACGCGCCCGACAAGCGCCTCAAGGAATCGAATCGCTGTTCGCAGTTCTTCTGCCACCATTTCATACTGTTCACTGCGATCAGACAAAAGCGCTTGTGCCTTTTCCAAAGCAGATTCAGCCCGCAACATTGCGATCCTGTGACGCTCGCGCGTTGCTACACCTGCTCGCGCCGATCTGTGCTGCAAAACCTTGGAAATACGCGAAATAAGGTCCGACACCCCTTCTCCGGTCAAGCCGGAGACCGACCCGGACTTGACCTGCCGCAAATCCGCCTTGGGCCGGACCAGAATATCGTCCTTCTGGAACGGTACATGCAGCTCTGCGGGACCCTCGGCCAGGAAAACCCTGAGATCCGCGTTTTCTGCACGGGACCTGGCCAGCGAAATGCCAATTTTCTCTACCTCGTCAGTGGTTTCGCGCAGGCCCGCTGTGTCGAGAAACGTCACGGCAAGCCCGGCGAGATCCATGCGAACCTCAATGATATCGCGCGTCGTTCCCGCGAATTCCGAGGTGATCGCCGCATCCCGTCCGGCGAGCGTATTCAGCAAAGTTGACTTGCCGACGTTCGGGGCGCCAACAATCGCCACCTCATAGCCGCTGCGAATCCGCTCTGCGATCTGCACACCGGCCGTTTCAGCCCTGAGATCCGAAATGACCCGATCGATCAGCGACGACACTTCCGGCGTTACATCCGTCGGAATATCCTCGTCGGCAAAGTCGATTACCGCCTCGATCAACGACGCCGCGCGAATAAGAGAGGCACGCCAGTTCTCGGCAATTTCTCCCAGGCGTCCGGACAGAACCTCTTGCGCCTGTCGACGCTGGCTCTCGGTTTCGGCCTCGATAAGATCCGCCAGACCTTCGACCTGAGATAAATCCAACTTGCCATTTTCCATAGCTCGCCTGGTGAACTCTCCGGGTTCAGCCAAGCGCAAATCTGGAAGTTGTCCGAGCGTGCGCAAGACAGCCGTCACGACCGCAATACTGCCATGAAGATGAAACTCCACAACGTCTTCGCCGGTAAAGCTCGCTGGCGCAAAAAAATTCAATACGACAGCGTCGTCTAGATGCTTACCCTCTATATCGCGTAGTGAGCATACCTGCATACCACGACTTGTAGTCTCACGATTGGTCAGACGCGCGGAAACCACATGCGCTTGCGGCCCGGAAATGCGGACAACAGCAACGCCCGCCTTGCCTTGCGCACTGGCAAGCGCAAAGATCGTATCCATAAAATACCTCCGTGCCGGCAGACCGGGATCAGGTATTCATCGAGTCAAAGAAATCGCTGTTGCTCTTGGTCTGCTTCAACTTGGAAATCAGGAATTCGATGGCATCGGTTGTGCCCATCGGGTTCAGGATACGGCGCAGAACAAAGGTCTTTTGCAAGTCGACCTTATCGACCAGAAGATCTTCCTTGCGCGTCCCGGATTTCAGAATGTCGATAGCCGGGTAAACCCGCTTGTCCGCGATCTTGCGGTCCAGAACGATTTCGCTGTTACCGGTGCCCTTGAATTCCTCAAAGATCACTTCGTCCATCCGGCTGCCGGTATCGATCAGCGCAGTCGCGATGATGGTCAGCGAACCACCTTCCTCGATGTTGCGCGCCGCACCAAAGAAGCGTTTGGGCCGTTGCAACGCGTTTGCGTCGACACCGCCTGTCAGAACCTTGCCGGATGACGGAACCACTGTGTTAAAGGCTCTACCAAGTCTTGTGATCGAGTCGAGAAGAATAACAACATCTCGCTTATGCTCGACCAGACGCTTGGCTTTTTCAATGACCATCTCGCTCACCGCGACGTGCCGGGTTGCCGGTTCGTCAAAGGTCGAGGAGACCACCTCGCCCTTTACGGAACGCTGCATATCCGTCACTTCTTCCGGGCGTTCGTCGATCAGCAGTACAATCAGATAGCATTCGGGATGGTTGCGTTCAATCGAGTGGGCAATGTTTTGCAGGATCACGGTCTTACCCGTCCGGGGCGGCGCAACGATCAAGGAACGCTGCCCCTTGCCGATAGGTGCGACAAGATCGATGATCCGCGCCGTCCGATCCTTGATCGTCGGATCCTCGATCTCCATCTTCAGCCGCTCATCGGGATAGAGCGGTGTGAGGTTGTCGAACGCGATCTTGTGACGCGCCTTTTCAGGCTCTTCAAAATTGATCGATGCAACATTGGTCAGCGCAAAATAGCGTTCGTTGTCATTCGGTGCCTCGATGACACCGTCGATCGTGTCACCGGTCCGCAAGGAATATTTGCGGATCATTTCCGGCGAAACATAAATGTCATCCGGACCCGGCAGATAGTTGGCTTCCGGTGACCGCAAGAAGCCGAATCCGTCTTGCAGCACTTCCAGAACACCGTCGCCCGAGACTTCCCAGCCTTCATCCGCGCGTTCGCGCAGGATCTGGAACATCATCTCGCCTTTGCGCATGGTCGAGGCATTTTCGATCTCAAGCTCTTCGGCCATAGCCAACAGGTCCGTGGGGCTATTTGCCTTAAGATCGGCAAGGCTCAGCTTTTCAACGCTCATGTATATGTCGCCTGTCTGCGGACGATCAGCCTCGGCCGCGATATCTCGGAATAGGGAAAAACAATGCCCGGACGGGCAAGTTCGCTGCTTCTATCTCAATATCCGGGGCCGAGTCAATTCGGATCAGAACCGCACAACCACGGACAAGACAATGATGATCATCAACACGGTTGGCAGTTCGTTCATCATGCGAAACTGCCTGCCCGTCCAGGTGTTGGTTCCGTTCAGCAAATCCTTGCGGCGCCAGCCCAGCCAGTGATGGAACCAGGACATGATCAGAACCGCAGTAGCCTTGGTCCAGGGCCAGATTTCCGACCAGTCCACGAGACCCGGAGTGAAGACAAGACATAGGCCAAACACCCAGGTTGCGACAAAGGCCGGATTCATGATGGCGCGCAGGAGTTTCACTTCCATCATCTCGAATACATCGGTCATGTCCTTGTTGCCCTGGGCACGTTCAACATGGTGAACGAACAGTCTTGGCAGATAGAAAAGACCCGCCATCCAGCTGATCACGGACATGATGTGAAACGCCTTGGTCCAGGGATAAATGCTCGCCAGAAAGTCGGTCATGGACACCTCGGAGTGTTGGTTGGGTCTCCCTAATATTAAAAAAGAAAAGAAGAAAGGATGATGGTTATGTAGGTTGCTCCGATCCTGTGGATCAAATGGTGATCCCCGGCGTTTTACACATGTTCAGGCGTTGTTAAGAAGTTTCTTCATAAATAGAGAAAGTCTTTAAATATTTATTAATTTTCAATTGGTTGACTGAAATTAACGAAGTGTTAACCTGTGCATAAATCGCGAATAAACTCATGACATCGCTGTTCTGCACAGCTCTGGCGTTATCCTTATCCAACCGGGATGAACTTGCTATGGAATCTTTGCAATTCCGGTTTTTTCTACGGCTTGCATGCGAGATCGAAAACCGTTCAACTCTGTCCCGCGCGATCCTCAAAACTGCACAACGGTTATCCACATGACTGTCCCGATCATACTGGCCTCCGGATCAAGCACCCGGGCGCAAATGCTGAGAAACGCCGGGCTCGATTTCGAGATCAGTGCCCCCCGCGTGGACGAGGAGTCGATCAAGTCGGCGCTTCTGGCCGAAGAGGCATCGCCGCGCGATATTGCCGATGCGCTGGCTGAAATGAAGGCCCGGAAAGTCAGCGACAAAACTCCCGGCGCGCTGGTTATCGGTTGTGATCAGGTGCTGGATTTCGATCGCTCGCTGCTCTCCAAGCCGAAAACACCTGAAGATGCCCATGCCCAGCTTGTTGCCCTGCGCGGAAAAAGGCACAGCTTGCTGTCGGCTGCGGTGATCTATCAGGACAGTGCGCCACTCTGGCGACATGTCGGTCAGGTCAGGTTGCGCATGCGGGACTTTTCAGATGCCTACCTGTCTGGTTATATCACGCGCAACTGGGAGAGCATTCGCCATGCCGTTGGCGCATACAAGCTTGAAGAAGAGGGGGTGCGCCTGTTCAGTAGTATTGACGGGGACTATTTCAACGTCCTGGGCATGCCCTTGTTGGAGCTGCTGAATTTTCTGGCGCTACGTGGAGAAATCGAGTCATGACACAGCCGCGCATCCCCCTGGCGGGGGTCATTGGCTCACCAATCGCACATTCGCGGTCTCCGCTGCTGCATGGGCACTGGCTGCGAACGTATGGCATTCGTGGCCATTACATACCGATGGATGTGCATGAAAACGATCTGGAACGGGTTTTGCGCACCTTGCCGGCAATGGGTTTTGTCGGCGTCAATGTCACGGTTCCGCACAAGGAAAAAGTGATGGCTTTTGCCGATCAGATCACTGACCGGGCAATTCTTATCGGGGCGGCAAACACGCTGATTTTTCGGAATGCGGGATCTATTTTGGCCGATAACACAGATGGTTATGGGTTCATTGAAAACTTGCGCAGCGGTGCTCCGGACTGGCGTCCCGAGGCTGGTCCTGCGCTGGTTCTGGGCGCGGGGGGTGCTGCACGCGCGGTGATTTCGTCGCTGGTCGATGCAGGCGTACCCGAGGTTATCCTGTCCAACCGTACCCGACTGAGAGCGGAACGGCTCAAGGCGGATTTCGGGCACCGGATCCGCGTTATTGACTGGGTGCAGGCCGGAAGCGCTGTCAAGGACGCCGCGCTGGTTGTCAACACCACGTCGCTGGGCATGTCGGGTCAGCCCCCGCTTTCGGTGCAGTTCGATGGTTTGCATCCGGGTATCGTCGTGACCGACCTTGTCTATACGCCGCTTGAAACCGGTTTGCTGGCTGCTGGGCGCAAGGCCGGCTGCACGACGGTTGACGGGCTTGGCATGTTGCTGTTTCAGGCGGTTCCGGGATTTGAGAGGTGGTTCGGTACGCGTCCGGAAATTGACGAGGCGACCCGCGCCGCTGCCCTGAAATGAGCTTTCTTCTCGGACTGACCGGCTCCATCGGTATGGGCAAAAGCACGACGGCGCAGATGTTTGTCGACGAGGGTTGCGCACTGTGGGACGCCGACGCCGCCGTTCACCGAATTTACGCCGCCAATGGTGCTGCCGTGCAACCGCTTGGCGCAGTGTTTCCACAGGCGATCCGTGCCGGTGCCGTGGACCGGGCCGTGTTGAAAGAGATCATTTCGAACGATCCGTCCGCGCTTCGAAAAATCGAATCCGTGGTGCATCCGCTTGTCGCCGAAGATCGCCGCCAGTTTCGTGCCGATGCAACCGAAGACATTCTTGTCTTTGATATCCCCTTGCTTTTTGAAACCGGCGGCGACGCGGGGATGGATGCCGTCGCCTGTGTGTCCGTACCGCCTGAAATTCAAATGGCGCGTGTGCTCGACCGCGGAACCATGACGCAAGACCAATTCGAGATGATCCGCGCGAAACAGATGCCAGACGCAGAAAAGCGCGCGCGCTCGGATTTCGTGATCATAACCGATACGCTGGACCATGCCCGCACCCAGGTGCAGGCGATCGTTGCGCACATCAGGAGAGAGCAGAACCATGCGTGAAATCGTGCTGGATACGGAAACCACCGGTTTTGATCCCGAGTCGGGCGACCGGATTGTCGAAATCGGCGCGGTTGAGTTGCACAATCATGTCGCCACGGGACGCACCTATCACCAGTATATCAACCCCGAACGCAGCATGCCCCAGGAGGCATTCGAGGTGCATGGCCTAAGCGACGATTTCCTGCGCGACAAACCCAAATTCGCCGAGATCGGTCAGGCGTTTCTCGATTTTGTCGGCGATGCCAAGCTTGTCATCCACAACGCGGCGTTCGACATGAAGTTCCTGAATGCCGAACTGGGCTGGATGAACCTTCCAAAGCTGCCGTGGGAGCAGGCGATTGATACGCTGGAAATCGCCCGCAAACGGTTTCCCGGTTCTCCGGCCTCGCTCGATGCGCTGTGTCGGCGTTTCGCGATCGACAACTCGGCGCGCACACTGCACGGAGCGTTGCTGGACTCCGAAATCCTTGCGGAAGTGTATCTGGAACTGATCGGCGGCCGTCAGCCGGATTTTGCGTTGTCTGCCGGGTCGCAACAGAGCGGCGGCACTGCCGGTGACAGTTGGAGACCGTCGCCACGGGTAAAGCCCCTGCCCGCCCGCATCACCGAGGAAGAGCGCAAGGCCCATGCCGAGTTTGTCGCAAAGCTCGGTGAAAACGCGCTCTGGTCGCGCGCCTGATCTAGGCTGGAGCCACGTAAATCAGACGCGCGAAACCGGTCAGGCGTTGGTCGGTTGCGCCGCTTGCGCCTGTTGCCGGCGCGCGATTTCGGCGCGGTAAAGCTGGACGAAGTCGATGTTTTCCAGATTCAGCGGCGGATAGCCGCCGTCGCGGGTCACGTCGCTGACGATGCGGCGCAGGAACGGGAACAACATGCGCGGACATTCGATCAGCAGGAAAGGATGCAGCTGCTCTTCCGGTACGCCTTCGATATGAAATACGCCGGCATAGTCGATTTCGAGCAGGAACAGCGCTTCGCCACCGTCCTTGGCCTTGGATTCCACGTTGAGCTTGATCGAAACTTCGTACTGGTGCTCGGTGCCACGCTTCTTGGCATCCAGATTGACCTGAACGCTGACATCAGGTTTGACTTCGCCCGTCGCACCCTTTTGCGCCATGACATTTTCAAAAGACAAATCGCGCACGAATTGTCCCAGAATGTTCATTTTCACCTGCGGCTGTTGTTGGCCGCCATTTGCAGCGGCTGCGCCGTTGTCAGACATCGAAAAACTCCTCGAAACAAGATTTGCCGTTGCTTAGCAGCTTGGCCGGGGCATCTCAATGCTACTTGCTGTCCTCGACCCAACCCGACGGGCCGCTTCGCGGTTTTCGCGCCGGCGTCACGTCCTGGTATTCGCCGTCGATCACATCATCCGGTCTGTGCGGTTGCTGCGCGGGGCCGGGACCCATCTGAAACTGGTGCACCTGCACACGCGCGCGCAGGTATCGGTAAACCGCCTTGCGCACCGGGGGCATCAAAAGCGCGAATCCGAGCGCGTCGGTAAAAAAACCGGGCGTCAGCAGCAGGGCACCTGACACGAGGATCATCGCACCATGGGCCAGCGGTTCAGTCGGATCGTTCAATTCGGCAAAGGAACTGCGCAACTCGCCCATGGCGACCCGGCCCTGCGAGCGAACCAGAGTCGTGCCCAGTATCGCGGTCAAAACCACGATCGCCAGCGTCGGCCAGAGCCCAATCAGCCCGCCAACCTGGATAAAGAGGCCGATTTCGATCAGTGGCACCAGCAAAAACGCCAGAAACAGGTACATTGCGCGTTTCCTTTCCCGTATGTGGCGAGGTAGACTTGACCCCGCCCGTGACCTACATAAGTGCCACAGGCGAGGCTTACAAAGCCCAACACGAACATGAGGTCCAAATGAATTCGTCCATCATACAGCTTTTGGTGCTTGCTGGCATTGCCATCTTTCTGATTTTGCGCCTCAAGAACGTATTGGGCACGCGTGAAGGCTTTGAAAAACCGCCGGTGCCAAAAACCGATGAACCTGCCGCCCGCAAGGGGTTCGAGGTGATCGAGGGTGGCCCGGACCGCGACATCATCGATCATGTCGAAGAAGGCAGCCCGCAGGCGCAGGATCTTGCCGCGATGAAACGGATCGAACCGACATTTTCGGTCAGCGAATTTCTTCAGGGCGCGCGCGGTGCCTATGAGATGATCGTCATGGGTTTCGAGCGCGGCAATCTCGATGAAATTCAGCCCTTCCTCGCGGAAGATGTTTTCGAAACCTTTGTCGAGGTCGTCGCCGCGCGCGAGGATCAGGGACTGACCATCGAAGCCGAGTTTATCGGTGTCCGTGAAACCAGCCTTCAGGACGTGAAATTCGAGAAAGACACGAACAGGGCCGAGATCACCATGCGCTTCGTCGCCGAGCTTACATCGGTTGTGCGCGACAAGGGCGGCGATATCATCGAGGGCAGCCCCTCTGCCGTCAAACGGCAAAAGGACACCTGGACCTTTGCCCGCACGATGGGCTCGAACGATCCCAACTGGATCCTCGTCGCGACGGACGCGTAAGGGCAGGATTTCGGTCGCGGAGCAGTTTCATGCATCATGCCTGCCGTTGTGACCTTGTTTCATGTCCGGCGGCCGGAGTCCGCTGATGGTGCGCCGCAGGCTGACAGACGAGGAAATCGATCTCTGGCATCGCGTGGCAGAGCGAACGGAACGGTTGCATCCTGACGGCGCCCCTGCCCGCCCGCTTCCAAAGCCGAAACCCAACCGCAACCTGGCGTCGACTGACCCATCGCAAGTCCCGCGCCCCAGCCCGGCGACGCCGCCAAGCCCCACCCTAAGCCTGCGACCGCCCTCTGTTCAGATGGATCGCAAGGCGTATACGCGGATGAAGCGCGGGAAACTGGCACCCGAGGGGCGGATCGACCTGCACGGCATGACGCTTGATCGGGCACATCCGGTCCTGAACCGGTTCATCCTGTCGTCGCAGGCGTCGGGGCGCCGGCTGGTTCTGGTGATTACCGGCAAGGGAAAGGTTGCGCGCGATAACGGTCCGATCCCGGTGCCGCGTGGCATCCTGCGGCGCAATGTCCCGCTCTGGCTGTCCATGCCGCCGCTGGCGCAGGCCGTGCTGCAAGTGGAGAGCGCCCATATCAGCCACGGGGGCGATGGCGCCTTTTACGTCTATTTGCGCAGGGCGCGCTGAAACCCTGCGTTAGAGCCTGTTCAAGGGCCAATAGAGCCTGTTGGCAACGCGCTGCGACCGCGATTGATCAGAGAACGTACTGGCTGACATCCGTGGAACGTGACAGCGCCCCGAGATTATCCTCGACAAAACCGGCATCCACGACGATTACGTCACCCGAGCGGTCCGGAGCGGTAAAGGACAGTTCTTCAAAAACCCGTTCCATCACCGTGTAAAGCCGTCGTGCCCCGATATTCTCGACCGACTGATTCACATCTGCCGCGATCTTGGCAAGAGCCGCGATCCCGTCGGACGTAAAGCTGACCTCGACCTGCTCGGTGCCCATCAGCGCAGTATATTGCAGCGTCAGCGCATTGTCCGTTTCGGTCAGGATGCGCACGAAATCCTCTTCGGTCAGGGCGCGCAATTCGACACGGATCGGCAAGCGCCCCTGAAGCTCCGGCAAGAGATCGCTGGGCTTGGCAATGTGAAAGGCACCGGATGCGATGAACAGGATATGATCCGTCTTGACCGGTCCGTGTTTGGTGCTGACAGTCGTGCCCTCGATCAGCGGCAACAGATCCCGTTGCACCCCTTCCCGGCTGACATCGCCGCCGCGTGCTTCCTGCCGGGCACAGACCTTGTCGATTTCGTCAAGGAATACGATGCCGTTCTGCTCGACCGAATCCAGTGCCGCGCGGGTCACGGTTTCGTCGTCCAGCAGCTTGTCCGCCTCTTCGCCGATCAGAATTTCATAGCTGTCGGCCACGGTCATCTTGCGTCGCACGGTGCGCCCGCCAAACGCCTTGCCGAACATGTCGCCCAGATTCATCATGCCCATGTTGCTGCCGGGCTGGCCGGGAACCTCGAACATCGACATGGGGTTCGAAGTGTCCGCGATGTCGAGCTCGATCATCGTATCGTCCAGCTCACCGGCCTTCAGCTTCTTGCGAAACATCTCGCGCGTGCCTTCGCGGGCGTCTTCACCCGCTATCGCGCTGATCACCCGTTCCTCGGCGGCGTGGTGGGCATTGGCCTTGACGTCTTCGCGCATGAATTCACGGGTTTGCGCAATCGCGCTGTCCACCAGATCGCGCACGATCTGTTCCACGTCGCGCCCGACATAACCGACTTCGGTGAACTTGGTCGCCTCGACCTTGATAAACGGCGCGCGGGCGAGCTTTGCCAACCTGCGGCTGATCTCGGTCTTGCCCACGCCAGTCGGCCCGATCATCAGGATGTTCTTGGGATAGACTTCGTCGCGCAGGTTTTCGGGCAACTGTTTGCGCCGCCACCGGTTGCGCAGCGCAACGGCAACCGCGCGTTTTGCATCCTTTTGCCCGATGATGAACCGGTCCAGTTCGCTGACGATTTCGCGCGGGGTTAGGTCGGTCAAGGGGCGGTCCTTTCGATCGTCGGGGTAAGACCCGAATTAGGTAGTCACGGGGGCCGACAAATCAACCAACGCCGTTCGATTGGCAGCGTTGGTTATCAATGCCATGCGGTGTTTGCAATTTCTTTTGCCGGGCGGGCATAGGCCCCGGCGCGGATATTCCGGGTCGGATCAGGCCGAGATCGTCTCGACCGTCAAATTGCCATTGGTGTAGACGCAGATATCGGACGCGATGGCCATGGCACGGCGGGCGATCTCTTCGGCGGATTTCTCGCTGTCCATCATCGCCCGTGCGGCGGCCAGGGCGAAATTGCCGCCAGAGCCGATGGCCGCAACGTCATGTTCGGGTTCGAGCACGTCGCCCGCCCCGGTGATGACCAGCATGTCCTTGCCATCCGTCACGATCAGCATCGCCTCGAGCTTTTGCAGATATTTGTCGGTGCGCCAGTCCTTGGCGAGTTCGACGCTGGCGCGCGCCAGTTGACCGGGGGTCGCTTCCAGTTTCTTCTCCAGCCGTTCAAGCAGGGTGAACGCATCTGCGGTAGACCCGGCAAACCCGGCGACAACATCAAAACCGCCGGGCGACAGGCGGCGTACCTTGCGCGCGGTGCCCTTGATCACGGTCTGGCCAAGCGAAACCTGCCCATCCCCCGCGATCACCACGTCGCCACCCTTTTTCACGCCGACGATTGTGGTCCCGTGCCAGCCGGGGAATTGATCATCTGCCATGTGTGTCTCCTGTGTGCGACGCCAATCTGGGCGCTTTGTCATCGATTTCAAGCGCACTACCCTTTGCGGCGCAACCTGATCAAGCCGGATATGCCCGGATTTGCAGCAAAGCGGGTCCGGCAAACATGCATCTGTATGCAGACAATGCAGGCCGGAAATGCAAAAACGTCATTTGTGCTTAATTTGGCGGCTGACTATGTACGCGCTGCAACCGACATGGAGTCGGCTGTTTCAATCTTGATAGGCGCAATACGATGACGACAGTACAACACGACGCGCCACACGGAGCAGTCACAATCCTCCGGGTGGTAGATCTCTTTTATGCTTTGACCGCAGAACTGAAGGCCCGCCGCGATGCGCGGATCACCCGCAAGGCTCTGTCGCGTCTGTCCGAGCACCAGTTGAAAGATATCGGTCTGACCCGCGAGTTCGTCGAAGCGCTCTGAGCGCCAACCGAACCGCAACCTACCCCAAAGAAACAGCCGCTCAATCATGAGCGGCTTTCATTTTTTCAGCGCTTGGGTGTCCGCCCTAAGATCATAGGAACGCGGATGAAAAATGGGCGCCCGCCGGGACGCCCTGATTTTACGCATCGCTTGATACGATCAGATCGATTCATCAATCCAGCTTTGCAGCGCGGCCTTGGGCTTGGCACCGGCCATGTTCGATACGACCTGGCCATCCTTGAAGATGAACAGCGCCGGAATACCGCGCACGCCCATTGCGGCCGCAGAGTTCGGGTTGTTGTCGACATCGACCTTGGCGATCTTGACGCGGCCTTCGTACTCGGCGGAAAGCTCTTCGAGTGCCGGGCCGATCTGCTTGCACGGGCCGCACCATTCGGCCCAGAAGTCGACGACAACGGGAATATCGGAGTTCTTGACTTCAGCGTCAAAGGTGGCGTCCGTAACGGCGACGGTGGACATGATCAGGCTCCTCGATCATTGCGGGTTGGCAGGAACCTATGAATGCGCGCTGCCATCGTCAAGAGAAGGTGCGCGCGCCAGGGCGTCTGACACAAGATCGTGTGGAAATGACATAAGTTTCGCGGTGCGCGTCCACAGGATCGCAGTTTCAATGCGGTGATCCGGATAGACCTGACCCAGCATGGCGGCATAGGCGCCCATCTGCCGCAGGAACCCGTCGGGGCACGCATGTGGCGTTTCAGGAACCGTTGCATTGGATTTGAAGTCAATCGCCCGCACGGTGTCGCCATCGACGATCAGGCGGTCGATCTTGCCGTGAAATCTCTGTCCCTTGATCTCTGCGGTCACGGGCACCTCGGCCAAGGTACTGGCGGAGAATATCCTTCCAAGCTCGGGATGCAGCAACACGGCGCGCGCTTCCGCCAGAAGCGACATCCGCTCGTCATTCGCAAGGTCCGACAGGATGCTCTCCGCCACGCTTCCCCATTCTGCCTGTGAAAATTCCGGCAGATGTTCAAGAAGCAGGTGGATCCGGGTGCCGCGCAGCTTGGCCGCCTCTTCGTCGAGGCCAGACTCTCCAGGCAACGCCTTGGCCCCGCCAAGGTCGGATGGGCTGCGTGCCGGCTGGCGTGCGGCGGGCGGCGAGGCCTGCGTTCTGAAGATGTCCGGAACGGCAATTGTTTTGCGGGCGGACCCGGCCATCTCTTGCACGTCTGACGCATACCAGTCGCCATGTTCCAGCCGCAGGCCCGGTCCGCTTTCAAAGATGTGCTCGTGCGCACCAGCCTCGGTCATCGCGCTTTCGACCATCTGATACCAACTGTCACCGGACTTGCCCAGATCACCGGCGGCGGCAACGATCAACCACTTTTCGGCCCGTGTCAGAGCCACATACAGCAGCCTGAGCCGTTCGTTCAGCTGTTTTTGCTGCGCGCGGGCATGCGCCGCCGACATCGCGTCGGGCATGTCGTCCGCATTCATCCGCCAGACCGGCATGTTGCCGACGGTCATGATTTCGCCCGCACGGGGCGGTCGCCGTTGCCCGGTATCGGGCAGGATCACGATGGGTGCCTCAAGCCCCTTTGCTCCGTGTACGGTCATCACCCGGACCATGTTGCCCGCGCTGCCCATCTGTCGCTTGATTTCAAGATCGTCGGTTTCCATCCAGACCAGAAACCCGGTCAGGCTCGGAATATCCGATCGCTCATAAGACAGCGCCTGCGAGAGCAGGGCATTGATGCCGTCCTCCGCTTCGGACCCCAGACGCGCCAGCAGCCTGCGCCGGCCGCCGTGGCGCGTCAGGATCCGTTCGATCAGGTCATAGGGGCGAAGGAAATCGGTCTGGCCCCGCAGATCGTTCAGGATCGACATGGTGTCGGGAAATTCATCCGCCCGTTGTCGCAAGGCAGTCCACAAGAATGGCGAGTCGCGGCGATGGGCGAGATCGAAAATGGCCTGCTCACTCCATCCGAACAACGGTGATCGCAACGCCGTTGCCAAAGACAGGCTGTCTTCTGGCGTCGCCAGAAAGCCAAGAAGTGCCGCCAGGTCCTTGACCGCAAGCTCTGCACCGACCTTGAGCCGGTCGGCCCCTGCAATCGGCAGGCCCACCGTCTTGCAGGCCCGAATGATCTCTGCAAACAGGTCGGAGCGACGCTGAACCAGGATCAGGAAATCGCCGGCCCGGACCTTGCGGCGCAGGAATGTCCCCGGCCTGTCGCCGTCAACCGGAATGGTTTCTCCTTCTGCGATCATCGTCTTGATCGAATTTGCGATCTGCTCCGCAAGGATCAGGTTGTGATGTCGCGGGCTGGGCCGGTCGATGGGGTCTGTCCAGACCCGGTCGTCATCGTTTTCGACCTTTTCAACCACGGGCCAGAGATCGACCCGACCCGGAAGATCGGATTTGAAGGCCCGGTGATGCGAGTCGGATCGGAATCCGGCATCTTCGTGCCCGGCGAACACGATATCGACCAGTCGCAGGATCGCATCGGACGAACGGAACGAATAATCGAGCGTCAGATTCTGCAAACCGTCGCCCGATCCGCCAAGGCGCTGGGCAAATTCGGCCTGCATCCGATCGAATTCATCTGGGTCCGCACCCTGAAAGGAATAGATCGACTGTTTCTTGTCACCGACGACAAAGATGGTGCGCAGCTTGTCCGCATGCGCGCCCCGGCCGCTGGTGAATTCCTGCGCTAGTTTCTCGATAACGTCCCATTGCACGGGGCTGGTATCCTGGGCTTCATCCACCAGAATATGGTCGATCCCGCCGTCGAGCCGGTAAAGGACCCATTGCGCCACCGCCGGATCGTTCAGCAATTGCCGTGCCTTGAGGATCAGGTCGTCAAAATCGAGCCAGCCGCGCACCTGTTTTCGGCGCGCGTATTCGGGCAGGAAAGCCGCGGCGAATTCATGAAGCGCAAGCGATTTGCGCCCGCAGACCAGCGCCAGCCGCAAGCGGCGTGCTGCTTCGATGCGCAGCATGAAGGCGTCAAGTTCGTCCATAAGCTGCGGATGCGCCGCCCGCGTGGCCTTGGTCGGAACTGTGCCGATCTTGGCGGTAAAGGGTTCCTTGGCGCCTTTTCCGGTCAGGAAAACCGACTCCAGCAGCGGCAGATCGGACAGTTCGGGCCTTGCAATCGCGGTCAACTTGGCTGCGAGCGCCTGTTCGGTCTTGCTCCCGTCGCGCGTGGCGTCGCGCAACCGGGACAGCAATTCGGCCTCGCCGCCCAGGAACATGTCCTCGCGCAGGCGTGTCTCGTCATACCCCTGCGGCAGATCGAGCCTGCGCCACAGCTCGTCACCGTCAACGGACTGTTCGAACAGGTCGCGTTGCTGCACCAGCGCGCGGGTCAGCCCGTCAAACGCGGTGTCGTTCAGATGGCGCGCGATGCCATCAACCAACCGGGTCTGTGGTCCGTCGGCGAAATCCTCGACAATCTCGGCTTGCAACAGTGCTGCGGCGCGATCTTCCATCTCGGTGAATTGCGGGCTGACCCCGGCTTCCAGGGGGAACCGCCGCAGAAGCGAGGCGCAGAACGAGTGAATGGTCTGGATCTTCAGGCCGCCGGGCGTTTCGATTGCGCGCGCAAACAGGGTGCGCGCATGGGCCAGCTGCCGCGATGACACCGAGCGCGAAACACCGAGGTCAACCAGCGTCGCGGTCAGGTCCGCATCGCTGCGCATCGCCCAGTCGCCAAGCCGCCGGAACAAGCGGTTCTGCATCTCGCTCGCTGCGGCCTTGGTGTAGGTCAGGCAGAGGATATGTTCGGGGCGCACGTCATCCAGCAACAGGCGCGCCACACGGTCGGTCAGCACGCGCGTCTTGCCCGATCCGGCATTCGCGGCAAGCCATGTCGAGGCGTCCGGGCGCGCGGCCTGCACCTGTCGTTCGGTGGCGTCATCGCGCGCGGTCACGACAGATCCTCCGGAACCGGATCGTCAGACCTGTCCCATTCACCGAACCGGGCAAGATGATCGAACTGGCCCGTGTCGGTGTCTTTCTCCAGCATCCGGCGTGCGGTGAACCCCTGGCTTTCGGATTGATAGGCGATGATCAGCTCCCGCAGTTCGGCCAACACCTTGGCGCCGGGCTCCTCGGCCAGCGGCGCGGGCACATTTGCGCCGGGGCCGCCGACGCGCAGGAACACCGCTTCGGCCACGATCGCCGGGGCAACGTCAGGGAACCCGCCTTCTTCCGCGATCGCGGCTTCGATCAGCAATTGCTTGTCGAACCTCGCCTGCTGGCTTTTGGTCGGCGGCGCGCCGGTCTTGTAGTCGTAGATATGCAGCGCGCCGGTCTCGTCCATGTCGATCCGGTCGGCGCGCCCGGTCAGCGTAAAGCCGAGATCCGCCAGCGGATATTTCAAACCCGCCTCAAGTTTGTTCGGCCACGCGATGTCACGGCGCGCCCGTTCCTCCGCGAGAAACGAGTCGACGGTCCGCGCCAGCCGGGCGAGCCACAATCGTCGCGCCGCAGGCCATGATACATCCGCCGCTAGCTGAGCTTCGGCAAAGCGCAGGAATACATCTTGGGTCAACTCATCGGGATGATCCGCCGTGTACCTGATGAATGTTTCGAGAAAATCGTGAATTGCCGTGCCGCGCAGCAGGGCGTCAGGCTCCTTGAGCAACGGATCGAGCGGGCGCAATCGCAGCACGTGTTTCGCATAGATCGCATATGGGTCGCGGATCAGTGTCTTGATTTCGGTGACCGACAATTGCGATGGCCGCGAGATTACAGGCGGACGCGGCGAGGGGCGTTTCGCGGGTGCGACACGCGGTGCGCGATCCAGTTCATCGGCCCAGTCGAGCCAGGTGCGGCCCCGTTCGATCATGCCGGCGACGGCCTCGGAACCGCCCTGGTCCGGCAAGCCGGTCAACAGGTTCAGAACCCGGTTCAGCCAGCGGGACGGAACGGTTTCTGCGTCATCCGACCGCAAGGACCGCGTGAGCCAGACCTCGGGCGCGCAGGCCGCCTGTTGAAAGTCATGCGCCGAGAGACCGATCCGGCGTTCAGGCAGCAACAGTCCCGCCTCGTGACGCAACCTGCGGTTCAGCCAGGGATCGGGGTCGGGCGCTTCGGGCCAACTGCCTTCGTTGAGTCCGCCCAGAATCAGCAGGTCCGCACCCTGTACACGGGCCTCAAGAGTGCCCCAGATCATGACGCCTTCATGGGGGGCGTTCGGGTTGCGCACCTCTCCGCCGGTCAGCAACGAGCCCAGCAGGTCGGCGAACTCACGTGCCGTCATGTCGCCGCCATGTTCGGCCTCGGCCTCCAGAGCGGTCAAGACTTCCAGTGCCTCGGCTCCGGCAAATTCGGTCCAGAGCTCGCCGCTCCCGGTTCCGGCGGTGCCCCGCGCAATCGCCTCGGCAAGAGTGCGAAGCCGCTCGCTCCAGACGGTCAGCGGCTGTGCCCCGGCGATGACTTGACCGGCAAAGCAGGTGATCAGCCAATCAACCCATTCCGGCGCCGGTGTATTGTGCTGCTTTTTACAGGTTGCCGCGAGGGTTTCGGCGGTCGGAAAGGGCGGCCCGTTGCGGCGCAGGTGGAGTTCAAGATCGCGGCTGTACAGCAAATGCTCACCGCGCTGCGCCTCGCTATGGCACAGCGGATGCTTGAGCAGCGTCAACAGCGTCTCGCCGTTCAGCGGTTTTGCAAACAGCCCGGCGACATGGCGCAAGAAACGTCCGGGCGGTGACAATTGCAGCGGCAGACCCGCGCTGTCGTCGGGGCGGATTTTCCAGCGATCCAGCGCGGCAGCGACCTGCCGGGTCAACATGCGATCCGGGGTGATCAGCGCAGCGGTTTGTCCTGTTTGCGCGGCCTGTCGCAGCCGAAGCGCAATTGCCAGCGCCTCGGTGCGCGGCTCCGGGGCCTGGATCAGGGTGACATCCGCCGTCGCGCCCGCCAGATCGGCCAGGCCAGGGCCTTCGGTCAGCCAGGCATCGGTCACCGGGGCAGGGCGAAGCGCAAGCGAAATCAATCTGTTACGTTCTGGTGATGGCGGTCTGGCGTCGGTCCACGGTGCGATGTCTCCGGGCGCGAGCTCAAGCATGTGCATCAAGTGGCGGAACCGGTATTGTGGATGGTCCTCGGAGTCGAGCGGCTCATCAAGCCGCGACCATACGGCGTCGGGCTGGTCAAAATCATATCCGGGCAGCACCACGGCCCCTTGCGGCAATCGCGCAACCGCGTCCATCAGAAGTGCGGTGGTTCCCCGCGAACCGGTCGATCCGGCCAGAATGATCGGGGTCTGCGGCGGCGATATGCGCCATCGCGCGATCAATGCCTCGACAAGGTTTCTCTGGCGGGTCTGCGGATCCATCGTCAACCCGGTCTGCGCGGCGAGATATTGCTCGGCAATGCCAAAAAACTGTTGCGCGCGCGCCCAGTGGCTCGACATGTCGCTGACATCAAGTTCGCTGATCCTGCCGGGCGGCACGCCTTCGCCCTGTAGTTCATCCATCAGTTCGGCAAGGCTCTCGGCGAGGGCATAAACCGATGAGCGCGCGGCGAGATCGGGTTGCTGATCCAAAAGGCGGCTGACCAGCTGCGCCAATTCCAGCCGTCGGCGCAGCGACGATGTGCTCGGAGGCAGGACTGCCGCGCTTGCCGCAATTTCGGTGAGGAGCGACACCTTGGGTAACAGTCGGGCAGGGCCTGCGTCAAACAACGCGCGTATGCGCCGGATCATCCGCTGGGTGTTCACAACGAGCCGGACCCGCGCGAGGGCCATGGGATCAGCGGACGCAGATCGCGAGAGCAGGCCCGCGATCAGTTCGGCGGGAAAATCGACGCCCGGAGGTAGCGCAAAGACGCGGGGTTTGTCGGTGGGTTCAAACATCTGTTTCCCGCAGCATGTTCTCGGCCAGCGTTATCCCGGACGGCCGCCCGACATCGCACCAGCGGCCCGGATAGCGCAGGGCAAAGAGCTTGTCCCTGCTCAGCATGTCGTCCCACAAGAGGTTGAGTGAAAATGCCCGCTCTGGAATGTCGTGCAGCCCGCCCGTCTTGATGATTTGCGCTCCGCCGTAAACGAACGCCTTGCCCCGGCTGATCCGCCCTGCGTCATCGACGTCAAAGTCGCCTTCGCCTTCACGACCGACTGTTTGCGCGATCGGGACGCAGACGAGGAGCGCGTCCATCCGGTCCGGATCCCATGCCTGCTGCAAGAGAGCCAGCGGGTTGGGACCAGCCCAGATCGCATCGGTGTTCATGGTGAAGACAGGGCGATCTCCCAGCAGAGGTAACGCGGCGCGCAGGCCGCCACCGGTGTCGAGGATCTCGGGGTGCTCATGTGAGATGGTTACGCCAAGCGGGTGCAGGTGACGTTCCATCTGGTCGGCTAGGTAATGGGTGTTTGCGACAACCCGCGCCGGGTTGATGTCCCGGACCAATGCCAGCGCGTGATCGACCAGCGGTTTTCCGGCGACCGGTATCAGCGGCTTGGGGCAATTGTCCGTCAGCGGCGCCATCCGGGTTCCGAACCCGGCGGCAAACAGCATCACGGCGTCAGGTCGGGACGTCATGTGGTTTTGAGGCATTTCAGGTTGTCCGGGGTCGGTGCCGGCAAGGTATCACGCAGCAGATCCGCTACCGGCGCCAGCGCCGGATGGTCAAGATCCTGCATGAGGTGGTTCCAGACCCGCGGGATCAGGTCAATGTAATGCGGCTTGCCAAATTCACGGCCAAGTCGCGCGAAAACACCCAGAATCCGCAGGTTGCGTTGTGTGCCAAGTACCGCATAAGCAGCCCTGAAGGCATCTGGTTGTTGACTTGAGCCGGAAAGGTAGCGGGCGATCATCGCCTCTTGCAACTCCGGCGATACATCGCGCCGGGCATCTTGCAGTAGCGATACCAGATCATAGGCGGGGTGCCCGGCCATCGCATCCTGAAAATCGAGCAAGCCAACCCGCGCGGGGCCATCGCGATCCGGTAGCCAAAGCAGGTTTTCCGCATGATAATCGCGCTGGATCAGGACCGGCTCTTCCGGGGCGTGTTTGGCGCAGATATCCAGGAACAGGGACCGGAACCGATCTTCGCCATCGGCGCGGCCTTCAATTCCATCGCGATATTTCGAATAGGCCAGGGCCGCGAGGTCGGTCATGAGCGCTGCGTCGTAGGCATCGAGCGCAGGCAGGGGCGCTTTGTGCAATGTCAGCAGGACATCGATTGCCGCCTCGTACAGCAGTGTTTCGCGTTCTGGCGTGGCCCGGACCACACGTGCATAGAGATCGTCGCCCAGATCCTCGATCAGAAGGAAACCATGTTCCGCGTCTTCGGCAAGGATTCGCGGTGCGCTCAGCCCGATTTTACAGAGATGCCGGGCGATGCGCGTAAAGGGGCGGATATCTTCGCCTTTTTCGGGCGGTGCATCCATGAGAACCGCGGTTTCACCCGTCCCAGGATGGCGCAACCGCTCGTATCGGCGGTTCGAAGCGTCACCGGCAAGCGGGCCGCGCGTGGCACCGGCCCAATCGGTTCCGGCCAGAAACATCGTGGCGCATGCATCGCGGTCAGCCATTTTCGCATTGCTCCATCTTTGCGCACCATTTCGGATCGGACCACGAACAGGTCAGGATGCGGCTTGTTTCACATGACGGATCGGTCGCAAAGGCCAGATGCAGCGCCGAAGGCGGCGCAAGATCACCGAGCCGGTCGGGCCATTCGACAAGACAGATTGCGGTTTCGAATGCATCCGAAAGGCCAAGCTCTTCGACTTCGTCGAGCGCGGTCAGCCTGTAGAGATCGGCGTGCCATAATTCACTGGTCGCGGTGTCGTAGGTCTGTACCAAGGTGAAGGTCGGGGAGGGCACGTCTTCTGGAACGTCTTGCAGGGACTGGATCAGGTGGCGTGCGAAATGGGTCTTTCCTGCGCCGATCGGCCCGGCGAGCAGCACGCAATCCCCCGGCACCAGCAATGCGCCAATCCGTGTTGCCAGATTCGCGGTGTCTTCGGGGCGTCGCAACAGGATTTCTTTGTGGGTGTTGGTCATTGCGCCACAATGCAGGGGCGCGATTCCGGTCGCAAGCAGCTTTGTCAGCCTGCCGTCAGTTCAGGACGCTTTTGCACAGCCTTGCGTGGCTCATCCATCGAATGGCTGAAGCGAATCATGGTTGCGCCGCGCTGGATCGGATTGACGCTACAGATCATGGGTTCTCCGGATTTCCGGTCGATCCGCGCCCACCACTCCGCGCGGTTTTCCTGGACGGTTACAAAGTCGCGTATGTCGCCCCAGACCGGGCTTGCCATGCACTGTCTCTGCCAGGTGCGGCTGGAATCGAGGATCGATGTCTGCGCGAACGAATTTTCGGGATCCACGCCCCACAATTCGTGATACGCGGTGTTGGAAAAGACCAGATCGCCGGTCATGGAAAAGACCGCGATGGCATCGTCGATCTGATCGAAAACCGATTGCCACAATTCGAGATCCGAACGGAACCGGCGCGTCAGGGTGATTTCTGCGGTGATGTCTTCGATCAGGAATGCGACCGCGCCGTCAGGATGTTGTCGCCCGCTCACCGAATAGACCGATCCCGAGGGCAGCGACCAGGTCTCCTGATAGCGGCCATCGGTTGCGGCTTCGACGAGTTCGGCCATCTGTTCGCGCCAGCTGTTGTAGTTCTTGGGTTCCGGCATCATCCGGCTGTCGCGCAGGCGGTCAAAGAATGACATGATTGTCGGTCGGCCACTCAGGAAATCGGCGGGCAGGGCGGTCAAATCCACCAGTGCGGGGTTGAACAGAACCAGCTGGCGGTTGCGGTCAAAGATTGCCAGCCCGATGGAAAGCTGGGCGAACGTCTTTGCCAGCGTCTGGACAAAATTGCGCTGTGCGAGTTCCGCGTCGACAATCGCGTTGACGTCAACGGCATATATCAGCGTACCGACGTCGCATTGAACGACCGACACATCGAACCAGAGTTTCTTGCCGGAACCGGAAATCGTGAGACCGCGGCGCGATCGCTTGGTCGGAATAGGAATATCGCCCGCAGGTCCAAAGAGCGCCGAGTCCTTTCTCGCGGGTTTGCCCAATACGGTTTGGCTGAGCTTATCATATGCGGTGTTGAACCAGATGACATCGCCCGCATCATCGACACACCAGACAGGGTAATGTGTGCTGTTGACCGCAAAACGCAGGGTTTCAAGCTCTTGCGCCGCGTCTGCGAAGGCATTGAAGAGATCTGCGGATTGCGGGTTGTCTTCGCGCCGCCGACGCATCGAAACCCGTGTGATCCCGTCGATCCATTCACAGTGGATTTCGCTTGGATTCTTCGGATCCGGCGCCTGAGCGACAAGTTGACCGCTGACTTTGACGATGTCCTGGGTTTTCGGGAATGTGGGATAGAGCGTGCTCAGCTCCTCGTGCAGATCTCGCCAGAGGCAGGGGCCATCGGGCAGTTCAATTGCCTGTCGGGCGCGGGTTGTTGCATCGACCAGATCGGCGCCATCGAATATCCAGACGATGTCTTCATCGGTGTCGGGGCCAACCGTTCGGGCCCGTGGGCGCGCCGCCAGAAAGCGGGATGCCGCATAGGCAAAGACGAGGCATGTTATGGCGAGTATCATGAGTTCGATGATCGGTACCCCCCGGAACATTCTAACCCCTGCCAAGAGAATTGCTTCAGTTTGTCCGCTCATTGGTTAACGCGATGTTAAAGGCGTGAGCCACAATGTCGGTCACAATAATGCTCAAAGTCCGGCCGCCTTGGTCAGGTTGACGCGAAACCGGTCGCGGCGGCGCTGGTAGCGACGGGTCATTTCGGCCGAGGCATGGCCAAGGTGTTTCTGGACGTATCTTTCATCGACGTCAGCGCTTGACGCGAGTCCCGCGCGCAGGGAGTGGCCGGAGAAAAGCGCAAGGCGTTCGGCCTCGGGCAGTTCGGGGCGCAAGCCGGCATCCAGCACCGTTTTCTTGATCAGCCGGGCGATATGGCGGTCGTTCAGGCGGTCGTGAAGGGCGCGCTTGCCATCGCGGGTGGTGCGCACAAAGATCGGCCCGAAATCGATCCTGGCATAATGCAACCATTGTTCGAGCGCGTGGACAGGACAGGTCCGGTCGCTGGAGCCGCGTGCGACTTCGACCTCGCGCCAACCTGTCTTGGCGTTAAGCGTGAGCAGCGCGCCGTCGGCGAAGAGTTCGACCCAGCCCTTGCTGTCGGGTGTGTCGTCCTTGGCAAAATCCAGAGATACGATTTCCGAGCGCCGCAGCCCGCCCGCGTAGCCCAACAGTAAGATCGCACGATCACGCAAGCCGCGCAGGTCGAAGGGCAGGGTGGCGACCATCGCGATGATGTCTTCGGGAAGGATCGCCTCTTTCTGTACCGGTGGGCGGGCATGTTCACGTTTGATGCCTGCCAGAACGGTGGCGATATGACGGTTCTTGCGGTCGAGCGTGAGCCCGCGCTGGGCATAGTTCCAACTCAGCCCAGACAGCCGCCGGTCGATGGTTGAAACCGTCAGCGCAGCGGACCCGTCCGACGGGGCGGCGAGATTGGCGAGGTAGAGACCGATCAGTTCCGGCGAGGGCGGCAGCGGGTCTGTTCCCCTCAACCGGGACCACCGCGAAAAATGAGCCCAATCCCTGGCATAGGCCTTGAGCGTATTCTGCGATGCGGATTTTTCCGCATAGGAACGCGCGGTTTGCACAAGCCGGTCCAGCGTACCCGACCCGGCTACATGCGACGGCACCGCGATGGCGTCGTCATCGGCCGCCATATCCTTTTTGGACTTCGGGTATTCCGTGCTTGCTGACATTGTAACCCGTACCCACCCTGCCATTGGCGCTCTGAGTGATTCTAGCCGCAAGACGGGCAACAGCGCAATCGGCGCGCGATACGTCCGATCCGGACACCGGAATTGTTCTGTTGCTGTCCTGTTCGCCCAAAACCCGGCGGAAATCCGGAATCCGGAACCGGGCGCTGCACCATTCAATCTGGAATTGAATGAGTTTGAGCCGTGGCAACAACCCGACCCGTGATCCGGGCGGCTGTTACAAAACCGTCACAAAATTTTTGCATAAGCATCACCGAATCTCTCTACCCACGCGGCAGAGATCGACCCAACCGATCTGGAATGACAATCAGGAGATACCATGTCTTTCACCAAGTTTTCTGTGTCGACGCTGGCACTTCTTGCCGTGTCTGCCACAGCCGCAGCCGCACGTGACGAAATCCGTATCGTCGGGTCGTCCACTGTTTTCCCCTACACGCAGGCCGTGGCCGAGCAGTTCGCCAACAACACCGGCGCACCTTCTCCGATTGTCGAATCCACCGGCACCGGTGGCGGCATGAAAATCTTTTGTGGCGGTATCGGCGAGCAGCACGCGGACATCACCGGCGCGTCGCGCGCGATGAAAGCATCGGAATACGCGCTGTGCCAGGAAAACGGTGTGACCGAGATCTCCGAGGCCATGATCGGCTTTGACGGCCTCTCGATGGCCGTATCCCGCACCAATGATTACCCCTGGGATCTCAGCCTGAGCGAAATCTACCTGGCGCTGGGCGCGCAGGTGCCGGTTGACGGCGAGTGGGCCGACAATCCGTACAAGACCTGGGACCAGATCAATCCGGAACTGCCTGCGGTGGAAATTCTGGCCTATGGCCCGCCGCCGACCTCGGGCACCCGCGATGCCTTTGTAGAACTGGCGATGCATGCCGGATGCGAAGAACTGGCCTATGTGCATGACGGTGGCTTTGACGGCAAATGGGTCAAGGAAAACTGCTCGCGCATGCGCACCGACGGTCCCTTTGTCGAAGCCGGTGAAAACGACAACCTGATCGTTCAGCGCCTGGAAGCCGACCCGAATGCCATGGGAATTTTTGGCTATTCGTTCCTCTACGAGAACCTGGACAAGCTGAAGGGTGTGATGATCGAAGGCGTCGAGCCCAGCACCGACACCATTGCCGACAAATCCTACCCGGTTTCGCGCCCGCTGTTCTTCTATGTCAAGAACGCACATCGCGGCGTGATCCCGAACCTGAACGAATTCATCGAAGAGTATATGTCGGATGATGCGCTGGAAGCCGGCGGATACCTGTCCGAGCGTGGCCTTGTCGCCCTGTCCGATGACCGCCGCACGGAGCTTCAGGATGCCGTTCTGAACGGTAATGCGATGACGGCGCCGGAATAACTCTCGGGGTTGAACGAAAACCCGGGGCGCACCCACGCGCCCCGGGTCCTTTTTGAAAAGAACAGGCCTATGACAGCTCTTCCATTCATTCTGCTCATCGTTGCCGTGATCGCCGGCTACCTGGTCAACCGCATGGCGGCCCGGGCGATCCGCGACGATGGAAACAGGCTGCACTCACTGACGAATTATCACGGATTGTTTTCGGCGTTGCTGATCCTGGTGCCGGTGCTGACCTTCATCCTGCTCTGGCTTGTGCTTCAAGGCCCGGTGATCGACACCATGGTGATGCGCGGACTCCCGGGGGGGTCGCTGGATGGTTTGGGCTCTGGCGGAACCCAGCTTGTGCTGGCCGAGATCAAGTCGATTGCGAACGGCCAGGTGTTCGGAACGCCCGAAGACTGGAAGGTCGCCGCGGCCGAGCGTTACACACAGTTGCAAACCAACGCAGGCTGGGCGCTGGTTGTTCTCGTTGCGCTGCTGTCGCTTGCCCTGCTTGCCTTTGCCCGTTCGCGCGTGGCGGCCGATTTCCGCGCCCGTCAGGGTGTTGAAACCATCGTTTCCGGCCTGATGATCTTCTGTTCGACCGTGGCGATCTTTACCACGATCGGCATCATCGTTTCGCTGACCTACGAAACCGCGCGTTTCCTGGACGCGGTTCCGCTCACCGACTTCCTGTTTGGCACGAACTGGGAGCCGCAGATCCCGCTGCGTGAAGACCAGATCGCCGCCGAAGGCGCGTTCGGATGGTTGCCGGTATTTGTCGGAACCATCGTGATCACGGTGGTAGCTCTGTCGGTGGCCGTGCCCATCGGGTTGTTTTCGGCGATTTACCTCAACGAGTTCGCGCCGGGCAAGTTTCGCGCCGTGGTCAAGCCCTTCCTCGAAATCCTCGCCGGGGTGCCGACGGTGGTCTATGGCTTTTTCGCCATTCTCGTTGTCGCGCCGGCCATCCGGAGCTTTGGACAGTCGGTGGGCCTGGATGTCGCGCCGAACACTGCGCTTGCCGCCGGTGGCGTCATGGGGATCATGCTGATCCCGTTCATCTCTTCCTTTGCGGACGATGCGCTGTCGGCGGTTCCGCGCGCGCTGCGTGACGGGGCGCTTGGCCTTGGTTCGACGCGCGGCGAAATGATGACGACGGTGCTGTTCCCCGCCGCGCTGCCCGGCATTGTCGGGGGGATTTTGCTCGCGGTCAGCCGCGCCATCGGCGAGACGATGATCGTGGTGATGGCCGCCGGTCTGATCGCCAAGATGACGATCAACCCGCTCGACAGCGTGACGACCGTGACGGTTCAGATCGTGACCCTGCTGATCGGCGACACGTCGTTTGACAACCCCAAGACACTGGCGGCCTTTGCTCTTGGCATGATGCTGTTCCTTGTCACCCTGATCATCAACATTTTCGCCCTGCGCATCGTGCGCAAGTATCGCGAAGCCTACGACTGAGGCCCTGGACATGACCGATATCACAAACGCGCCCGGCGCCTCTGCCCGACCCTCGTCGACGGACCTTGTGGCGGCGTCGCTCAAGGCGCGCCACCGCAAGCAGAAGCGGCTGCAATGGATCGGCCTCGGGGCGATCTCCATCGCTTTCCTGATGCTCTTCATCCTTGTCGGCTCGCTGGTGAGCACCGGCTGGCAGGCCTTTACCCAGACCCATGTCACGCTTGACGTTTATGTCGACCCCGAGGAAATTCCCGAAGCGCGCCTGCCGCGCGGCGGGTTCGACGACGCGCTCGCCGCATCGCTTGGCAAGATGCTGCCCGGTGTCGATATGAGTGATCGGGCCACCGCCCGCGCGGTCGAGCAGATCCTTTCCAACGGAGCCCAGTTCGAACTGCGCGACAAGGTGGTGGCGGATCCTGCGCTGATCGGACAGACGATCAGCATGACCGTCCCGGTTTCCGACCCGTTCGATCAGCTGAACAAGGGGCTTATCGACCGTGACACGCCCGAACAGAACCGCCGGGTCAAGAATAACGAAATCCAGTGGTTTGACGATCTCAAGGCAGATGGCGCGATTTCCAAGCCCTTCAACTGGGCGCTCTTTACCAACGCGGATTCGCGTTTTCCGGAATTGGCGGGTCTTAAGGGGGCGCTTATCGGGTCTTTCTGGGCATTGTTGACCTGTTTCCTGATTTCGTTCCCGCTGGGGATCGGCTCGGCGATCTACCTTGAAGAATTTGCTCCCAAGAACAAGTTGAGCGATTTCATCGAGGTCAACATCAACAACCTGGCGGCGGTGCCGTCCGTGGTCTTTGGCTTGTTGGCGCTGGCGGTGTTCATCGGCTGGTTCGGCCTGCCCCGGTCTGCGCCCTTTGTCGGTGGTCTGACGCTGGCGCTTATGACCATGCCCACCATCATCATCGCCACCCGCGCTGCGCTCAAGGCGGTGCCGCCGTCGATCCGCGAAGCCGCGCTCGGTCTCGGTGCCTCCAGGCAGCAGGTGGTGTTCCAGCATGTTCTGCCGCTGGCCATGCCGGGTATCCTGACCGGCACGATCATTGGCCTTGCACAGGCGCTTGGGGAAACTGCGCCGCTGCTGCTCATCGGCATGAACGCTTTCATCACTTCGGCCGCCAGCAGCCCGTTCGAAAGCGCCACCGCCCTTCCGACGCAGATCTTCATCTGGGCCGACAGCCCCGAACGCGGCTTCGTTTCGCGCACCTCGGCTGCTATCCTCGTCCTGCTTGGTTTCCTCGTCATCATGAACATGGTCGCGATCTACCTGCGGCAGAAATTCGAACGCAAATGGTAAGCGCTCCGAAAAAGGAACTCGATATGAACGACATGAGAAAAATTGAGCGCGACACCGAGTCGGCAGAAGCCAAGGTCAGCGCGCGTGGCGTAAACGTGTTTTATGGCGATACCCACGCCATCAAGGACGTGAACGTGGATATCGCCAACAACAACGTGACCGCCTTTATCGGTCCGTCCGGCTGTGGCAAGTCGACCTTTCTGCGTTGCCTGAACCGGATGAATGACACCATCGACGTCTGCCGCGTCGACGGCAGCATTCAACTGGACGGCGAAGACATCTATGCCAAGAGCGTCGATCCGGTGCAATTGCGCGCCCGCGTCGGGATGGTGTTTCAGAAGCCGAACCCATTTCCGAAATCCATCTATGACAATGTGGCTTACGGTCCCCGTATCCACGGGCTGGCCGCGTCGAAATCGGAACTGGACGACATCGTTGAAAGTGCGCTGCGGCGCGGTGCCATCTGGGACGAGGTCAAGGACCGGCTCGATGCGCCTGGCACCGGACTGTCCGGCGGCCAGCAGCAACGCCTGTGCATCGCCCGTGCGGTGGCCACGGAACCCGAAGTTCTGCTGATGGATGAGCCCTGCTCCGCGCTCGACCCGATTGCGACGGCTCAGGTCGAAGAGCTGATCGACGAACTGCGTCAGAATTTCACCGTCGTCATCGTGACCCACTCGATGCAACAGGCCGCGCGTGTCAGCCAGAATACGGCCTTCTTCCATCTTGGTGAGCTGGTGGAATTCGGTGAAACCGGCAATATCTTTACCAACCCCGAAGACCCACGTACCGAAAGCTACATCACCGGCCGTATCGGCTAAAGGATACTACCAATGTCTGAACAAACTCACATTGCTTCGGCGTTTGACCGTGATCTCGAAACCGTACAGGCCCAGATCATGAAGATGGGCGGGCTTGTCGAGGCGGCGATCAACGCGGCGGCCCGTTCGCTGGAAAACCGCGACGAGGAACTTGCAGAGCAGGTGCGCAAGAACGACAAAGCGATCGACGGACTCGAAGATCTGATCAACGAGGAATGCGCACGCGTCATTGCCACCCGCGCGCCCACCGCCAAGGATCTGCGTCTGGTTCTGTCAGTCACCAAGATCAGCAACAATCTCGAACGGATCGGGGATTATGCCAAGAACATCGGCAAGCGCACCACTGTCCTGTCGCAGATTCCGCCGGTCAATGACAGCGCGGGCGCCCTGCGCCGCATGGCGCGCGAGGTCGAGGAGATGCTGGAAGACGCGCTGGACGCCTATGTTCAACGCGACGTGGCGCTGGCCAAACACGTGATCGAGCGTGACCGCGAGGTCGACCAGATGTACAATGCCCTGTTCCGCGAATTCCTGACCTTCATGCTTGAAGATACGCGCAATATCACGCCCTGCATGCATCTGCATTTCATCGCCAAGAATATCGAACGGATGGGCGATCACGTCACGTCGATTGCCGAGCAGGTCATCTATCTGGTTACCGGCGAACGCCCCGATGAAGAGCGGCCCAAAGCCGATACAACATCCTTGACTGCATAAGGTCCAAACGCCCATGTCTGCCGACAAACCCACCGTTCTTGTTGTCGAAGATGAACCGGCGCAGCGTGAAGTGCTGAGCTACAACCTTGCTGCCGAGGGTTTTCGCGTCTGTCAGGCGGAAAACGGCGATGAGGCGCTGTTGGTGGTCGACGAAGACACGCCCGATGTGATCGTGCTCGACTGGATGATGCCGAATCTCAGCGGTATCGAGGTCTGCCGCAGGCTCAAGACGCGGCAGGCGACGCGCGCGATCCCGATCATCATGCTGTCGGCGCGTTCGGAAGAGGTCGACAAGGTGCGGGGCCTGGAAACCGGTGCGGATGATTACGTGATCAAACCCTATTCCGTGGTCGAACTCATGGCGCGCGTGCGGGCACAATTGCGCCGCTCGCGTCCATCCGCCGTTGGAATGCAGCTGGAATTCGACGATATCCTGCTGGACGGTGAAACGCACAAGGTCAGCCGCAGTGGAAAGCCGATCAAACTCGGTCCGACCGAGTTCCGCCTGCTGCGTAATTTCATGGAAAAGCCCGCGCGGGTCTGGAGCCGGGAACAGCTTCTGGACCGGGTCTGGGGCCGGGACATATATGTCGATACCCGTACGGTCGACGTGCATGTAGGCCGACTGCGCAAGGCCCTGATGCAACACGGCGGCGATGATCCCGTACGAACGGTGCGCGGTGCGGGCTATGCGCTTGGCTAAAGCGTTTCGCGATTAACTTGAAACATCTGGTATCACCTGACGCGTTGAAATCTTTGATTTCAGGCAGTTTTAGGTGATTCAGGTTTACTGCGAAATGCTATAGGCACGATATCCGCGCCGCCCAAAGCGGGATGCCTTTATATCCGGACCTTTATCGCGTTTCCATCAATGGCAAGCTCCGGGCAAGGAGCATTCCAGAGGCGAGATCGGATGATGCGAGGTCATTGGTGATTATGACGCTTGCCGAGCCTGTCGTTCTCGGCTCAGCCCTGCGGCATTGCTTTTGTGTTCCAGTTCGTCATGGTTCAGCCGCCGTCGCACATAACGGGTTCAGCACGCACGCTGCCTGAAATACGCACATGAGTATCCGCCGAAGCGTTTCGCAATAAAACTGATACACCTGATGCGTTGAAATCAGATATTTCAACACATCAGGTTACACTGGATGTTTCAGGTCGGTCGCGAGACGCTCTGGCGCATCGACGCAAGTGCGAACGCGATGGGTCAGAACAACAGGATATCGTCAACGTAGTAGGTGTCGATCACATTGCCTTTTTCGTCAAATTCCTGGGTGCGGCTTTCCCAGCCATAGACATCTGCGGCGTCGGTGGTTGTCTGCAACGAACGGTTCCCGGCTTCATCAAATTCGACTTCGCGGATCCGTCCGTTATCAAAGGTTATGATACGACCCGTTTTGATCGTGCCATCCGCATTGAATGTCGTCACCCTTTCATTCCAGACATAGGCGTCGGCAGTGTCGGTCATGGTCTGCGACACGCGGTTCCCGGCGTCATCAAATTCGACTTCGAGAATCCGCCCGTCATCGTAGGTTGTGGTCCGGCCGGTTTGCGTTACACCGTCTGAATCAAAGGTGCGCGTCGAACTCGACCAGGCTCTGCTGTTGTCGGTGTCGAAAACAAGGCGCGCCATTTGCACGTCCGTTCCCGTCATGAAGTTGATGATCACGTTGTCCGCGCTAACGATAACATCCGCGTGGGTTCCGTCCGAGAAGGTCAAAAGTTCAATATCGATGAGCGTGTCGACACCTTCGTTGACCCCCGACCACGTGTTGGTGTCGGTGATCCTCAGCGCGCCATCGAAGGAAAATTCAAACTCGTCCCACGCGCCATCAAGCTGAACTTCGTCAGTACCATCGCCACCGTCGAAGATGTCGTTGCCTTCGCCACCGATAAAGACGTCATTGATGAACCCGTCCGGGGGGAAGCCGCCGCCGGTGTCACCCATCACCTCGTCCCAGGCGATGTCTTTCATGAATGACGCCAGCGCAGCTGACGGCGCATCGAAGGCTTCGCCCCATTGCCCGTATTGCTGCAGCGCCACATCATCCGGGCGTCGCCCGAACACGGTCGTGTATTGAACGATTGCGACGAGATAGTTCCCGATGTCGTTCATATGAATGTCGTCGACAAAGAGTTGCCTGATGTCGGTAATGCCGGGCACGTTTCCTTCGGCTATTTCATCATAGAGCCGTCCCATCACTTGCCCGACCGGGATCAACTGCATCTCGGGGGCACCCGGGGCGCGCTGATCGTTCACGGCGTCGACGATGGCTTGCCACTGGGGCAGGGCATGATCGATGCGCTCTCGCCAGGGTATGTCGTCTTCCGGATCGTAATCGACGTCAAACCCCTCGGTCCCGGTCCGCAGGTCATGCCATGTCTCATACATGTAGACCTTGGTATTCGGGTTGGACGAAATCGCCAGATTGTAGAAGTTAGACGCGCCTTCGACCGCCTCTGCAAAGCTGGGATTCGGCACGCCCTCGGTCAGGATCAGGACATCAGTCTGCCCCAGCCGAAGTTCTTGCTTGGCATTGACGCCAAATCCGGCGAGTTCAGCCCGGTTGGCGTTTTGCCAGCTCCACCACAAGGGGGAGCCGTTGATGATATGCTCCTGAACCGTGCCGTTTCCTCCGGTCTGGGACATGAACGCCCTCAGAATGGCCGGCATATCATGATTGACCAGGCTATGGCCGACGAACAGGATGTTGGAATCCAGAGAATTTGTACTAGGCATCAGAATTGCCAAATCTTGTTCGCGTTCTGGTTTACAGAACGCGGCATCGCACACGACATTTGCATGTTCATCCCATCACTTTCGTGGATCTGAAAAGCCCGGAGTGGTCGGGATACATCCAGATCTAATCCCCAACGCATAGAATCTGTCTATGCAGCGCACGCAGAATAACGCTGGCGAAGGGGTTCGTCCAGCGGTGTTAAAACGTGAATTAATCTCAATTAGATCTAGCACAACGTGTATGGGGTTGCCAAGTTGTTCCAGTATCAATTGAAAAGTTTGAATTCTCCGGCGATCATATGCTCATTTCGGTAACATCGCTTGTGCAGAGGTCCAACGCGGGTTCCGGCGCGGTGGCCGGGGATAACGGCAACTTTCCGCTGTTCGGGCGGCCCCGAGCGGTCCAGCGGGGGCCGACATCCCGATTATTCGAACCCCCGCGCGCGACCATGTCACTTTGCCAAAGCCCATGGCAGTCTCGGGCTCCTTGCGGTAATGCGCATGGATTTTTGACCGGTGATCGAGGGCGCGATCAAAGGCATGAGGCAAGTGTTGTCGCGATATTCCGGATCAATTGGGGGTAGAGGCCGGGCCCCGGCTCGAGGGTGGCTCCGATCGGGTCGATGATTGCGGTGTTGGCGTCGGTGCCATCCAGCACCGTCGATACGAGGCCGGGATTGAATTGCGGCTCGGCCAGCACGCAATCGACTTCTTCATGCCGGACACGTTCCTGGATTTCCGCGATCCGGGCAGGGCTTGGAGCGGCAGCGTCGCTGAGCGAGATCGCGCCCGCTGCGGGGAAATCGAAATCGGCTTCGAAATACTGGAACGCGTCGTGGAACACGATAAAGCTCTTGCTGCGAACCGGATCAAGGATTGCGATCACATCGGCGGAGAGCCCTGCCAGCTCTTCGCGCGCGGCGGCTGCGTTGGCGAGATAGTTGTCGGCGTTTTCCGGATCCGCAGAGGACAATTCCGCCGCGATCAGGTCGACCCAGACGGCAGCGTTTTCGGGCGACAGCCAGGCATGCGCATCATGTGCGCCATGGTCCTGCGCGTGCTCTTCATCTTCCGCATGGTCGTGATGATGGTCGTCCTCGTGTTCATGGGCGTGATCGCCGTCCGCGTGGTCGTCATCATGCCCATGATCGTCGTCCCCATGCGAATGCGATTCAAAGAGCGCACCTTCCCGAATGTCGAGCAATCTGGTCTCGGCCGCCTCCAGCAGGGTTAGGTGGTCGGCTTTCGATGCGAGGGTCTCGATGGCGTCCCGCATCCACGGCGCGAGTTGAGGGCCCATCCAGATCACGATATCCGCGTCCTGAAGCGCGGCCGCTTCGGAGGGGCGCAAGCTGTATTCGTGAGGGGATGCGCCGGGGGGTAATATAAGGTCGGGTGACCCGGTCCCCTGCATGACGCGCGCGACCAGCGAATGCACGGGTGCGATGTCGGTGACAACACGGGGTACGTCGGCCATGCCGGTTCCCGCCAGGAGCATGGCAGAGATGGAGAGGGATGCAAGCGTTCTGGACATTGAGGCCTCTATGTGATTTCATAACATCAAGCTTCGATTAACTGATATACAATAACATGACAAGTGAGGCGCGACGGATGCCTGCTGAAAATGCACCGCCTATCGGGTTCGAGGATCACGATCATCGGGCATGCGTTTCGCGTGGTTTGGCCGCGGCGGAGGCGCGTTGCGTGGACAAGGGCCTGCGCCTGACACCTGTACGGCGCAAGGTTCTGGAAATTCTGCTGCAGGAACACCGGGCATTGGGCGCATATGCCATTCTCGACCTGCTGCGCGACGAAGGGTTCGGGTCGCAGCCGCCGGTTGCATATCGCGCGCTCGATTTTCTGGCCGAGAACGGCTTTGTCCACAAGATCGAGCGCCTGAATGCCTTTGTCGCCTGCACGCAGCCCGGCGAAACCCATTCGCCGGCCTTCATGATCTGCCGCCTTTGCGAGTCTGTGGCGGAAACGCAGTCGGCACCGTCCAGGGGCGGATTGGGATCCGTCGCGCGGGCGGCCGGGTTTCACATCGAAAAAACGGTTGTCGAGGCCGAGGGCATCTGCCCTGCATGTGCGGACAAGGCTCACGCATGAGCCTGATTTCTGTCAGGAACCTTGGCGTTGACTATGGCGCGCACAGGGTGCTGCGTGACGTCGATCTTGTGCTGGAGCCGGGCGAGATCGTTACCATCGTGGGTCCCAACGGATCGGGAAAGACGAGCCTGTTGCGTGCAATTATCGGTGCAACCAAACCCACAAGCGGCTCTGTCACGCGCAAGCCCGGTCTGAAGATTGGTTATGTCCCGCAGCGACTGCATATCGATCCGACGCTGCCGATCACAGTCGAACGTTTCATGCGTCTGACGGATCGGGTGCCGCGTGAAGCGTGCCAGGCGGCACTCGACGCGGCAGGCGTTCCGACCCTTCTGAAGCAGCAGATGTCGCATCTTTCGGGCGGACAGTTTCAACGTGTTCTGCTGGCACGTGCCCTGATCAACAAGCCCGACATATTGTTGCTGGACGAGGCGACACAAGGGCTGGATCAACCGGGTTCGGCGGCCTTCTATCAGCAGATCGAGGCGGTGCGCCAGGATACCGGCTGTGCCGTCTTGATGATCAGCCACGATTTGCACGTGGTGATGAGCGCGTCCGATCGTGTCATCTGTCTCAATGGTCATGTCTGCTGTGAAGGTGCGCCGGCGGTGGTGGCCTCGGCACCGGAATATCGCGCATTGTTCGGGAGCGGGACCGGTGGCGCGCTGGCGCTCTATCGGCACGATCATGATCACGGCCACGATCATGATCACGATCACCACAGCAAACACAGTCACGAGGCAGCCGAGTGATGCTTGATGATTTCATGACCCGCGCGACGCTCGCCGGGGTCGGCGTGGCATTTGCCGCTGCGCCGCTTGGCTGCTTCGTGGTGTGGCGCCGGATGGCCTATTTCGGCGATGCGACGGCCCACGCGGCCATGCTCGGCATCGCCTTGTCGCTTGCCTTGCAGGTCTCGGTCTTTGCGGGGGCCACCGTTGTTGCGCTCATCATGGCCTTTGCGGTGACCCATCTCGCGGGACGTGGGTATGCGATGGACACCTTGCTTGGGGTTCTGGCGCATTCGTCATTGGCGTTCGGCCTTGTCGCGGTGTCATTCCTGTCCGGGATACGGATCGATCTCATGGCGTATCTGTTCGGTGACATCCTCGCCGTATCGCGCAGCGATCTGCTGGTGATCTGGGGTGGCGCGGCGCTGGTTGTCGCGATGATTGTCTGGCGCTGGTCCGCGTTGTTGACCTCTACATTGAACGAAGAACTGGCCTATGCCAGCGGGCTCGATCCAAAGCGCGAGCAACTGATCCTGACGGTGTCGCTGGCGATTACCGTTGCGGTCGCGATCAAGGTCGTCGGGGTGCTGCTGATCGCTGCCATGCTGATCATTCCGGCAGCGGCCGCACGCGGTCTGGCGCGCACGCCCGAGGCAATGGCAGGGATCGCCGCGACCATCGGCGCGATCTCTGCGGTTGCCGGATTGCAGGGGGCCTATCTGCTCGATACCCCGGCGGGTCCGTCGATCGTCTGTGTCGCCGCGCTGTTATTCGCGGTGCTGAACCTGATGGGGTGGCGAAGCCGCAGCGCAAGCTGATCGCCGCTGTGGTTCTGCCCTTATGAGATCAACGCGGTCACAGTCCGGCGGCGGATCGCATCAAAACGCGAAGTTCACACCGATCTTGATGGATTGGTAATCCGGCGTAGCAGACGTCGTGTTTCCTGCCGCGTCGGAAAGTTCAACCTTGCCGAAGTTGCCGTATTGGTACTCTGCACGGATCGACCACTGATCGTTCAGGGTGCGTTCGACACCAAGCCCGACCACGTACCCGGTATCGGACGGCTCCTGCTGTATCGAGACCGGGCCGGCCGCTCCCGTGCCGGAAACTGCATAGTCGAATTTGCCCTTGGCAACCCCTGCAAACCCGTAAACAAGCGTCTTCTCAGCCAGAATGGCACCCATGTTGAAACGGAGGTTCACCGCGTTCTTCAGTTCCATCGATGCGGCATAGCCCGCCCCGACGATGTCTGATCCCACAGAGCCGCCTTCCAGTCCAAGTTCCAGGCCGTACATGTAATTCGCCAGCAACCACCGATATCCAAGATGAATGTCGGCGATACCGCCGTCATTGGACAGCGTGCCTATATCGAATTGAGGGGCGTTGCCGCGGATGCCGACACGATCATCTCCGCCGAACGCATAGCCAATGCTGCCACCGACATAGAAGCCATCGAACGGCGTTGATCCGCTTTGGCTTGGGGTGACCGGCACGACAACGACCGGATCATCGACGGCCGGAGCAAGGTTTCCGGCATGGGCCGAGCCCCCGAAAACGAACATGCCCAAACACGTTGCCTGAAGAATTGAGTTCTTGTAGCTAGTCATCCTGTTTCCACCAATTACTATGATCCGCATCCACGCGGACCCAACCGAAATCAGCCTTCCCCGCTTTGGGAGACGGTATATTTTCCCATTTTCAGCCGACATGTTTCTGATCGACGCAGTAGGCAATTTTGCGCGCCAAAGCAAACTCCCTGCACGAATCGCGATGATGCGCGCATGTTCCCGTCTTCCGCACCGGCCCATCTTAGGGCGATGGCAGCGGATATGCCAATAACAGTGCCGCATTCGGGAACTGTAACATGCCAGTGTTGCATGAATGGAGCACCGTGTCTCTTGCGAGGACCTGCCATGCCCCCGGATTGTGAAACAGACTGCGATCTGGCCGGTCAGGCGCGACCACCGCTCTCCGGTAAGGTCTGTCGTGGAAAATCGGCTTACAAGGAAATATTCAAAGCAGCGGTGCAAAGAGGCGCGAGACAGGTGCCGCAATTCTCATCCAGACCGGACGGTCGGAAAGGTCGCGCTCGAGAAGGTAGGACTCCTTGAAATCGGCTTCCAGCATTTCCTCGACTTCTTTGGCCAGAGATTCGTCGAACAGGACGGCCATGGCTTCAAAGTTCAGGCGAAATGACCGGTTGTCGAAATTGGTGGTGCCGATGGCTGAAATCTCGTCATCGACAAGAATGACCTTCTGATGCATGAAGCCATTTGTGTAGGACCATATCTCGATGCCAACCGCTCGCAATTCGTCGAAATACGCCAGCGCCGCGAGCCAGGGCAGCCAGTGGTCCACCTTTTCAGGTACAAGCAGCCGGATCTCGACCCCGCGCATCGCAGCGAGCTTGAGCGCGACCAGAACATCGTTTTCCGGCACCATGTATGGCGTGGCGAGCCACAGGCGCGAACGTGCCGAATGGATTGCTGCGCAAAAGAACAACGCGCCGTACTCTTCTTCGTCCGCCGGACCCGTGGCAACAATCACCCCATCAATGTCGCGATCCATGTGTGGCGCGTTCCAGTTGAGCAAAACGCGCAGGTTCTCTTCAGTTGCCCAAAACCAGTCCTCTGCGAAAACCAGTTGAAGCTGGCTCACGATGGGCCCGTCCAACCTGCAATGTGTATCGCGCCAGTTCCCGAAGTAAGGATCGCGGGACAAATATTCGTCCCCCACGTTAAGCCCGCCCGTGAATCCCACCTTCCCGTCGATAACTATGGTTTTGCGGTGGTTGCGGAAGTTGATCTGGAACGGGGTTTTCGGACCTTTCTTGGTATGGATGTTGATCGTCTCGACGCCTGCGTCCTCAAGTGCGGAAAGGTAGGAGCGTGGCAATTTGTTGCTTCCCACCGCGTCGAAAAGGAAGCGGACGCTCACACCACGTCCGGCGCACGCGATCAGGCGGTCGCGAAATAACCGCCCCACCTCGTCGTCCTTGACGATGTAGAACTGAACCAGAACGTAATGCTCGGCACTGTCCAGCGCTTCGAAAATAGCATCGAACGTGGCCGCCCCGTCGATCAACAGGGATACATCGTTGCCGGATACAACCGGCAGACCGGCGATTGCCTCGAACGCACGCGTCGCTTCGGTCAGCTCTTCTTCGGGGCGGCGATTGATGTCGGCATGGCGCTTGATGCCCGTTACGATTTCAGAGACCTCGCGACGGGCAACGATATACCCGCGAAAGCGCCAGCTTCCGAGGAACAGGTAGGACGGCACTGCGATCACTGGCAGCGCGACGAGAAAAACGGTCCAGGCCACCGCCCCCTGCGATGTCCGTGCCGTCTGGATCGCCTTGAAGGCGAAAAAGAAGGCCGCACATTGAATAGCGGCATAAGCAAGGACGAGCAGTACGCTAAACATTGTCCGGCGTTCCAAAGGCCCGATGTGCGGGGCATGCCATCATCTGTTCAGTTCCTCCGCAAGAAACGAGAAGTCCCGATATGCACCTTGATGAATGAGACCATACCGAGTCAATCGCCGGTTTGGTTGACGGATACCGCTACAAGACCCGTGCCCGTTTCCCGGCATCCGGACTGTAGGCGCATATCGCGGCATCCTTCCGCAGCCAAGATGACTGGGCCACACCAAGGTTTTGGGTAGTTGCAGGGCGAATATGCAAGCGCGTGACCGGCTCGCTCGGGCACCACTCAGGCGGCCGCGTTGCGGACGAAATGGATCAGTTCCAGGATGGCGATGTCTTTGCCCGCCACAGCGATGGTGATGTTCCGCTCCTGCGGCGAAACGCATCCGAGAAAACACCCGGCGAGGCAAAAGCGAGCATTGCGGCGATCTCACCGATTGGAATTTCCGTCAGATCCAGCAGTTCGCGGGCCACCGAAAAGCGGACATCGTCGCGCAGCGACCGAAAGGTCTCTCCCTCCTGCGCCAATCTTCTTTCAAGGGTGCGCGGGTGCAGGCTCATCTCTGCGGCAACAGCAGACAGGCTTGGTGTGTTTGTATACAGAACATGGCGCACCGCTTGTCGTGTGCGTGTCAACAGGTCTGGCGCATCACGCAGGATCGACCTTGATATGTCTGCCTGCAAACGGCAACGCAATGCGGGATCGGAACTCGGCAGGGTCACCTGCAATGACTCCGCGTCGAGAAGGATACAGCTTCGATACTGGTCGAACTGCATCGGGATTTTCAGCAGTCGCGCATAGGCCGTGACATCTTCGGGCGCGCGGTGGGAAAAATGTATTTCGACCGGTTTCACTTTGCTGTTCGTCAGAACCTCGATCATCCTGAGAGCGACGCCGATAACGGCATCATAGAGAATCTGGCTGCCGCGATGCGATGCGGCATAAGTCCCATAGCCAAAGGCGCAGATGTCGTCGAACTGGTTCAAATAGACGATTGTACCGCTGGAATAACTCTGCTGGCACGTGACAAAATCCATGAGCGCCTGACCAAGCCTTGGTGCGGTGAGCATGAGTTTACCGAGCGGCCCGTGCAGTACGAAATCGAAACGCTGTCCGATCAGCAGGCCCAGATGCGGACAATTGGTCTGCCGGGCCGCTCGCTCAAGCAGGGTGAGCATCGGCGTAAACGGCACACGCGTATCGGCATCGAGCGTATCCGGATCAATGCCGGTCCCGTCGAACACCGAGGTAACATCTCCTCCGAGTTCGCATAACAGCGAAGGCAGCTCTGACAGGACGCCTGCCCGCTGTGTCATCATTTTGCCCATCAGTCAGTCGCCTGTGCATTTTGTCGTTAAAACCGAAGCGTGTTTTGCGCCGTCGATATACAACCCGACCCAGATCACTACAAACAGGGAAATTCCAGTATGCGTACGGATGCGAATGTCCAAAGGGCTGCTGGAAATTTCTGTTGCGATCCAGAACCGACATGACATCAAAAACGAGGAATACCGTCATGAATATCACGCGCAGAGCGCTTTCCCAAGGAGCGCTGGGGTTGACCGCCGTATCAATGTTTGCAGGTCAGGCGCAGGCACTGGAAGGTGCGATCAGCGACGAACTGCTTGACCGCGCCGACTTCTGGACAGCGCTTGAGGCCTATACCTATGCCTATCCGCTGGTAACGATGGAATATACCCGCCGGGTGATGTCGAATGTCACCAAGCCCGCCGGAACCAAGGCTCCGATGGGGCAGTTGGCACGGTTGCGCCAATATCCCGATGCATCGTTCCGGGACGTGACCGCGCCGAATGCGGATACGCTCTACACCTACGGTTTTCTTGAAGTCACCGAGGAACCCTATGTTCTGAACCTGCCGGACATGGATGATCGCTATGCGCTGTTTCCGATGCTCGACGGCTGGACCGACGTCTTCGAGGTGCCCGGCAAGCGTACGACAGGCACGGGGGCGCAGACCTATGCAATCACCGGTCCGGGTTGGACCGGAACGCTGCCGGACGGCGTTACCGAGCTGAAATCGCGGACCGGACTTGTCTGGATCCTTGGCCGCATCTATTGCACCGGAACCCCGGAGGACTATGAAGCGGTCCACAAGCTGCAAGACGAAATGACGCTGGTTCCGCTCAGCGCCTACGGCACGGATTACACGCCGCCCGAGGGCAAGATCGATTCTTCGATCGATATGAAAACACCGGTTCGCGAACAGGTGAACGCCCTGAGCGCGGTGGATTTCTTCACGCTGTTCTGTGAACTGCTCAAGACGAACCCCCCCATCGCAGCCGATTCAGCCCTGGTTGAAAAATTCGCGGCCATCGGGATCGTGCCGGGGCAGGATTTCGACGCCAGCAAACTCGACGTCATCCTGCAAAAGCGTCTGCCCCAGATCGCCTTTGCCCGGATGATGCTGCATTTCAAGGCAAGCGACGGAGATTTCGAGGATGTCAACGGCTGGTCCTACACCACCAAGACCGGGCTTTATGGAACCGAGTACCTTCAGCGTGCCCTCATTACGGCCATAGGCTTGGGCGCCAACCGGCCACAGGACGCGATCTATCCGGTCAGCACCAAATCCGGCAGCGGTGTGCTCGCGCGCGCCTACAAGGGGTCCGAGAAATACGTCATCACCTTCCCCAAGGGTCAGCTGCCGCCGGTCGATGGTTTCTGGTCGATCACGATGTACGATGCCAAGTATTTTTTCGTCAAGAATCCGATAAACCGCTATTCGATCAGCCCGAGACAGAATCTGAAAACAAATCCCGATGGCTCGACCGACATCTACATCCAGAACGAGTCGCCCGGAAAGGACAAGGAATCGAACTGGCTTCCTGCACCAGAGGGCAAGTTCATTCTGATGATGCGTCTCTACTGGCCCAAAGAGGCCAATCCATCCATTCTTGATGGATCCTGGTCGATTCCGCCCGCCAGAAAAGTCGGCTAATCACGTCCTGAACAGCCTCACCGTGCGCCGAACCGCTCGTTTGCCGGCACGGTGAGGCAATTTCGACCTGACTCGCAGGCCGGCCGTGCATCGCCGACCCGACGCAGGCCCCCGGTCGAAAATCGCCTCGTTGGTGTTTTTCCGCGTTTGGTCATTCCGGGGACGTTCCGGCTTAAGACCGGGGATCAGTCGACGCTGTCGAGCACCCGCCTGAGCGTGCGGACCGATTGCCAGCGCTGCGTGGTACAGAACGGTCCCGCGCAGCCCCGCAGCGCAATCGCGTCCGTGCCCGTCAAGGTGATCGAACCGCGATAGGTCCGTCCGTCTTCCGGGTTCAGAAGCCGGCCCGACCAGCCTGTTCCCGAGCGGCGCAAGCCCGTGATGATGACATCGCCCGGTTGCGCATGCGGTGTGTCGCCGGGGCTCCATGCCCAGATCAGCCGGCCACATGTTGCTTTGGTGTCGCTCTCGCACGGTGCGAATTGCACGATGATCGCGACGCCCGGCGAGGCATAGGCACCGGTCAGGGTCTCGGCGCGGGCTTCTGTCGCTCCCAGACCCGGCAGAATTGCGAAACCCAGGAACAGGGTGCGCAGGATCCACCCCGGAAGCGGCCGTGCAACGCGCCGGAATTCATCTAGATAATCGGGATGTTCCGTGCCCATCCACCGGTCCCACCATGTAAAGTAGAGGCCGAGATTGTACCCGGCATGGGCATGATGAAGGTCGTGATGGGTGACGGTGGTCATCCAGCCGAACAGCGGCTTGCCCTGCCGGTTCGCTGGAAAAAGTTCGTATCCCGAATGCCCGATCGCGTTGCGCAGTATCATATGCGTGACGAATATCAGGATCGCGAGCGAATGGACGGGCAGCACGAGCAGGATCAGCGGCAGATATATGGCGTTCACGACGGCCTCTCCGAGATCGAAGCTGTAGGACGCAAACGGTGTCGGATTGTGCGAGCGGTGATGCAGCCGGTGGAAACGCCGAAAAAGCGGCGGATAGTGCAGCAACCGATGGGACCAGTAGAACCAGGTATCATGCGCTATGATCAACACCGCAGTGCCGAGACCGAAATAGGCCCAGCCGTAGATACTGATCTCGGTGTAAACCGGGAAAACCCCCGATTTGGCCCCCAACACGATCAGCGTGCCACTCAGGGCAAAGATCACAACCGTGCGCAAACTGGCGAGAAGTTCGCGGTGGATCTTACCGTTCGGCGGGCGATCAACAAGGGGCTGGGATACAGGAATTTTGCGCAATTCATCAACGAACGCAGGATCGAGGCGGCCCGGCAGATCCTGTCCGATCCAGCGCGCGCCGATATCCCGATACTGTCTATCGCCTATGACGTCGGCTTTGCCTCTGTTGGCACATTCAACCGTGCCTTTCGGGATCAGACCGGCCAGTCACCCAGCGAATACCGGCAATCCCGGAATAAGCTCTCATGATGCGCGGTCGCCTTTCCGGGCCGAGGGGATCGGTCAGCCGACATCTTCTGAGGGAAGATAGGCCTCGCCATCGCCGAGCAAGCGGCCATTTCCGAACACCAACAGGTCGCGGAGGTTCACCGAAAGCCCGACATCCGCCCCGGCTGCAAGGCGCTTGTGTCTGCGCGATTTGACCTTGATGGCTTCTCCGTTGGCCGCGCGCAGGGTGAAGACGCGTTCGACCCCCAGATTCTCCACCGTTTCGACCCGCGCCCACGGCGCCGCGTCTTCGACCAAGTGGATATGTTCCGGTCGAACGCCAAAGCTCAGGTCGCTGCTCCCGACATCGCGCGGCAGGCTGACGGAAAGACCAAGCGCCGGGCAATTCAGGCGGTCGTTCCCGGGTTCCGCAGCAAGAATGTTGAGCGGCGGGGACCCGATGAAATAGCCGACGAACTCGTTCTGCGGACGGGCGAACAGGTGCTCGGGCGTCCCTGCCTGCTGAACCCGTCCGTCTTTCATGACAACGACCTCGTCGGCGAATGACATTGCCTCGCTCTGATCATGTGTCACGAGGATCATGGTGATACCGGTGGCGCGGTTGATCTCGCGCAATTTGCGGCGCAGCGCAAATTTCATCTGCGGATCGATGACCGTCAACGGCTCATCCAGAAGCACCGCGCTCACATCGTCCCGAACGAGCCCGCGCCCAAGAGAGACAAGCTGCTTCTGGTCCGCGCTCAGCCGGCGCGCCGGTGCGCCGAGGATGTCGGACAGGTCAAGAAGACGGGCGATACGGTCCACCCGTTCGGCGATCTTTGCGGACGGCCAGTTGCGGCATTCCAGCGGAAAGGCGAGGTTCTGGCGCACGGTCTTGGTCGTGTAGATCACCGGAAACTGAAATACCTGTGCGATATTGCGCTCGCCGGTCCGCGCGCCGGTCATATCCTTGCCGTCAAACAGCAACCGGCCCGTCGATGGCGTGACAAGTCCGGAGATGATGTTCAGCATCGTCGTCTTGCCACAGCCCGAAGGACCCAAAAGCGCATAGGTCTTGCCATCCTCCCATGTCAGATCGACAGGCTTCAGCGCGTAATCCGTTTCGCATTGCGGTGCGTCTCGGTAAGAATGCCCGAGACCCCTGAGGACGATCCTTGCCATCAGCCGATCCTCCCGGTGATGTTTGCGCCCTCTTGCGAAAAGAGCAGCAGGCTTCGCGCGTCGAGCGCGACATCAAGGCTGTGGCCGGGTTGAAACTCTTGGATACCATCGAGCAGCATTGCCGCCTGACCAAACGGCAATTGAAGATGCAAAATCGTATCCGAACCCGAGAACTCGGCGAGCGTGACGCGGGCGGCGATGTCTCCGCCGATTGCGAGTGCATCGGGCCGGATGCCGATCCGCACCGCCGTTCCATCGCGCAGCCCACCACCTGCAAGCCCGGTGGCCGATCCGTCCGCGAAACATGCCATGCCGCCAAGGATGCGGCCGTCGCAGACCGAGATCGGCGGATCGCTGATCAACTGCGCCACCTCGACATTCGGCGGGTTGTCGAACAAATCACCCGGATCGCCATGAGCGATGATTTTGCCGTCGTGCATGACAATCAGTTCGTCCCCGAGTTGCATCGCCTCGCCCGGTTCGGTCGTCGTATACAGGATCACCCCGTCGACATTCTTGTGCAGCAGGCGCGGAAATTCTTCGCGGAGCTGTTCGCGCAGCTTGTAATCCAGATTGGCAAGCGGTTCGTCCATCAGCAGGATACGCGCGTTTTTTACGACAGCACGGGCAAGCGCGACCCGCTGTTGTTGACCGCCCGACAACTCCGAGGGCATCCGCGTCTCGAAATCCGACAGACCGACAAGGGCCAGCGCCTCGCGTGCGCGTGCGACCGCTGTCGCTTTGTCGACATTCTGCCGGCGCAGGGGAAAGGTCACGTTTTGCAGTGCATTCAGATGCGGATAATTGATGAACTGCTGATAGACCATTGCCATTTGCCGCGCCCGCACCGGCCTGTGCAGCAGATCGGCGCCATCCAGCCGGATCGCTCCGCTCCGGATCGGATCAAGGCCGATCAGGGTCCGCAACAATTCGGTCTTGCCGGCACCGGTGCGCCCCAGAATTGTATAGATCTTGCCTGCCTCGAAGCGGGCGTTCAATCCGGCGAGAGGCCGTTTCGTGTCGGCGGTGGACAGGTTCTCGAGTGTCAGCATGGGTCTACCGAATTGCGCCGGAGAGAGAACCGCGCGACATGAACCGCTCGACAAGAATGGCGACCAATGCCAGCGGCGTCACCGAGATCAGCGCAAAGGCAGAGAGCGACCACCACGGCGTGACCGATGAATTCAGCGACACGATTGCCACCGGCAGAAGCTGGGTCTTGGTGAATGTCAGCGTGAAGGCGAAGAAGAAGTCGTTCCAGCCGAAGATCAGACAGAACATTCCCGCCACCACCAGCCCCGCCAGAGAATTGGGCAGGATGACCCGAAGGAACGCGCCGGCAGGGGTGCAGCCGTCGATCATCGCCATCTCGTCCAACTCCTTCGGAATCGAGCCGAAAAAGTCGATCATCACCCAAACGGCAATCGGCAAGAGCAATGCGATATAGACAATTACCAGCCCGAAAATGGTATCCAGCGCCCCGATCTCCCTCAGCATCAGGAAAAATGGAATGGCCAGCACGATAGGCGGCATGATCCGCTGCGAGATGAAGAAAAAGGTAATATCCGAATTTTTCACGAAGCCGGCGCGGAATTGGTATCGGCTCAACCCGTAAGCCGCGAGTGTCCCGAGAACCAGGCTGATCGCGCTTGCCGTAAGAGTCACGGTCGCCGAATTGAGAAAGGGCGTCACGATATTGATACCCTGACTGCCAGAGGCAAAAAGCGACTTCCAGCCCTGGGTGGACGGTTCGAATTCGAGCCAGGGAATATAGCGCGCGCCACTGGTGACCGCATTTGCGTCCTTGAACGAGGTGCTCAGCGCCCAGAGGAACGGGAACACCACGAAGATCGACCAGGCGAGCAGAAACAGGTATTTCAGGATCAGATAGGTCCGGTTCATCTCAGCTGTCCTTTCCGATCAGAAATCTCATGAGCAGCTTGCTGATGATGGTCAGGCTGACGATCATCAAAACCAGGTAGGTGATGGACAGGGCCGCAGAATACCCCACCTGAAAATCCCGCAAGCCGCGAATATAGATGTAATACGACGGCGTTTCCGTCGCCGTGCCGGGGCCGCCCGACGTCAGGACATAAACGGTATCCATGATCTTGGATGCTTCGATCAACCTGATGATCACCGCCCCGATGGAAATCGGCGCCATGAGCGGAAAGGTCACCTGCCAAAAGGTGCGCCACGGCCCCGCGCCATCGATGGCAGCGGCCAGATAGGGCTCGCGCGGAAGCGAGACCAGACCGGCCAGCAACAGCAGAAACATGAACGGAGTCCATTGCCACACCTCGACGATGATGACGCTGGCAAATGCGCCTGCGGCGCTCGACAACCACGGCACCGGTCCGATCCCGGCGACCGACAGAAGGTCGTTCACCGGCCCCAGACTTTCATGGAACATGGTGCGCCATATCACCGACATCACCACCGGCGTGGTCATCATCGGTACCAGGAACAGAACCCGGAACAGTCGCCCGCCCTTCGTCTGTTTCCAGACCGCAAGCGCCAGTGCGAACCCCAGCGTATATTGCAGGCTCACGCTGATCGCGCTCATCACCGAGAGTCGGAGCAGGCTTTCCCAGAAGCGCGTGTCCTGAAACACCCTCAGGTAATTGCGCGCGCCGATATAGTCGAGCCCTGCCTGATAGACGTCCCAGCTCGAAAAGCTGACCCGCACGGTGAAGAGCAGCGGGAAGATGATAATCGCCAGAAGCGTCAAGAGCGCTGGGAGAAGGAAGAAATGTTTGGGCTGGAGCATCTGGATTCGCTGATGGATTGTGAGGAAGGCTGCGCCAGCCTCCCCGCTTTTGAAAATCTGGGCACTTCACGATCAACCCGAAACGCCCGGCAACACATGGCGTCCTGAAGTTTTCGGTGCCAGGCAGTGGTGGCAGACAGGTCAGGTTTATCGCGACCCGCCTTGGTGCGCGTTGTCTTCGAGGCGGACAACATTGGCATAGGCGTCGCGCAAGCGGTCTTCGCCAATGCGGTCAACGATCGCGCGCCATTCATCGGCAACGTCATCCAGAGCGTCCTGTGCGCTCTTCTGTCCGGCCATCGCTTCGGCCACACCGTTTGCCATCGACGACATGAACTGACCCACGCCCGGCACCCGCAGGTCGTAGACCCGGTTGTTGCTCAGCTCCATTTCCGAGAGCGTGTTGACGTAGCTGTCGGCAACCTGCGCATCCCATCCGAGGTTCTGCCAGAAGGCACTGTCGAAATGGCTGTTGCGATAGGGGTTCACGCCGAACCGCCCGATCTGGAGATCGTGCGAAGTGTTCGCCTCGTTGGCGAAGAAGCAGAGATAGTCGAACGCCATCTCCTTTTCCTCGGACAATGCGGATACGGCGGAGGACCAGCCCCAGGTCATGTAAGGCGCGCGGTTCGGTTCATCGAACTTATCCCATTGGCCAGTGGCCCGATTCCACACCTCGCGTGCACCCGGCAGCGGTGCCGCGCCGACCATGTTGCGAATGCGGCTGTCCTCCTGCTGCGCCTGAACAAAGGCATCATCCCAGGAATAGCTCATGAGGGTCTGGCCACCGCCAAAGGAGAATATCTCATCGCCAAGGCCGAAATTCGTACCGCCCGGTGGAAAGGCCTCTTGCGCTTCAACAAACAATTCCAGTCCGCGCACGAAGCCCGGGGTATTGATCAGCGGCTCCATGGTTTCGAGATCGAAAAAGAAGCCGCCCGTCACATCCGGGTGCTTTGCATAGGGTGCGGCGCGGCTGATGAAGGCCGAGAACATGAGGTCGTCGCGCTTGGCCACCTCGGCCGAGCCGTAATTGATCTCGCCATCGCCGTCCCAGTCGAAGCCCGAAAAGAACCGGGCGATCTCGTTATATTCTTCCCATGTCGCGGGCACGGCAAGTTCCCGCCCGGTTTCAGCCTGGAACCGGGCTCTGAGCGCGTCGTTTTCGAAAGCATCGGTACGATATTTGAGATAATGGCGGTCACCGTCCATCGGATACTGGATCATCTGCCCGTTCCATGTGGCGACCCCTCTGAAACTGTCGGTGACGTCCGCCATCCCGGTCGAGTTGAGATAGCTCTCGGGCACCGGTTCGAGGAAGCGGTTGAAATCACCGATCCAGAGCGAGCCGTAGAACAGAACGTCATAGGCGTTCTGTCCGCTCTGGAACGGGATCATGATCCGTTGAAACAGATCGCCAAACGGGACGTGGACGACATTGACATCAGCGCCGGTCAGTTCTGCGAATTGTTCCGCATGAAGCGCCGTCGGCTCGCCGATCACGGGGATTGCATGCGTGATTATATTGAGCGTGCGCCCGGAATAATCCTTGGCGTCGATCGCTTCATAACTGCAGGTGCCGGTGACCTGCCCCCCTTCGGTCCCTCGTTCATAACGAGAGTCTGCGGGTTTGATCTTGATAATCATGGGTTTCGGTTTGGGCAAGCGCGCCGGGCGCGGAGCCCTCAAATTGCTCAAGCGCTCGGCGCGCTTGCAGTGGCG
>NZ_JBGFGP010000023.1:0-10487 GCF_041224545.1 Sedimentitalea sp. XS_ASV28 | reverse complement strand
CGCCACTGCAAGCGCGCCGAGCGCTTGAGCAATTTGAGGGCTCCGCGCCCGGCGCGCTTGCCCAAACCGAAACCCATGATTATCAAGATCAAACCCGCAGACTCTCGTTATGAACGAGGGACCGAAGGGGGGCAGGTCAGGCTGTAAAAGATGTCAAAACGGCGTCTGACATCGCTCAGATCGGATTTGTGCTCAAGGTGAACAGCCTCAACTTCCGCGAGCATACCGAGATATTCGACCTCGGCCTGGGTAATGGTCCATTGCATGTTGTCGGAACTGGCGGTTTCAAGCAGACGCAGGTCTCTTGCCACGTGAATTGCCATCAGCGTCACCACGCAAAAGACAACAAAGCCGGTCACGATCGCAAGGATCAGACCGGCTCTGAAGCGTCCGTGAGTGGTGGTGGACAAGAAAAAATTCCGTTCAATCAGGCCGGTGTATCGCAAACCGCTCTACTGCACTGCCTCGATTCTGTCGAGTTGCCAGATGCTGCGGGTATAGATTTGTTCCGATCTGTAGACGTCGTCGCTGTCATATGGATACACGATCCACAGCGGCCCCTTGTTGCGCAGCGACATATGCGCTCCGTTCAACTCATACGCGATAATCGGACCACCATCGACGGCATCAGACACCGGTATATCAGTGGAGTAATCGTTCATGGCTACCGCATGCAGCGTACCGCTCTCGATACCAAGCAGATCTGTCAATGCGACCAGAGACGCTCCGCGGAACCGCTGGACACCATCCGTCCAGAGCGTCGTCGTCTCGATCACGGTACTGTCGAGGGCCTCGAGCATGGCCATGTCGAACTCGGCAGTCTCGCCTTGGTTGGTCACCTTGATCGCGCCGGAAACAACCAGAACCACCGGCCCCGAAGGCGCGGCGAGACCATTTCCGCTCGCAGCCGAAACGGTAACGACCAAACCCACCAGAAAGGCCGAAGAGACCTTCCAGAACCGATGAAACATACGATGTCTCCCAACGAACTCCCTGTACAGTATGCCACAGATGAACTTCGCCCGCATCAGAGAATACGTATATGACACTACCCCTTGGTATAGGTGATTTCGTTCCGGTCCCTTCGAAGATAGCAAAGGCAAAGGCCGCATCATCAAGGCCGCGTTCATCAGACGTTCATATTCCATTTATGCCCTTTCCATCTCTGCAAGGCATATTATCCTACTGGGCTTAAATACCGTTGGTTCACAGAAGCAACCGACAAGCAGGGGATCGTCTGTGGCAAAGACTGGAATTAGGTCAGCGCAACGCAGGTTGGGCATTTGCAGCTACTTGACCTGCGTCGTTTTGTTGGCTTTCACCTTTCTTCTTGGCGACAGCCATTTCAACAAGGCAGCGGCGCAGACTGCAAGTTTTCGGTCTGTCGATACAAATTCCGACGGTGTCTTGAGCTTGAGCGAGCTGACCGCCGCATTTGGACAAGCTGGCGCACGCAGTCTGCTTGAGGACATCGATCAGAACCGCGACAACCGCATCACCATCATCGAATTGCGTATGGGGGCAAAAAACAGGGGAGGTGACGCCGGTGGCCGCGCCGGTCAAGAAAATCGGAACCAAGATCGGGGTGATCGCGGGACCGACAATGGAACAGATGGGGACGACGGCCGCGGCGGCGATGACGGTGGTGATGGCGACAGTGACGGTGGTGATGGCGACGGCGACGGTGGTGATGGCGACGGTGGCGGAGATGGTGATGGCGATGGCGATGGTGGTGATGACTGACCGAGGACCCTCATTCGCTCATTCTGCTTGACCGTCCACAAGAGAACTCCGGAGATCGGACTTGTTGTAACCGGGTTTCGAGCTGAAGCGTTGGTCTGACAAGGTGTTCATTTGCCGTTCATCCGATTGCATGGCATCCCGTCATTCCCCTTTGCAATTCTCCTCATATCAAATCGGCAAAACGGTTTCACTGAACAGCCAGATACGGAGTAAAGCATGACACATTTTTCCCAAATCTCTTCCGTCGCCTGCGAAAGCGCAAAATGGGCATTTACAACCCGCAGGGTCGACCGGTCCGACGTACATGGGCTTTCTATGCAGATTGACGCCGCAAAAGCAGGAGATCTTATACTCTGCGAGATTGCCGAGATCGGTCATCACAAGAAAATCCAGTTGGCGGAGCGTCGCGCCTCGGTCAGCTACCCGGGCGATTACGTCGTCCTTTGCCTGGGCGACCGATACGCACCGGACCAGTTTCTTGCCAGTGCCGTGATTGATGACGATCTTATCGATCTCGTCGCTGGCGGTGGCATTGCCGGTCGCGTGGACGCCGCCCATGATAACATGGAAGACCCGACACGATTGAAACTTGTCGGCCTTCTGACCAATGCAAAGGGCCAGGTGATCAACGTGGCAGACTATGCACTGCCATCACTGCCGGCGAATGACCAGGTAACGGTCATCGGTGTCTTCGGGGCATCGATGAACTCCGGCAAGACAACGGCCGCATCAAGCCTTTGCCACGGGCTTATGCGTTCCGGATATGCCGTCGCCGGGGTCAAGGCCACCGGAACTGGCGCGTTTGGCGATTTCAACAGCTTTGAGGACGGCGGGGTCCCGGCTCTTGATTTTACAGACGTTGGCATGGCCACCACATATCGTATGCCACTCGAAGCGATCGAATCCGGTTTCGATACTTTGGTTGCAACCGCAGCATCGCGCGGCGCTGAGATCGTTGTGGTCGAGATCGCCGACGGTGTCTTCCAGCAGGAAACGCGGGCAATATTGCAATCTTCGCGCATCCGGGACCGGTTGGATGGCATCCTGTTTGCCGCACCGGATGCGCTGAGCGCCCTGGGCGGGGTGACCGTTCTGGAAAAGGCAGCTCTTCGTCCCTTCGCGATCTCCGGAATGGTCAGTTGTTCGCCACTGGCCGCTACCGAGGCGGCGGAGGTCACCAGCATTCCGATATTGTCGCGCGAAAATCTCTGGTCGCCTGCGATCATCGCCCAACATGTAGCACCGCTCATGCGGCATAAGACGGTGAACGTGGCCGCATGACCGCCCTCACGAAACTCGCCACGAGGGATCGCATCGTCGATGCGGTCCTCCTCACTCTGTGCGGTATCGTGCAGGCGGTTGCGCTCGCGTTTGCGGCATTTGCGACACGGGACGCCTTTGCCGCGCTTCATGCAGGCAAAGCTCTCGCAATGAGCACTGTCCTGCAACTGGCAATATCTGGTGGGGTTGCAGCCGCCTGCCTGTTTCTTTCACGATATCGCGCGGAAGCGTTGGGCCAAAGCTATGCCATCTCATTGCGCCGCACGCTCTACAGGCATATAGCCCGGCTTCCGAAATCGCGGCATGAAAAACGCCGGGTTGGCGCGCTATCGTTGCGATTTGTCGGCGACCTGTCTGCGGCACGCATCTGGTTTGGTCGTGGATTACCGGATGTCCTGTCCGCATCGATTGTCATTCCGGGGGCTGTCTCCATTCTGTATTTTCTCGATCCCGTGCTGGCGGTCTATGGCATGGCCTCGCTCGGTTGTGCACTGCTCGCCATGGGGTTGCTGGCCTGGCATCTGGCCCGCCGACACCAGAAGCTGCGCCGGAAACGTGCCAATATCGCGATCTCGATGATCGAGCGCATCGCAATCGCGCCCGAACTGGACCTGATGGGCCGCACCGACCGCGAACTTCGCAATCTCGACAAACAGGGCGCATCGCTGCGCCGCGACGCGCTGGCACGACGCGGCAGGACAGCCGGTCTGCAGGCCATATTGCAACTGGGTGTGGCGATGACCGGCCTACTGATGCTGTGGCAAGCCGGCCAGGCGGGCATTGCGCCAGCCACGGTCGCTGCCAGTCTTTCGGTTCTGGCGTTGATCGCCCTTCCGTTGCAGAACCTTGCCGGGGCGTGGGACCATTATTGCGCATGGAGCGTGGCGCGCGAGAAGGCCGAAAACCTGCTCTCGGAGCCAGACGTAACGCGAATTGCGGAGAGCCAACCCGATCCCGTTACCATCGAAGTCACCGGGGAACTTGATCGCATGCCGGTCTCGTTCGTCGCACCGCCTGGCGCAATCTCGACGCTGAAAGGCAAAAATACAAACAGACTCGCACGCATCATTGCCGGGCTCGACACAGGCGATGATATAGATGTTTGTTACGACGGTCGGGATAGATCTCCGAAAGTCGCGTTTATCGGAGACGTTCATGTCGGACTTCAAGGCAGTTTGCGCCGATCCGCGACATTGATGTGTCCGAAACGACCGGACGATCAGAGGATCGCAAAGGTCCTGCGGGCCTTTGGTCTGTCTGACCTGCTTTCGGCCTCCGGTGGCCTTGATCAACGGTTGGCCGAGAACGGCAAGGGTCTTTTACCAATTCAGACCCTGCGCATAGATCTGGCCCGCGCTGTTCTGGGCAAAGCTGATGTTGTTGTCATCTCTTCCATCAGGTGGGCGTCTTACCGGCATCAGCACACTGAACTGCTCGATGCTTTTCGGGAACTGTCTTCGGCCACTATCATATTGGCCGAAGACACGGTTCCGCTTAATCTGGAACAGGATTCAACGGTCACCTGATATGCGTTCATCTATTCTGTTCGGAATTTACGCCGCTGTACTGGTCGGTTTTTTGTGCGGGTTAGCAGGCCTGACCCTGTACAGCCTTGATAAAGCCCGGTGGTGGGATGCCCGGATATCTCTGGCACAGGAATCCTATGGCCTGCACCTGAGGCTTGAGGCAGACCTGTACCGCCTGTTCAAACAACACGGTGACGCCCTTCTGATCGGCGACCGGGACGACGGGGTCAGAAAGACAGTACTGCAGGAGAAAATCGCCCAGACTTTGAATGCAATTCGAATGAATATCGCGCGGGAAATCCAGATGGTGGGCGAAGAGGAGTTCGAGGAACTGGAGCTTCTCGATGAGATCGAGGACGATATAGAAGCCGTCAATGCGGCTATCGCGAAGCTCTCAGAAGAGGGTAGCCCGATCGAGACATTTATCAGGATCGAGCGCCTGGCCGCCCTTCTGGATGGCGACATTGATGATGAGCTTGATAAAAAGATCCAGACCGCCCTTGATGAGGAACTGGAAGAGGTCGACGAAGTGTTGACCGCGGCCGCCACCTTCAGGAAATGGAATGAACGATTGGTTTACGTGATCGTTCTTGCGGCAATCGGTGTGTTGCTGGTCGCACTTGTTTCATTCAACCGTCAGATCAGAAAGCCCCTTATTTTGCTGGCCGACGGTATTGGCCACTTGCGTAGCGCAGACTATTCCAGGCCCGTGATCCTTGGTGGTAGCCGCGAGTTCAGGGAATTGGGCACTTTGCTGAACAACATGGCGGAAGGTCTGGCCGCGCGCGAAGCAAGCCGCGCCGAGCAAAAGAGGCAACTTGAGGCTACCGTAGCAGCCAGAACGGCCGAGCTTCAGCGACTGATCGACAGGCTTGAGATGGGCGAGGAGAACCGCAAACGTTTGATGGCTGACATCAGCCATGAGCTGCGGACGCCACTGGCAATTATTCTCGGCGAGGCCGACGTGACCCTGCGGACATCGCACACTCTATCAGAGGATGTTTCAGACTCACTCGCCCGCATTCGGGATTCTGCAAAACACACCAACCAGATCGTTGATGATATGCTGACCGTCGCGCGGTTTGAGGCCGGTCAACTCAGACTGGATCGCAAGGAAACCGACCTGCGAAAGGTGGTGCATGATGCCGTGGCGATGTTTCCCGAGCCGGTCCAGGTCGAAAGCCCTGAAGGGAGGGTGATGGCGTTGATCGATGAGGTCAGGGTTCGTCAGTCCGTGCTCGCGTTGCTGCAGAACGCCCGGCGATACGGAGGCCCGACAATAAGAGCAATTCTGGAGGATGGGCTCTCGTCTTGCACGATCACCATCGAAGATGACGGGCCCGGCCTGAGCGCCGCAGAAAAATCCCAGGTATTTGACCGATTCTTTCGGGGGTCGAATGCCTCGGGGCAAGGGATCGAAGGTAATGGTCTCGGGCTTCCGGTCGTGAAATCGATCGTCGAAGCTCATTCCGGCACAGTTGACCTTCAGGACCGCCAGGAGGGCGGGCTCAGAATCATCATAAGCCTGCCAAAGTCACCACAGTTTAAAATTGTTCAAACCGATCTACTTCGAGAAACGGGCTGATGCTCGCCAGACCGCTTGCAAAACATGTCGCGCGACCGGCAAGGACCCGCAGCCTCGCAATGCCGCGATTTCAAACGTACGAATAGTTGAGACACAGGATGAATATTCTACTTGTCGAGGACGAAACACGCGTAGCTGATTTCATTCGTCGCGGATTGTCTGCCGAAGGCTGGTCTGTTGATCATGCGCCAAGTGGCGAAGATGCATTGGAGCACGTGGCGGCAGGAAATTATGATGTCATATTGCTGGATCTGATGTTGCCGGGAATCCAGGGGCAAGATGTGTGTCGCAAGTTGCGCGCCAGGAAATCAAAGACCCCTATCCTCATGTTGACCGCATTGGACAGCCCCGAGGAACGGGTTGAGGGCCTGAAGATCGGCGCGGATGATTATCTCCCCAAGCCTTTCGATTTTGACGAACTCGTCGCCCGGGTCGAGGCATTGCACCGCCGCGCCAACAGCTATGCGAACGATCTGAGTGAAACGGTGATAACATGCGGAAACCTCACATTCGACAGACGCTCACTTCAGGTTTCGGTTGATGATCAGGAAATCCTGTTGTCCAAGAAAGAGCGCGACCTGCTTCTTCTGTTTCTGACCAATGTCGGGCGCGTACTGTCCAGAGAGCGGATCTTGAATTCAGTCTGGGGCATCAATGAAGATCCCTTGACCAATGTTGTCGATGTCTATGTCGGTCGCCTCAGACGCAAAATCGGGAAAGAGGGTCAGAGAATCGTGACACTCAGAAACGTCGGCTATCGTATGAGTTGAGGCATCCACTTAACCTTCTTTTCGTGCAGTTTTGAGAAGGAGGTACATTGTATGGGACGATCATCGACAGCGAAGTAAATCGTGCTGCGTGATACGGCGACAAAGATTGCTCAGAAACGCCTGAGCGTTCTGGAATTGGTCAGAGAACTCGGCAACGTCGCTGAAGCCTGCCGACAACGGGACATGGACCGCACCAGTTTCTACGAATAGAAACGACGGTTTCAGACCCGAGGATTTGTGGGTTTGAAAGGTAACCGCCCGATTTGAACCGCCTGCTCGCATGTCCCGTTGATTGATAAGAGACGTCCATAATGACGTCATTAAAGACGTCTCCTTCAGGGAGGCAGGGATGCGGGGCGAAATCCTGGGCGTGGAACGTCGGCGCCGATGGAGCGACGAAGAAAAATTGGCGATTGTGCTTTCGGTCGGGGTGAACGGCGCGACGGTATCGCAAGTCGCACATCGGCACGAGATCAGGCGGCAGCAGATTTATGCCTGGCGATACGAGCTGAGGAAGAAGGGGCTTCTGACGCCTGACGACACGGCGCTGTTCTTGCCGGTCGATATTGCACTGCCGTCCGGACCGCCAGAAGCCTGCGTCCCTGACGCGAGCTCGGCGCTGATCGAAGTGGTTCTGCGCGAGGGCCGCAGCCTCCGGGTCGATGCCCGTGTGGACGCGGCGATGCTGACCCGTTTGATCCAGGCGGTGGAGGCGGCATGATCGGCCCGGGCACCGGCGTTCGGGTCTACCTGGCCTGCGGTCACACTGATATGCGCAAGGGTATCGCGGGCCTGTCCGCCATCGCGCAGGACGCCCTGCGGCAGCGGCCATCGAACGGTGCCGTGTTCGCGTTTCGGGGGCGCCGAGGCAACAGGGTGAAACTTTTGTATTGGGATGGCCAGGGATTTTGCCTGTATTACAAAGTCCTCGAGAAGGGGCGTTTCCCATGGCCCGCGGCAACGGATGGCAGCGTGCGTCTGACCGCCGCTCAATTGGCCATGCTCTGGGAGGGGATCGACTGGCGCAGGCCGGATTGGGGCACGCCACCAGCCCGGACGGGCTGATTTATCTCTCTGGAATCGTTTGTTTTTATGGCGTCTGATCTGGGAGGATGGTATCCACCACCATGCCCGTAGAAGCCACGCCTCTCCCCAATGACCCCGCCGTTCTGAAGGCGATGATCGCCGCGTTGCAGGCGGAAAACCAGAAGATGTCCGCCAGTTTGCGGGCGCATGATCTGCTGGTTCAAGCGCTGCGCGTCCGGATTGCCAGATTGCAGAAGCAGAAATTCGGCTCCAGTTCGGAAAAGATCGAGCGGGAGATCGAGCAACTGGAACTGGCGCTGGAGGACCTGCAGGTTGCGCTCGCCGAGGCGGATGAACTGCCGCCGGAAGGCGACGATGAGCCGGAGACGGACAACCAGACCCCGGAACCAGCCGAACCGCGGGAGTCGAGGCGCCGTCGTCCGAAGGTGTCGCAGGACACGCCGCGCGAACGCCGCGAGCTTGACCCCGGCGACAGTTGTCCGGATTGCGGGGGCGATCTGCGTGTGGTCGGGGAGGATGTCAGCGAGCTGATCGACATGATTGCAGCCCAGCTGAAGGTCATCGAGATCGCGCGTATCAAGAAATCCTGCCGGCGCTGCGAGCGTATGGTTCAAAGCCCGGCACCCAGCCGTCCGATCCCACGGAGCATGGCGGGCCCGAACCTTCTGGCTTATGTGCTGACCTCGAAGTTCGACGACCACGTGCCGTTGTATCGTCAGAACGAGATCTTCGCCCGCATGGGGGCAGACATCCCGGACACGACCCTGGTCGACTGGTGCGGCGGGGCAATGAAGACGCTGGCGCCGCTGATCGAGAAGATCGAGGCCGAGATCATGGCCAGCAATCTTCTGCACGCAGATGACACGCCCATCCGGGTTCTCGATCGCGGCCGCCGCGACAAGGGGCTCGGAAAGGGCGTCAAGAAAGGCCGGATCTGGGCCTATGTCCGGGATCAGCGCCCATGGGCGGGCACGGCCCCGCCCGGTGCGGTCTACCGGTTCGCCCCGGACTGGAGGGAAGAGCACGTCCTTGCCCATCTCGGCGAAACCCGCGGCATTCTCCAGGCCGATGGCTACAAGGGCTATGCCAAGCTCTATGCCGCCGATCCGGACGGCAAGAGCCAGTTCCGGGAAGCCGCGTGCTGGGCGCATCTTCGGCGCGACTTTCACGATGTCTGGACCGCGACGAAATCCGCAATCGCGCGCGAGGCGCTCGACCGTATCGGCAAGCTCTACGACATCGAACGGGAAATCAGCGGCAAGCCTGCCGAACTGCGGCTGGCCGTGCGCCAAAAGGAAAGCAAGCCCAAGGTTGATGCGTTCCGGGACTGGGCCGAAAGGCAGCTCACCCGTATTCCCGGTAAGAGTGATCTGGCCAAGGCGTTCCGCTACGGGCTGAGCCGCTGGGCTTCATTCACGCTGTTCCTGGAGGACGGGCGCGTGGCCATCGACAACAATCCCGCCGAGCGCGCGCTGAGACCCATTGGCCTCGGAAGGCGGAACTGGCTATTCGCCGGCTCGGACACCGGTGGTGAAACCCTCGCTCGCGCCATGACCGTGATTGAGACCGCCAAGTTGAACGGGCTCGATCCGCAGGCCTACCTCGCCGACGTCTTGGATCGCATCCACGATCACATGAACAACCGCCTGGCCGAATTACTCCCTTGGAATTGGAGCCAGACGGATCAATCACGCGACGAGGCCGCGTGATGTCCGCAACGACCTACGTGTGCTCCATCGCACATGTCGCCACCCGCCTGGGCGAAGATCCCGAACTGCTCGAGGCCATCGTCAGCAACGACGACAACCTAACCTACGGCAATATCGTCAGCGTTCATGTCGGGCACGACGACTACATCACCGCGCTGACCGACGAAGGCATCGACGAGATACGTGATATGCTCGCATCCGCACGCGTGTCCGTCGAAGAGTGGCACAGCTTCCTCGACGACTTCGTCGCCGAGCGGACATTATTGCCCGCGTCAAGGACCAGCCGCTGCGGTAGAAATCGGGCGCTTACTTTGAAAGACCTGCCTCCGATCTACAAGAGCCATCTGCGGACAACCACGCCGGAGCTAGAGCATCCCGCCATTACCTGAGACATATCCGGCAGCGCGGACAGGTGGTCGACAGCACCCGCGCCGTGGCGGCCTTGATGCCCCCATGCGCATCGCCGATCGCCAGCTTCACGCCGGAGAGGCCGCAGCTGACGAGATCGCGCGGAAACTCCGTCCGGAACGGCTCCGCATCGGAAGCGCCGATCGCCATGCCCAGCACTTCGCGGCGGCCAAACAATCTTGAAAACGCAAGATACGCTTCCGTCAAAGACTGAACGACTACCGGCTGGCGCCGGTAGGATCAGCGATGTGCTGTTCCGGGTACTGAAGCAGGATGTCTTCGGTGATGGCACCGTTGGTGGTTGAAAAGGACCCTCGCCCCCAAAACCGGCAGCCCCAGTAGCGCTTTCAGATGGCTGGAAACTCCCGTTGCACCTTGTGGAACGAACGGCCCTTCATCTTGCGCACCAGATCCGAGA
>NZ_JBGFGP010000011.1:0-369 GCF_041224545.1 Sedimentitalea sp. XS_ASV28 | reverse complement strand
TTCATACCGTCCGCTGATGTCGGCGCGGCAACAGCCTGCGCCAGAGCGCAAAAAACAGACGGGCGCGGTCTTCGTGTGCCTTCAGGAAGATTAGGCGGATTTCGGGGGTTGTGGTGCTTTCCAGCATGGCGTGCCTCATATGATTCAGAAAATCTGTCTGCGACACCTAATATGAGTTGCGCGGATAAAAGGCACAAACGAGGCTTTTCAATCCTTCAGACAAGTATTTCTTAACTGGCATGGCCGATCGCCTGCCCCCTCTCACCGCATTGCGCGCCTTTGATGCCGCCGCGAGGCACATGTCATTTGCGCGCGCGGCCGAAGAGTTGAATGTCACGCCGGCTGCGCTGTCCTTTCAGATAAAGTCGT
>NZ_JBGFGP010000179.1:0-302 GCF_041224545.1 Sedimentitalea sp. XS_ASV28 | reverse complement strand
TTCTGTGAAGATCATCTGAGTAATTGGTCAGTTTGGACTGGTTCAGTTGAGCACGGCACAGCGATGCTTATCGGGGAAGTTACTTTCGACATCGAAGCACAATTAGATCAAAGCCCAGACGCTGCGGCACAACTTGCTCAGGATCGGCTGTTCGAAACACTTTCTAGTGACCTGCCCCCCTTCGGTCCCTCGTTCATAACGAGAGTCTGCGGGTTTGATCTTGATAATCATGGGTTTCGGTTTGGGCAAGCGCGCCGGGCGCGGAGCCCTCAACTTGCTCAAGCGCTCGGCGCGCTTGCAGT
>NZ_JBGFGP010000178.1:0-81806 GCF_041224545.1 Sedimentitalea sp. XS_ASV28 | reverse complement strand
GAAACAGTGGGAAGAGGCGGGCTATGGCAACCTGCCGATCTGCATGGCAAAGACGCAGTATTCCTTCACCACCGACCCCAACCGCCGCGGCGCCCCCACCGGCCACTCGGTTCCGGTCCGCGAAGTGCGCCTCTCCGCCGGTGCCGGTTTCGTGGTCGTCATCTGCGGCGAAATCATGACCATGCCCGGCCTCCCCCGCGTCCCATCGTCCGAAGCCATCAGGCTCAACGAAAAGGGACAAATCGACGGACTCTTCTGAGGGAGAATGCCATGATACGCAAGATCCTGGTTCCGGTACGCGGTGACGGCAAGGGCGATAACGTCCTTGCGCACGCTGCGGCGCTCGCGCATCGCAACAATAGCCACGTGGTGGTCACCCATTGTCGCGCGCGGCCCGAAGACCTGCTGCCCTTCGGGGTTCCTATCCCGGCGGTGTTTCGCAAGCAGATGATGAAACAGGCCGAAGAACTCGCGGATGTCGAGGAAGCGGGCATGCGCGAAGAGCTGAAGGCGCTGGTTGAAAAGCTTGACCTGGCGACTGACGTAGATCCGCATTCCGACCGGGCGACGGCGGAATGGGTCGAGGAGACTGGCAAGCAGGTTGATGTGATACGCCGTCACGGGCGGCTTGCCGATGTCATCGCGGTGCCACAGCCGGATATTGACAGGAACCTTGGTGCAAACACGCTGAAGGCGGCGTTGTTCCGCACCGGGCGTCCGGTTCTGATGGTGCCCAATGGCGTCGAGCCGCCGGAAAAGCTGTGCGAGCATGTCACGGTTGCCTGGAACGGGTCGATGGAAGCCTCGCGCGCGGTCACCATGACCTTGCCTGTCCTGAGAGCGGCGGGGCAGGTGACGATCCTGACATCGGGCGGAGAGCCCAACGCGGCGACGGCAGCGGATTTGCAGGATTATCTTCTGGCGCATCAGATCAAGGCCGCCATCCATCGCTTTGAAGGCGCGCGCAGGGTCGGTCCTGCTCTGCTTGCCTCCAGCCGCGAGGTCGGAGCCGATACCCTGATCATGGGGGCCTATGGTGACAGCCACGAAAAGGAAACGGTTTTTGGCGGCAACACCCAGCACATTGTCGATCAGGCAAAAATGCCCGTGATTCTGGTGCATTGAGATGTTGATCGGAGAGCAGACGAGGGGAAAACCATAACAGATCCGCCGACCTGAACGGTGGGCCGTGCGGCGCGACGCTTTCGCGTAACTCTAGGAGTATCCAGGGAGGATTAGATGACTAAGATGACTCTTACTAAGCGTATGTTTGTCAAGTTGGCGGGTGCCACGGCGCTTGCCGGTATGCTCGCGGGGCCCGCTGCCGCGTGGGAACCGACCAAGCCGGTCGATTTCGTGATCATGGCCGGTGCGGGTGGCGGCGCTGACCAGATCGCCCGTTTCCTGCAATCCGTTTCCGAGAAGAAGGATCTGACCAGACGTCCGCTTGTGCCCAACAACAAGGGCGGTGGATCGGGGGCGGAGGCCTTGATCGCCCTGAAAGGCACAAACGACCCGGATCATACCATTCTTGTCACGCTGAACTCGTTCTTCACCACGCCGCTGCGCCAGGAAAACCTGGGTATCGATGTGCAGAGCTTTACGCCCGTGGCGATGATGGGCGTGGACCCCTTCGTACTCTGGGTTCACAAGGACAGCGGCATCACCACCTTCGATGAGTGGCTCGCGAAGGTCAGAGAGGGCGGCTATGTCATGGGCGGCACGGGCAAGGGGCAGGAAGACAGCCTTGTCATTACCTTCCTCGAGCAGGCGTATGATCTCGACATCAAGTACATCCCCTACAAGGGCGGCGGTGCGGTCGCCAAGGATCTCGCCGGTCAGCAGATTATGGCCAGTGTGAACAACCCCGCAGAAGCCAAGGGCTTTTATCAGGCGGGGGACGTGGTGCCGCTGGTTGCGTTTTCGGACGAACGCCTGTCGGCCTACCCGGATGTTCCGACGGTCAAGGAACTGGGCCAGGACTTCAGCTATTACAACCAGCGCGCCGTGGTCGGAGCGCCCGGCATGTCGGATGAAGCGGCGGCCTACTATCAGGATCTGTTCAAGGCCATCTACGACACCGAAGAGTGGCAGGCCTACATGGAGTCAGAAAGCCTTTCGCCGCTCTGGATGAACCCGGAAGAGCAGAAGGAATACTGGGCGGTCCAGGTCGAGCGTCACAAGGAACTGCTGGCGTCGATGGGCGAATAAGCCCGGTCAGCCTGCACTACAGTCTCGGAGTCTAAGGAGGGCAACATGCGCCTTGCAGAAATCGTCACCGCGGGGGTTCTTGCCCTCCTTTCCATCTACCTGATGTGGAAAAGCACCGAGTTGAACGTGGGCTACATCACCGGTGAAGGCCCCGGCGGCGGGGCCTGGCCGTTCTGGCTGTCAGGTATCATGCTGATTTGCACCATCATGATCGCAATCAACTGGTATCGGCAAAGCTCGCCACCCTCACGCTCGACAGAGCCGCTGCTTGACGGATATGGCAAACGCACTCTGGTGCTGGTCGGCGGAGGGCTTCTCGGTTTTGTCGGGCTGACAGGCATCATCTCGATGTATGGCGCAATGGCGGTTTTCCTGCTGTATTACCTGCGCTTTCTGGGCCGGCACACCTGGACGCTGACCCTGATCCTTTCGACGGCGATTCCCATCGGTTTCTTCTTCTTCTTCGAGGCGCTGATGCGGATCACGCTGCCCAAGGGGATGAAGTTCACCGAGCCGTTCTTCAACATTCTCTACTCGATCATCTACTGACCCGGCCAGCTGGCGCGCGCACGGTAACGGAGGACTAAGGCCATGGAAATTCTGGGGCTACTCACGGACGGCATCATGACGTCGCTCATGCCCATCAATATCTTGCTGATACTGGTCGGGGTGACACTGGGGCTCTTCATCGGGGCGATGCCGGGGCTGGGTTCGGTGAACGGTGTGGCGATCCTGCTGCCAATCACCTTTCTCGTGCCGCCGGGATCCGCGATCATCTTTCTTGCCGCAATCTATTACGGTGCGATGTATGGCGGTGCCATCAGCTCGATCACCCTGGGTATTCCCGGCGCATCGACCGCCGTGGCCACCACATTTGACGGACGGCCACTGGCGATGAAGGGCAGGGCGAGCCTGGCGCTCGTCACTGCCGCGCTGGCGTCTTTCATCGGCGGAACGGTGTCCAACGTGCTCTTCACCGTCTTTGCGCCACTGCTGGCCAAGGTCGCGTTGATTTTCGGCCCGCCGGAGATCTTTGCGCTGATGCTGCTGGCCTTTGCCACATTCGTCGGGCTGGGTGGTGATGACATCCCCAAGACCATCCTGTCGATCTGCCTTGGTCTGGTGTTTGCTGCCGTCGGTTTTGATGAAATCTCGGGTGCGCCGCGACTGGTGTTCTTTGATATCCCCGGCTTCCTGCATGGCATCAATTTCCTCGTTCTGGCCATCGGTGTTTATGGTATCGGCGAGATGATCTGGACCATCGAGAGTACTCGGGGTGAGATCACCACGACCGAGGCCAAGATGACGGTCAAGGGGATCGTGAATGACTCCAAAGAGGGGATGAAGCGCGGCTGGAAAGGTACGGCGATCGGATCGATCCTGGGCTTCTTTGTCGGTATCCTGCCGGCCGCCGGGGCGACGCCGGGTTCGCTCATGTCGTATGGTGTCGCCAAACTTGTCGCCAAGAGACCCGAGGAATTCGGCAAGGGGCATCCCGGTGGCGTCGCCGCGCCGGAAGCGGCCAACAACTCGGCCTCTACAGGTGCCATGCTGCCGATGCTGACACTGGGTATTCCCGGTTCGCCCACGACCGCGATCCTGCTCGGTGGCATGGTGATCTGGGGTCTGACACCGGGGCCGCGCCTGTTCACCGACCAGCCGGATTTCGTCTGGGGTCTGATCGGGTCGTTCTATATTTCCAACCTGTTCGCAGTGATCGTGAACCTGGCCTTCATCCCGCTGTTCATCTGGATGCTGCGTATGCCCTTCACGGTTCTGGCTCCGCTGATCTTCGTCCTGTCGGTTGTGGGCGGCTATGCGGCAACGCAGGACATGCATGATGTCTGGCTGATGCTTTTCTTCGGGTTCGGCGCATTCTTCCTGCGCAAGCTGGATTATCCGCTCGCGCCTGCGGTGCTGGCCATCGTGCTTGGCCCGATCGCCGAGCCGACCTTGCGGCAGTCGCTGCTGCTTTCGTCGGGCGATGCGACGATCTTCTTCACCCGGCCGATTGCGGGCCCGATCACGATCATTGCAATCATCCTGATCCTTCTGCCACTGTTCAAGGCGATCCGCGACCGGTCTCGCAAGGCGAGCGAGGCCTAGGTCGCGGGGCATATCCCAATCGGAGGAACGGTCATGACGGACAAAACCGAAGACTTCCATGCCTGGAACCCGGGCCTGAGTTCGGAAATTCCTGCGCACCTGATGCCGATGGTCACGCTCTATCGCCCCGAGGCATCTACGGTGTCCTATGCCGAGGCCAAGGAGGCCTCGGAATTCTGTGGGCGCAAGCCGATGGAGATGAACGCCTTTACCGCAAGGCGACTGGTCCGGCATGAGTTGCTGATCCGGCTGATGGCCGACATCAACATACCGGACGGACCGGAATATCCGGAATTGGGCGAGCATCTGCGTGCGATGGCGCAGACGATTCTGGACGGCTATATCGAACCCAGGATGGCGTCGCTCGAGCTTGAGTTCGACCGTCTGCGCGAGCGTATTTCGCAACGCCTCTCGTCGCGGCTCGAGCAGGACGTTTATACGCGCAGCCCGGCGGACCAGGGCAAAGCCGAGGGATTGCTGGCGCGGCTCGGCCTGCAAAAATCCACGCCCGGCGAGACGCCCGAGGCGCCCGAAATCTTGGCTCTGGTGCAATGGAAAGAAGAGGTGGACCGCCCCGGTGATGCGTTCGAGCGCGCGTGCCTGCGCGGTCTTCTCGCTATTGTCGGCGGGATTGTGGGCCAGAGGGGGCGATTGTTTGCCGAGCGCGATCTGGTGCTGAAATGGGCGACAAACTGGGTCTCAAACAGCTATGGCACCCATCGGATCGGCCAGCAGATCCAACCGCTGATCAAGGAGGCCGTGCGCCGCGAGGGCTACCGAACCCTGCCATTCCAATCGGCACCGCTTTTCATGAGCGTCAAGGGCGGTCCCGGCGCCGGCAAGAGCACGTTGCGCCCGTTGCAACGCGAGCTGGCCGGACGTCTGAACGTCCCGTGGGAGGATTTCGCCAAGATCAGCCCGGATTATTGTCGCAAGTTCCTGCTGGATTACGACAGCCTCGGGGACGATTTCCGCTATGCCTCGTCGTTTACCGCACAGGAACTCGAGATCATCGATCGCAAGATCGACGGCTACATGGAGGCGAAAGCGGCCAATTCCGAGATGCCGCATGTGCTTGTCGATCGGTTCCGCTTCGACAGTTTCATGCCCGCACCTTATCAGAAGCCCGGCGGCACGCTGCTCAGCCGCTTTGCCGACACGGTCTACCTGTTCTTCATGATCACACCGCCCGAGGACACGGTCGAGCGGGCATGGCAACGCGGGCTCAAGACCGGACGCTACAAGGCTCTTGACGATATGCTGCATTTCAATGTCGAAGCGAATATCGGCATGCCGCAACTGTTCTTCAACTGGGTCAAGAAAACCAACCAGAAGATCCATTTCGAGTTTCTGGACAATAGCGTGCCGCTTGGCGAGCGACCAAGGACGGCGGCCTTTGGCTGGAATGACAGCATCACGATACTTGATCCCGACTGCATGCGCAGCATGGGGCGCTATCACAACATCAATATCGAGGCTCGCAGCCCCGAAGAGGTTCTTCTGCCCGGCGATCCGCCCGGCGAAGACATCCTGCGCGACTGCATGATGCGCGTGGCCAACGTCACCTTTGCCGACCAGATCAGCCTTGAAATCGGCGCGCAGACGCGGGATGGCACCTGTGCCTATGCGCGGGAAGGGTTTCTGGAAGAGCTTTCACTCGGCGGGATCTGCAAGCGTCTTGCAGAGCGGGCGGGACGCGGCACCGCCATCCCGTCTGATCCAGACAGCGCGACGCCGGTCGATATCGAGGCGGATCGGAAATTCACGGTCGGGGCATGGGGCGGAGATTGATCGCCGCAAGATTCAGAACTGGAACGCCAGCCGCATGCGTAGGGACGAAATTTCCATATCCAGCCCCTTGAAATCGTAGGAATCGCGCAGCCATTCCGCGCCGATGGAGAGTACGTCGTTCACCCTGTAATCGAGACCAAGGCTCACAGCCGTTCCATCCTCGTTGTTGCCGGTGCCATCGCCGATCTCGGAATATCCGTAGGTGCCGTACAGTATCACCGATCCCAGGTCGTATCCCAGCCTGGCCTTGATCCGCCGCGCCATCAGATCGTGTTCAAATGGCATCTGCGCGTAGTTCAGCCTGTCAACATTCAGTTCGGCCCCCAGCACGATGCCGTGACCGATGATGCGATTGTACCCGGCGAGCAATCCGTATGTGTCGGATTCTTCGGTCATCGTCCGGCCGAAATAGGTTAACTCTGTGTCGGTTCTGCCAATCTGCCCGCCGGCGTAGAAGCCCGTCCACGTGTCGGCCGAAGACAGGGCTGGGGCCGTTGCAAACATAAGGAATAGAACCAAACCGGCCAGGTTCTGCATTGGCGCGTTCCCCAAAGATGGCTACCTTACGTCGATAGCACAGCCATGGGGTGAGCGAACCTCGCCATATATGGGGATGATTGCGCGGGCCGGAGGTTCAGGCCTTGGGCGCGAGCAGAATTTTGCCCCGATGCGCGGCCTTTTCCATCATGTCATGCGCCTCGGCCGCCGCGTCGAAACCAAACACGCGGTGGGTCTGTGCCGACAAGTGTCCGGCGGCAAACATCGGCCAGACCTTGTCCCGCAACTCGCTGGCAATCTCGGTCTTGAAGCGTTCAGGGCGCGAGCGCAGCGTCGATCCCGTATAGACCAGCCGCTTGAGCATGATCGGCATGAGGTTGATCTCGACCTTGGAGCCGGCATTGAATGCCAATTGCACGATGCGGGCATCCGGGCTTGCGGCCTTGACGTTGCGGGCGACATAGTCGCCGCCGATGATGTCAAGGATCAGGTTCGCGCCACCGGCATCGCGCACCACGTCCACGAAATCCTCTTCCTTGAAATTGATAGCCCGTTCCGCTCCGAGGCTCTTCACATACGAACAATCATCCGCATTGGCGCAGGTGGTGAACACCCGCATGCCCAATGCCTTGCCCAACTGGATCGCGGTTGATCCGATGCCACCCGCACCCCCATGCACCAGCAACAGTTTGCCTTTCGGGTCGGGCTGAGCGTGAAACAGGTTGCTCCAGACGGTGAAATACGTCTCGCACAGGCCGGCGGCATCCTGTTCGCTGATACCCTCGGGGATCGGCAGGCAATGGCCGGCATCGACCGCGACATATTCGGCATAGCCGCCCCCGTTGGTGAGCGCGCAGACACGGTCGCCCACGGCCCAGTGCGATACCCCCGATCCCACGGCACAGACTTCTCCCGAGACTTCAAGACCGAGCAGATCGGACGCACCCTTGGGCGGCGGATAATGACCGCGCCGCTGAACGAGATCGGGGCCGTTGACGCCCGCGGCAGTCACGCGGATCAGAACCTCGCCATCGCGCGGGACCGGCACCGCTCGTTCACCGGGCACCAGCACTTCGGGCTTGCCGGGTTCGCGCATTTCTACCGTTTTCATGGTTTCAGGCAGCATGTGTCTCTCTCCTGGCCGGGGGCTTGTTTTTCGGTCAAAGCCTATGATTTTCAAGAGAATATGGCAAACGCAAAGAACGGTCATACCGGGTTGGACGCGTAAAAAATCGGCTCTGGCCATCGCGTTCCGACAGGCGCTGGTATAAGCAGACCCATCGGAAATTCGCCCCTACGCACAGGACAGAGCCATGCAAGATGAAAACACCCGCCATCGAGACAAGATGCGCAAGATCAAGGCCGCGCGAGACCGCATGATGGCGACCAAGACCGACCAGAAGGGGTTGCTGATCGTGCACACGGGGCCGGGCAAGGGGAAGTCCTCATCAGGGTTCGGAATGGTGATGCGGTGTATCGCGCATGGGATGCCTTGTGCCGTGGTGCAGTTCATCAAGGGAAACTGGAAAACCGGCGAAGCAGATTTCCTGCGTGAACGGTTTGCCGACGAGTGCACCTTTGTCATCTCGGGCGAAGGGTTCACCTGGGAAACCCAGGACCGCGAGCGCGATATCGCCGCTGCGCAGGCAGGATGGGCGAAGGCGAAGGAGCTGATCCGCAACCCGGATATCCGGTTTGTCCTTCTGGACGAGATCAACATCGCATTGCGCTATGACTATCTGGATATCGACGAGGTTGTCGATTTTCTGCTGACCGAAAAGCCTGCGATGACGCACGTGGTTTTGACCGGGCGGAATGCCAAGCCCGAGCTGATCGAAGCCGCCGATCTGGTGACCGAGATGACACTTGTGAAACACCCGTTCCGAGATGGCATCAAAGCCCAGGCAGGAGTCGAGTTCTGAGACGGGACCGGTTGCAAGATCGGTGGCAATAACCCGAGCGAGGTGCGGACCGGATCAGACGTTGCCCGTCCGCTCTTGAAACCCGCCTCGGGCAAGCATACCCCTTGGGATAATACTGAAGGGAGACTGCAAATGCAGATTCAGGTCAACACCGACAATTTCATTCATGGTGACGAGAGAGTGGCGGAGGTCGCCGAAGCAGCCGTGAGGTCGGACCTTGGTCACTTTGAGGAGCGACTGACCCGTATCGAGGTTCATCTGAAGGATCAGAACGCAGACAAGCATGGGCCGGAGCACATCCGTTGCACCATCGAGGCGCGGCCACGCGGCATGGATCCGTTGGCGGCCCATCACGATGCGGCCGACATCCGCGCCGCTTTGAAAGGCGCCGCGAAAAAACTGCGGGCACGGCTTTCAAGCGAGTTTGACAAGCAAGACGCACATCATTGAATTGCATTTCCACGCAGGATTGCCCTGCGTTCGGTTGAGATCGTGTTGAGCGGCCCCGTTATCGGGGACGCTCGTCGCTGCCGCGGTATGGATCGCGGCGTCGGCTCTACCTAAGAGAGAGCGACCGTTACCTTACGTCACGCATGGGGCGAAACCTTCAAAGAAATTGCACGAGATCCGCTGGAAACATACTGTTTCCTGCCCCTTTGGGGTAGACACGACTCGGTCAGCCCGGGATTATCCCCGCATTGGTGCGTAAGCCTGTCGTGAGTGGTGGGCCAATTTTCAGTAGTAAAGTGTTGGCGGCTTGGGGCGTGTTGCGTACGTTGATGTACAGGCCACACAGGTCATAATTCTGCGACCGTTTTCATGTCGCAAGTCGCCGACAAATTTTCCGAGCGACCTCCGTGTTGCTTCTGCTGCGATTCTCTGCGGCGGGATGAGTGCGACTGATGCCACGATTTTGCCGGTCTTGGCGCGTCCCGTGAACACGCCGGGACGCGGCGTTCTTTTTAGCTTGCGTCAGAGCGGCTTCAGGTTTGCGGCCATTTCCCGGCCGTCGCGGCCTTCCTGCAGTTCATAGTCGACTTTTTGATTGTCAGCCAGGCCAGTCAGACCAGATCGTTCTACGGCCGAGATATGTACAAACACATCCTTCCCGCCGGTGTCGGGGGCGATGAAGCCGTAGCCTTTTGTCGTGTTAAACCATTTCACGGTGCCGGTTGGCATTTCCCGTGTCTCCTTCTAATTTACTTTGTGCCCCGAAATCGCGGTGGCGTCCATTGTTGCGCACGCTCCCGAGCCGTGATCGCGCCGGCCGCCCGGAACAAGTGCACGCAGAAGGAGTGTAGCAACTCTTAAGATCGCACGACCCGATGAAAAATCAAGAAAAAGGCGATCTATTACGTTGGATTGACGGAAATTTGCGCATCAACAGAGGAGATGCACGATGGTTCTTTATGGGCTAAAAAACTGTGATACCTGCCGCAAGGCGCTGAAATCATTGAAAGAGGTGCGCTTTGTGGATGTCCGCGGCGAAGGCGTTCCGCCGGATGTTCTTGAACGGGCCGAGGCGCAATTCGGCGATGCGCTGCTGAACACGCGTTCGACGACCTGGCGTGGGCTCAGCGAAACGGAACGCGCACGCCCACGGCTTGATCTGCTTGTCGATCATCCGGCGCTGATGAAACGACCGCTGATCGAAAACAATGGCCAGTTGACGCTGGGTTGGAACGCAGACGTGCAGGCGGCCCTCGGCGTTTCCTAGAGCGGTGTCTGTTCCTGGATCACGCACAGCAGGGCCTGAATGCGCAACGCAGCACTGATTCTGGGAGCCGTCGCCGCATCCGAGAGTGCAAATCGTACCCTAGGACAGGCGGCCCATCAGCCGGTCGAGTGACAGCGGCCCGGCGCCCTTGACGACGATCACCAGCAGAACCATCACCCACAAGGTTCGCTGATCCATGATCAGGCTGCCCGACGCGGCGTCGAACCACGCTCCAAGTGTGGTCGCATCGGTCGCGCCGTGGCCGACGATATCGGTGGCGGATTGCAGGATCACGAATCCGATCATGCCGATGGCGGCCAGACGGCTGAGCAATCCCACGAGGATCAATGCGGGAAGGACGAATTCCGCCCAGGTGCCGAGCAACGCCACCGCCCAATGAAAGAAACCCAGTTGCGAACTGTCATAGCTCACCGCTTCCATCGCGCGGGGAAAGATCTGCACATAGGCACCGTCAGAGGGTGAAAACAGACCGAACATACCGCTGCCGACCTTGGTCAGCGCCGATTTCCAGAAATAGACCAGCAAAACGGCGGCGAATACGAACCGCGCCAGGGTCGGCAGGATCAGGCCGGCATGGCGGTCAAGCCAGTCGAACACGGCATTATGCAACGAGATCAGCGCGGTCATGGGCTCAGTCCTTGTCTGTCAGTGATGTGATTGCATTCCCGGTCAGCAGCAGGGTCAGCGGACCGGTCATGTCGAAGTCGGCGGCGTCCTGATGCGCGATGTCGAGGGCCTGGCCAATGCTCTGGCCCTGCAAGAGAGCCTGAACCCAGGCATAGCCACCCGGTGGCAGCAATGCCGGCGACGGATCAAATTCCGCGCGTGTTATGAGGACGTCCTGAGCGGTCGGTGTCGGCTTGGGCGCGCCGGCCTGCGTGTTGTATCGCCAGATGTCGTGGATCGGCCAGGGCGACCGCACGAGCCGGACGGACGGGGTGAGTGTCAGCCGTGTCGCGAGCAAGGTTTCTGCCGACAGCGAAGCCAGCGACTCGGATGCGATCGGCGTGGCATCGGCGGCGTGATAGGAATGGCGCAGAGCAAGTTCCAGTCGCGCGATGTCGGGCAGATAACCCAGATGCGAAAGCTGCGGCAGGCGCGCAATGAAATCCGGCAGGGCCTCGCCGTAAAACATCATCAGCGTCGAGGTCGGTGGATGCGCGCGCACGAACATGCGCGCCATGCCATCCATGTTGTCCTTGCCGAGCAGCTTGGCGAGAACGGGAAAACCGGCGTGCAACGCCTCGACCAGTGAAACGACCACGTTGTTGCGATAGACGTCAAAGCGCGCTCCTGCCGGGTGCCCGTCGCTGTCACGCAATCCGTCCGGCGCGGCGCGGTCGGGCGCAAGCAATGCCTGGCGGAACAGGGATTGCGACACGGTGGTCACGCGGCGACCCGGCTGAGTAAGGCGGCGGCCCGCGCGGCTTCATCGCGCAGAACGGGCCAGTCCGGCACGTCATTGTCCCATTCGACCAGCACGGGAAGCGGTCCCGCGCGCATCAGCGCATGATCCAGCAGCGCCCAGACCGGATCGACAACAGGTTTGCCGTGGCTGTCGATCAACAGCGGCGCGCCGTATTCGTCGGCGTCTTCATCGTGGCCGCCCACATGGATTTCTCCTACCTCGGTGAGGGCGAAGGCATCGATATAGTCCTGCGGAGCGGTTTTCAGATTGGTGGCGGAAATGAAGACGTTGTTCACATCGAGAAGCAGACCGCAGCCCGTGCGCCGCACCAGTTCGGCAAGGAACTCGGGTTCGGACCAGGTGCTTTCGGCAAAAGCAAGGTAACTTGAGGGGTTCTCAAGCAGCATCCGACGGCCAAGGGTGGTCTGTACCTGATCGATATGCGCGGCGACGCGGGCGAGCGTGGTATTGGTATAGGGCAGGGGGAGCAGGTCATTCAGGAACTCGGCCCCATGCGTGGACCAGGCGAGATGCTCGGAAAAGCTCGCCGGTTCCAACCAGCCCAACAGGTGCTTAAGCCGCCCGAGGTGATCTGTATCCAGCGGTGCCTCGCCGCCAATCGAGAGACCGACACCATGAACCGAGATCGGAAATCGTTCGGCCAGCGCGCGCAATTGTGCGAGGGGGCGGCCGCCGTCTCCCATGTAGTTCTCGGCGTGGATCTCGAGCCACTCGACCGGACCGGGAGCGTCGGTGATGTCTGTGAAATGTTGCGGTTTGTAGCCGACTCCGGCACCCGCTGGCAGCGATCCGGCTTTGACTGAGGCATCCAGCATGGCGGTGCTTTCCCGTCGACAGGACGGGCCGGTGACGGCCCGCCCGGTTGTATGGCTTATGCCGGCAGGTCGCGGGTCAGCGCTTCGAGCGACCCCTGGCGCGGGGTGCCGTCTGCCATTGCCGGCAGCTCCATGTCTTCGCAGGTGCCGGCGTCAACAAGCGTCCACGCGTTGCCCTGGTAATCAACGGTCGAGGTTCCGGCACATGTGGTGCCCGGACCCGCGGCACAGTCATTCTGACCGGCCAGCGCGATGCCATAGCATTTTTCCTTGGCCTGTGCGCTGGCGGCGTTGGTGGTGGCGGCCAGCGCAGCAGCAACGGCGCCTGCAACGGCCAGTGTCTTTGCGGTGTTGGACATGGTTGGTCTCCCTCGAATTGTTCAACATCTTCGATCTGTGATGAAAAAAGATATGTGATCTGCCGGGCCGCGTGAACTCACGAGCCCGTGTCTCACGTCCCCGTCAGGCCGTGTTACGACGAACGGCGGCGCAAAGGTCCAAAATAAGGAGATATTTGTCAAATGTTTCAATCCGGCCCGCGCTTCAGGGCCGGATTGTTTCGTGTGCGGCGCGATTATTACAAAAGATCCGGTGGCGTCGCTTCGCGCGACAGGGCGGTTGTAACATCTGCCAGCGCCTGAACGCTGGTTTGCTTTTCGCCAAGGCGGCGCACGGATACGGTCCGCTCTTCGATCTCTCGGCCACCGACGGCAAGGATCACCGGGACCTTGCCGACCGAGTGTTCACGCACCTTGTAATTGATCTTTTCGTTGCGCGTATCCGGTTCTGCGCGCACGCCGACTCTTCGCAGTTCGGCGACGACATCATGCACGTAGTCGTCAGCCTCGGAGGTGATCGAGGCCACGACGACCTGGCGCGGTGCCAGCCAGAAGGGCAGCTTGCCCGCATGTTCTTCGATCAGGATTCCGATGAAGCGTTCGAAGCTGCCCAGGGTTGCGCGGTGCAGCATGACCGGTCGATGCTTGGCCCCGTCGGCGCCGATATAGGTCGCGTCCAACCGTTCCGGCAGGACAAAATCCACCTGATGGGTGCCGCATTGCCAATCGCGCCCGATCGCATCGGTCAGCACGAATTCCAGTTTGGGTCCATAAAACGCACCTTCGCCGGGATTCAGCTCGGGTTCGATACCGGCAGCACGGGTGGCTGACAGCAGCGCCGCCTCGGCCTTGTCCCATACCTCATCCGATCCGGAACGCGTCTCCGGACGGTCCGAGAATTTCACGCTGAACTTCTCGAAACCGATGTCCCTGTAAATCTCGCTGAGAAAACGGATGAATTCGGCAGTCTCGGACTCGATCTGATCCTCGCGGCAGAAGATATGTCCGTCGTCCTGCGTGAACCCGCGCACCCGCATGATGCCGTGCAGTGCGCCCGAAGGCTCGTACCGGTTGCAACTGCCGAATTCGGCCATGCGCAACGGCAGGTCACGATAGGATTTCAGGCCCTGATTGAAGATCTGAACATGACAGGGGCAGTTCATCGGCTTGAGCGCATTCACCGATTTTTCGCGCGCGTGCTCCTCGTCGACTTCGACGATGAACATGTGCTCCTGATACTTGTCCCAGTGTCCCGACGCTTCCCACAGCTTGCGATCCACCACTTGCGGGGTGTTGACCTCGACATAGCCGCCGGCGCGCTGTTTGCGGCGCATATAGTCTTGCAGCGTGGTATAGACGGTCCAGCCGTTGGGATGCCAGAAAATCTGGCCCGGCGCCTCTTCCTGCATGTGAAACAGGTCCATCTCGCGACCCAGCTTGCGATGATCGCGCTTGGCCGCCTCTTCCAGCATGGTGAGATGTGCCTTCAGCTTTTCCTTGTTCTGAAAGGCGACGCCGTAAATGCGCTGCAACATCGCGCGGTCGCTGTCGCCGCGCCAATAGGCACCCGCGATCGACATCAGCTTGAATGCGTCACCCGGGACCTGCCCGGTATGTTGCAGGTGTGGCCCACGACACAGATCCTGCCAATCCCCATGCCAATACATGCGCAGGGGTTCGTCGCCCGGAATCGCCTCGATCAGCTCGACCTTGTAGGGTTCGTTGTTGTCGGTGTAGTGCTTGATCGCGCGCTCGCGCTCCCAGACCTCTGTGGCCACGGGGTCGCGTTTGTTGATGATCTCTTTCATCTTCTTTTCGATCAGCCCGAGATCTTCAGGGGTGAACGGATCCTCGCGATCAAAATCGTAGTACCAGCCATTGTCGATCACCGGGCCGATCGTGACCTTGGTATCGGGCCAGATTTCCTGCACGGCGCGCGCCATGATGTGAGCGAGGTCATGGCGAATCAGCTCGTTGGCCTGCGCCTCGTCCTTCATCGTGTGAATTGCGATATCGGCATCGGCGTCGATGGGCCAGGCAAGGTCCCAATGCCGGCCATTGACCGTGGCGCTGATGGCCTTTTTGGCGAGCGAGGTGGAGATATCGGCCGCGACCTGCGCCGCCGTGATGCCGGCGTCATAGGATCGTGCATTGCCATCGGGAAGGGTGAGGGAGATTTGGGCCATCTGGGCCTCCTCGTCGGTTTGGCGCCCACTGAACGCCCGGTTGCGGGTTATGTCTGCGGGCGCCTGTTTGGGCCGCGTTCTGTATCAAGTCAACCGTCTATTGCACCAGATCGGGACTTGTCAGTCCGGCGGCGCCCCGTGATAATTCGCGCCCAATGGCTCGCGGTCGAAACGGAGCGGGCCGCTCAGGACCAGACCCGGAGAATTGCACCATGATCGCCACCATTCGCGCGCTAGCAGCCCTGCTTTTGTGCATCGGGTTGTTGTCCTGCACGCGTCCCCCGGATCTGATCGGCATCGACAACGCGTCTGCACCGGCCCGCGCCGTCACCGAAGCCAGCAGGCAGAAGATCTTTATCGCGACAACGCGCGAAGCCACGGAAGCGATCGGGGTGTTTTATTCCGGCGAGCGGGCACCCGATCTGGGTCTGTCCTCGGTTGTCGTATCGATCCCTCCGACCCACAAGCCGGGCATGATCGAGCGGCCGAAACGGCTGCCCCCGGACCCTCGGACAGAGTTTGCGGTGATCGAGCCTGCAGTCTATGGGAACTCGAACGCGTTCGTGGCGGGGATCAATGCCGAACTTGCAACAAGGGCTCCTGAGGATCGCGATATCCTCCTATTCGTGCACGGCTACAACAACACCTTTACCGATTCGGTCCTTCGCATCGCGCAATTCGTCGAGGACACGAATTTCTCCGGTGTACCGGTGTTGTTCTCCTGGGCTTCGGCGGGCAAGGCATCACACTATGTCTACGACCTGAACAGTGCGCTCGCGGCACGGCCACAATTGCTGAACACGGCCCGGATGATGCGGGCAACGCGGGCCAATGGCGTCGATCTGTTCGCGCATTCCATGGGTTCCCTGCTTACCGTCGAAGCATTGGTCGAAGCCACGGTCTCGAACACCCCCTGGTCGTTCACGGGTGTCAACAATATCATGTTCGCGGCGCCGGATATCGATCTTGATCTGTTCAAGACGCAGTTGCGCCGCATACGGGGAAAGACGGGGAATGTCTTTGTGTTCGTGTCGCGCGATGACAGGGCATTGATGGTATCGCGACGGATCTCGGGCGGGGTGGACCGCGTGGGCGAAACGGATGCCGCCGAACTCTCTGCTCTCGGCGTTACGGTCATCGACCTCAGCGAGATTGACGATTCCGCATCGGGCACGCATTCCAAGTTTGCAGGCTCTCCGGAAGTGGTTCAACTGATCGGGTCGAGCCTGGAAAAAGACAATTTCGATACCAAGGTGAAGCCTCCGACACTGGTCGAGGTGCTGAACGATGTTCCGGTGATGCAGGTGCTCGTTCCGGATTGAACCGCATCATGATCCGCTCGGACCGGGTTGCGGTTGCGGAACGTCGCGCCGGATAGCCTCGGAGAAGCCGGGTTCAAGCCCGTGAGCCTTGGCGCGGCGGTCAATCCGGCCCAGGGCGCGCAGGTCGGAGAGCGAATAACGCATATCCAGGGCCTGTTGGTCATAGGCGTAATCGGGCAGGTAGCCGTTCGCCAGCAGGCGCCAATCCAGCGGCAGCCCATCGCCAATGGCGCGCATCATCCGCACAACGACGGTGGTGCAATTCGTGGTGATGGAATTGTAGAACTCGGGCCGTTGGGAGAGCGCATTGGCATCGCGCACGTATTCGGTGAGCAGAGCGCGAGCCACTTGCGGGTCGGCGGCAAGGCGGAAGAGTTGCACATCTTCGTTGCGTAAATTTGACCGTACACCCACGACATCGCGCTCATCTGCTGCGACGATTACCAGAGTGTTGGATTTGAATGCGTCCGCCAGAGGGGAAAACGCGCCGCCGACCTCGCGCCGGACCTCGACAGACCATGCCAGTTGTTCGCCATCGGCAAAGCCAAAGCTGACGATGAAATGCGCCATCAACGGACCCGCCCAGTAAGACAGGAACATGTCAACCGTTTGCAACTCGTTCAAATCATAACTGCGGGTTTCCCAACGCGGGATCGCGTCGTCGGGCCCCGTCCAGTCGAAATTGCGCAGGTTGTCGAGGGTCAGGATATCGCCCTCGATACGGCCGGTGACCTGCCGCGCCACGTCGGGCGACCAATTTCGCTCGGTGGGTGGGGCAATGCCATTCCACCAGAACAAGAGTGCCGCCAGCCCAAGCCCGAAGAGGCCAAGCGCGCCAATCCTGCGCCGGGTAAAGAGCGCAATGGCGACGATCAGGCCAAATACCGCGAATCCTGCAATCGCGAACAGCTTGTTCTGTTCGGTCAGCGGGCCGTGATACCAGAGCGCCAGGCAGCCCCAGACTGTCGCCAGCGTGACGGCCAACAGGCAAAACAGGATGGGGATGAGGCGAATGATCCTGAACATGGGCAATCCTTGATGATTGGGCACGCATTACGTATTCCGTGACCGTCCCACAAGCCGCTTGCGATGAGGTCGGCCGCGACGGCGGGGCCTTGCTCAATTCGGCAGTTGCAGCCGCTGCCGGGTGGTGCATGATCTGTGAAAATCCCGGAGGACACATGCACGAGCCATCCTTTCTTGAAACTCCGCAGAACCGGCGCATCGCCTATCACAAGAGCGACGGAAAAGCGCCCTGCATCGTGTTCCTGGGCGGGCTGAAATCCGACATGGAAGGCACCAAGGCCGTGCACCTCGAAGCCTGGGCGAGAAAACGCGGGCAGGCGTTCCTGCGGTTCGACTATTCCGGTCACGGAGAAAGCAGCGGGCGCTTTGAAGATGGCTGTATCGGCGATTGGGCCGAGGACGCGCTGGCCGCCGTCACTGCGCTGACCGAGGGCCCGCTGGTGATTGTCGGATCGTCGATGGGCGGGTGGCAGGCGCTGTTGCTGTCGCGGGCGATTCCAGACCGCATTGCGGGCCTCGTCACCATCGCCGCCGCGCCCGATTTTACCGAGGATGGCTATTGGGCGAACTTTACGGATGCACAGAAACAGGCGCTGGAGACCGTCGGCCATGTCGAACTGCCGTCGGATTACATGGAACCCTACATCATCAGCAAACGCATGATCGAGGATGGCCGCAAACGGCTGGTCCTGCGCGCGCCATTGTCCTTGCCGTTTCCCGTGCGCAGTCTGCAGGGCACCAATGACACGGCGGTCAGCACCGAGACCGCCCTGCGCCTGCTGGATCATGCACAATGTCCGGATATGCGGCTGACGCTGGTCAAGGATGCGGACCACCGTTTTTCCGACGAAACCTGCCTTGGGCTGATCGAAACGGCAGTGGCCGACATCCTGAACGGTGCTGGATGATGCGCCCGTTCGTCGGGCTTCTGATGCCGCCGGAGCGGGCGGGGATCACAGCTGATTTCCAACAGGAGCAAAGGATATGATCATGGAACAACGAATCAGTCTTGTGACCTTGGGCGTTGCCGACATCGAAGCAGCCGCAGCGTTCTACGAGGCGCTCGGATGGCAAAGGGTCCCGGGGGAGGAAGGGGTGATCGCCTTTGATCTCATCGGCCAGACCCTCGGTCTCTATCCTCTCGCGGATCTCGCGCGGGACATGGGGCTGTCGGTCGAGGCGCTCGGGCACGGGGCGATGACACTGGCCTATAACGTGCGGGACAAGGCGCAGGTCGCCGAATTGATCGACACCGCGGAACGCGCCGGCGCAACCGTCCTGAAATCCGCGCATGACGTGTTCTGGGGCGGACATATAGGTTATTTCCGGGCGCCGGATGGCTGCATCTGGGAGGTGGCGTTCAACCCTTATGCACCTCTCGCCGAGGACGGGTCGTTTCGCTGGCTGGGCTACGCGTGATGCGGCCTCCGGGCAGCATGCGCGGACTTGAGACTCTGGGGCGCGTCCGACTGTCCCGATATTTTTTCATGCGCGATTTTCTCTATTCCGAAATCGCCAACATCCACCAGTTGAGCAATATCCCTGAGAATCCGGACCGTGCGATTGAAAACGGCCGCTCTTTCTGCCGGTTGCTGATGGACCCTCTGGAAGAGACCTTTGGCCGGATTGCGGTGCGCTCAGGCTATCGCTCGCCGACGCTGAACAGCTTCGGAAACCGGAACCACCTGAACTGCGCGCGCAACGATAACCCTCTGGAATGTCACATATGGGATCGCGGCACCGCGGATCAACGCATCGCCGGGGCGTCGGTGGTCATTCCATGGTTTGCCGATCAATACGAGGCCGGTCGCGATTGGCGGGACCTCGCATGGTGGTTGCACGATCACCTTGCCTATTCCGAAATCTGGTTCTTTCCCAAGCTCTGCGCCTTCAACCTCGTCTGGCGGCCCGTTCCGTTGCGACGGATCGACAGCTACATCGCGCCACGGGGCAGTCTGTTGCGGGCGGGCCAGGAACCGGAAGAAACGACGGCAGAACGCCAGAGGCGCTATGCCGATTTCCCGCCCTTTCGGGGGATCCCCATGCCTCTCGCCATGGGGCCGGGATAGGCTCGGGTCAGATATCTGCCAGTCGTAGAGTGCGCCGCCGCCCCGCAATCGCGACAATGGCATATCAGATGTGTACCGCTCCTCGCGCGGACGGGACTGATCCGCCCACGCACCTTCCCGCAGCTGCAGGAAAAGACCGTGAACGGTGTGGTCGCCATAAAAGCGGGGCTCTATTCGGCCGCGACGTTTTTGTTTGCGGCCTGCTTGCGTCCGGTGCCGCTGTTGGCATCGATGAAGTCGAGAACCAGCGGGCGGATATTGTTGCGCCACGACTTGCCCGCAAAGATACCGTAATGGCCAGCGTCGGGTTCGACATGGCTGGCCTTCTTGCTGTCGGGCAGGCCGGTACAGAGATCGAGCGCGGCGATACATTGTCCGGGGGCCGAGATGTCGTCCTTGGCACCTTCGACGGTCTTGACCGCAACATCGGTGATCTTGCCGATATCCACCTGATGACCGTCAACGACAAAGACGTTGCGCGCGATTTCGCGTTCCTTGAAGATGCGCTCGACGGTCGAAAGATAGAATTCCGCCGGCATGTCCATGACAGCGAGGTATTCGTCATAGAAGCGGTTGTGGGCGTCGTGTTCAGAGGCTTCGCCGCGTGCGACGCGCAGGATCTGATCGGTGAAGGCGCTGGCGTGGCGCTCGGTATTCATCGACATGAAAGAGGCAAGTTGCAGAAGGCCCGGATAGACCATGCGACCGACTCCGGGATATTTGAACCCGACGCGCTGAATCATCGTCTCTTCCAGTTGGCCCATGGTCACCCTGTGACCGAAGTCGGTCACGTCGGTGGGGGTCGCATCCGGGTCGATCGGACCGCCGATCAGGGTGAGAGACCGGGGCTGTGCCTCGGGATCCTGTTCAGCGAGATAGGCGGTGGCGGCCAGCGTCAGCGGCGCCGGTTGGCACACCGCGATCACATGCGTGTCGGGGCCGAGTTCGCGCATGAAGTCCACGAGGTACAGGGTGTAATCCTCGATATCGAACTTTCCGGCGGACACGGGAATGTCGCGCGCATTGTGCCAGTCGGTCACGTAGACCTCGCAATCAACCAGCAGCGATTTGACCGTGCTGCGCAGCAGGGTCGCGTAATGGCCCGACATCGGTGCAACCAGAAGCACCTTGCGCGGACTTGGCTCGCGGCCCGTCACCTTGAAATGGATCAGGTCTCCGAAAGACCGTTCAACCACCGTTTCGATGTTGACCAGGTGATCCTTGCCGTCCTTGCAGGTGAAGGTGCGGATGCCCCAGTCCGGTTTGACAACCATGCGCTGAAACGTGCGTTCGGTCACTTCACCCCAGGCCGCCATCCAGTTGAGCGCGGGGTTTGGAATCATGCTGAATATCGGATATGATGCGAGTGCAAGGGCTGACGCGCCCATCCACTGATTGGTGTTGCGCGTCGCCTCCATCAAGTCGTAGGTGATCATGTAGCGCATTTAGGGACTCCAAGTTTAATAAATGATCCCAGATGAGATCGGACCATCCGTCGCTTTGCCCCCCGAAACCGGCGACGTTATTCTGCACAGCAGCAAGATTACGAGGTATTCCATAAAATGACAACCAAGCATGACGGCGCACCCGAAAATTCCGGTGAACATCTGGAAAGTTTTCAGAAAAATCTCGAGAAAATCGAGGAACTTTCCCGGCGCCTGATGGAGGTCATGACCCACAAGACCAGCCACAATGCCGCGCTGGATGCGCCGAAACAGGATTTGTTTGCACGGGCAGCAACCGCATACTGGGCCGAGGCGATGCAGAATCCGTCCAAGATGATCGGTCAGCAGGTGGCCTATTGGGGCAAGTCGCTGAAGCATTTCGCCGAGGTGCAGGAGACATTCGCCAAGGGTAAGCTCGCCGCGCCGCCCAATCCCGGGCCGAGCGATCGGCGGTTTTCCAACCCGATGTGGGATGAACACCCCTATTTCAACTTTCTCAAGCAGCAGTACCTGATCAATTCAGACGCGATCAAGCAAGCCGTGGAAAGTGTCCAGGACATGGATCGCAAGGAAAAGCGGCGGCTGACCTATTTTGCCAACCAGATCGTCGACATGATGGCGCCGACCAACTTTTTCGCGACCAATCCGGATGCGTTGGAAAAGGCCATCGAGACCGAAGGGCAATCGCTCGTCGCGGGGCTTGAAAACCTGATCTCCGATCTCGAAGCGAACAATGGCGAGCTTGTTGTGCGGCTGGCGGATGAAAAGGCGTTTGAGCTGGGCGGCAACATCGCCACAACGCCCGGCGACGTGGTGTACCGCAATCGGATGATGGAACTGATCCAGTACAAGCCGGTGACCGAAACGGTGCATGAAATTCCGCTGATTGTCTTTCCACCCTGGATCAACAAATTCTACATTCTGGACCTGAAGGCGCAGAACAGCCTGATCAAATGGATTATCGAACAGGGTTACACTCTCTTCGTGGTCAGCTGGATCAACCCGGATGCCACCTATTCCGAAACGGGTCTGGAAGATTATGTCCAGGACGGCTACCTGACCGCGCTCGAAGAGGTAAAGGCGATCTGCAACACCAAACAGGTAAATGCCGTGGGGTATTGTATCGCCGGCACCACCCTTTCCATGACGTTGTCACTGCTGAAGCAGCGCGGCGACAAGTCGGTGAAATCGGCAACGCTGTTTACCGCCCTGACCGATTTTGACGAGCAGGGAGAGTTCACGCCTTTCCTGACCGACGATTTCATCGATGGCATCGAGGCCGAGGTGAACGACAAGGGTGTTCTGCCGTCCTACATCATGGCGCGTACATTCAGTTTCCTGCGGTCCAACGATCTGGTCTACAAGCCGGCAATCCGCAGCTACATGATGGGTGAGGCCCCGCCGGCCTTCGATCTGCTCTACTGGAATGGTGACGGGGCCAACCTGCCAGCCAAGATGTCGATGCAGTACCTGCGCGGGCTCTGCCAGAAAAACGAATTCACCCAGGACGGTTTCGAGCTCTTCGGGCACAAGCTCAGGATCTCGGAAGTGGATGTGCCGCTTTTTGCTGTCACCTGCGAGACCGATCACATCGCCGCCTGGAAGGATTGCTATCGCGGCGTGCAGATGATGGGATCGCGCAGCAAGGAGTTCATCGTTTCGGAATCCGGCCATATTGCGGGCATCGTGAACCCGCCGAGCAAGAACAAGTACGGGCATTACACGAACAAGGATCTCAAACTGTCCGCGGATGACTGGATGACCGGGGCGGAACGGCACGACGGATCCTGGTGGCCGCATTGGGAAAGCTGGCTCAAGAAGCGCTCGGGCAAACAGGTTCCAGCGCGGGAAATCGGTGATTCGACTCGCCCTTCGCTTGCGCCGGCCCCCGGAAGCTATGTGCGAGCCAAGGCAACAGTCTGATATTGCATTATAAATTAACTTATGCTGCGGCGCAGCAAAAAAACCTTGAAATGCCGCGCCGCAGCATGCATATTGTCCTCAGCAAACAGACGCGGGATCGTCCCGGTCAACAACGCAAGGATTAGGACAATGGCAAATACCCAAGATTTCACCGCCGTCATGAAAGACATGATGGGCAGCTTCCCCGTTGACACCAAAGCAATGGAAGAAGCCTTCAAGACCCAGGCAACCCTGAACGAGAAACTGTCGGCTGTCGCTCTGGACGCGGCTTCCAAGTCCGCTGAACTGTCCAACAAGTGGACCAAAGAGACCATCGCCAAGCTGAGCGAAGTGTCCAAGGCAAAAGCCGAGCCGGCCGACTACGCCAAAGCCGCAACCGATTTCGCTTCCGCTTCGGCTGAAGTTGCTGCCGAAAACATGGCTGCTTTCGCTGAAATCGCGAAAAAAGTTCAGACCGAAACCGTTGAGCTGCTGATGGCAGCCGGTAAGGACATGAGCGAAGACGCGACCGCTGCCGTCAAGAAAGCGACCAGCGACGTGACTGCTGCGGCCAAGAAAGCGGCAGCCAAGTAAGCCACGCTTACAACGAATTGCGCCAAATCCTCCCAACTGGTGCAATCGCGGGGACAGGTCGAAAGATTTGTCCCCATTTTTTTTGTTCCGCCCAGGAGCGAGTTCAAACGCTGCAATCCGATTATGCGGCGCACCGCCCAGTCTGACAGGCACCTTGGCATTCCGCGCGCTCTTTCTTTTTGTGCTGCGCTCGCATAGGCTTTTCTGCAATGCATCATGTCTCGGGAGGACGTCAGGTGGCGGAAACGGAAAAACCCCTTCTTATCAAGCGATACGCCAGTCGTCGGCTGTATAACACCGAGACCAGCGATTATGTCACGCTGGAAGACATCGCGAGCTTCATCCGGGATGGGCGCGAGGTCCAGATCGTCGATCTGAAGTCGGGAGACGATCTGACCCGTCAGTATCTCTTGCAGATCATCGCCGAACACGAAAGCCGCGGCGAGAACGTGCTGCCGGTGAACGTATTGAATGACCTTGTGCGCAGTTACATGGTGCCGGGCGGCGGCATGATGCCCCAGTTCCTGCAAAGCTCATTCGAGATGCTGCGCGAGAATCAGGCCAAGATGATGGAAAACATGACGGCGATGAACCCGATGTCCAAAATGCCTGCGTTCGAGGCCATGCAGGCGCAGCAGGCCGCATTCCTCAAGGCGATGACCGGTGGCATGGGCAATTCCTGGAGCGGTCCTGCGAAGGATGATGACGCCGAGGGCGACGACAGCTCCGAGAACCTTGAAGACATCAAGAAACAACTGGCTGAGCTTCAGAACAAGCTGTCCAGGCTCAAGTGAGTTTTTCCGGCACGGGCGGTGCGTCTGCGCTGGCCGTCAGGTGGTTTCGCGGCAAACTGACGTGCTGGGACCTTTGATCTCAGGCAGCGTCAGTTCATCCGGATTTCTCGCGAAACGCATCAGGTGCCGTAGGCCGCGACCCGGCCCATGACGTCATCTACCGCGCCCAGGATAATGTCCGAAATGACGTTCAGTTCGGTCTTGCTGAGACGAACCGGGAGGCGCACGTCGCAGGCTCGCATCAGCATCGCGCGGGTGCGCGGCAGTTCCGGAAGGTCGGGGATGAACTGCCAGTTCCAGAAGGCACGGGCATTGTCCGCGCTCTGACCGAAAACCTGCACCTTCACCCCGCGTGTCTCGGCGGCGGCGGCGAAGGACAGGATTTCGAACCCATCCATACCAACGAGGTTGAACTGGATCGAATCCGGTGCCCGGACCTCCTGCGGCAATGGCGCTGGCACGTCGATATGCGGCGAGGCGTTCAGCCGTGCGGCGACATGGTCGTGGTTCGCCAGACCATCGCGCACCCGCCGCGCAAGTTCCGGTATTTGCGCGCGGACCACGACCGCCGACAGGTTGCTCATCCGCAGGTTATAGAGTGGCAGGCGGTTCTGCCAGCGGGCAAAGGCGGCCTGCAATTCGGGCGATGATCCCTTGTGCTTCTGCCAATTGTGTTCATATGCGCCGGACATGATGATCGCACGTGCAACCAGATCGGCGTCGTCCGTGACAAGAATGCCGCCTTCGCCCGCGTTGATCATCTTGTAGGACTGGAATGAAAAGCACCCCACCTTGCCGATGGTGCCGATCTTGCGGCCATTCCACGTGGTCCCCAGCGAATGCGCCGCGTCCTCGATTACCGGAATGTCGCGCGCGTCGCACAGCGCCATGATCGCATCCATGTCGCTGGTATGTCCGCGCATGTGGCTGATGATGACCGCCTGCACATCGGCAAGCCTGGCCTCGAAATCCTCGATATCGATGCGATAATTCTCACCCACCTCGCACAGGACCGGCATGCAATCCGCATGTAGCACCGACGAGGGAACTGCCGCAAAGGTAAAGCCGGGGATCAGGACCCGCGCGCCGCGGGGCAGATCGAGCGCCTTGAGCGACAGGAACAGCGCCGCCGAGCACGAGGACACCGCCAGCGCATATCGGCTGCCCATCTGTTCGGCAAACTCGGCCTCGAGCAGCGCGACCGGAGCATCGCCCGGTGCGGTGTAGCGAAACAGATCGCCCGACTGCATCAGGGCGTCAATGGCGTCGCGGGCGGATTGCGGGATGGGTTCTGCGTCATGGACATTCGGTGGCAAGGTCATATTTCGATTTCCCTAACTTAACCTGTGGCTTTGTTAAAACAGTTGACGGCAAGTGCCAACAGGAAATCGGGCATGGCCGGCGAAACCCGGCCACCTTGCAATGCGCTCAATCATATGCCGAAGGCAGATAAGGTGCCCGCCGCTCGCGCGCAGCTGGTCTCACAGTCGGACAAGACGTGCGTCCGGTATCGCAACGGGATCCGGATATCGGCGGTGTGGTCGGGTCAGGTGCCCAGACGGTCGCGCAGGCTGTACCAGGTCATCGCCAGCGCCAGCAAAGGTGAGCGCAGCATCGCGCCCCCCGGAAAGGCGGGGGTGGGGACGCGGGCCATGGTGTCAAACCCTTCTGCCTGGCCTTGCACGGCCATGGCCATCAATTGCCCCGCATGGGTCGCGGTGCCGACCCCGTGTCCGGAATAGCCGGAGGCAGACAGAATGTTCGGCCCGAGCCGGGCCAGATACGGCATCCGCTTCATGGTGATTGCCAGCGTGCCGCCCCAGGCATAGTCGATCTCGACATCCCGAAGGTGCGGATAGATTTCCGTCATCGGCTTGCGCACAACGGCGGCAATATCGGCCGGGAACGTATAACCATAGCTTTCGCCACCGCCAAAGAGCAGCCGTCCATCCGCGCTCAGACGGAAGTAATTCACCACGAACTTGCTGTCCGCGACCGCCACATCCCGCGTCAGAACCCTCGCGGCATCGGAGCCAAGCGGTTTGGTGGCGACGATGAAATTGTTGATCGGCATGACCCGCGCGGCGACCTTGCGGTTCAGACCGCCAAGATATCCGTTGCAGGCCAGGATCACATGATCTGCGATCACGCGGCCCTTGTCTGTCTGCACGGTCGCCGGCTGACCTTCTTCAATGTGGTGAACGTGGCTCTTTTCGAAAATGCGCACGCCGGCCGCAGCCGCCGCACGCCCGAGGCCAAGCGCATAGTTCAGCGGATGCAGGTGCGCCGCCCCCCAATCCAAGGTGCCGCCCTTATAGGCTGGCGAGGGGCAGAGATCGTGACAGCTGGCTGCATCCATGACCTCGATCTGATCATAGCCGTATCGTCGCTCAAGGTGCTCTGCATAGCGATGCAGGTCGGTCACGTCTCGCGCCGAGGCGGCGGTATGGGCAACACCGGGCTTGAGATCGCATTCGATCCGGTGGTCCGCAATCAGCGATTTGACCAGGGCCTTGCCGTCTTCCGCCAGATGCCAGAGCTTGCCTGCCTCGGCATCGCCAAGCAGGCGTTCGAGCCCGTCCTGATCCATGCGCTGGCCGCTGCCCAGCTGTCCGCCGTTGCGCCCGGACGCGCCAAAGCCGACCCGGTGCGCATCGAGCAACACCACATCCAGCCCCGCCCGGGCCAGATGCAGCGCCGCCGAGAGGCCGGTATAACCAGCACCGACAACACAGACATCGGCGCGCGTCTCGCCGCGCAGGGGGGGGAACCTTTCGGCCGGATGTGCGGTCGCGGCATACCAGCTTTTCGGGTATTCGCCGCGCCGATCGTTCGAGAACAAAAGGTTCATGATGGCCTCACGGTGTCTTGGACGCTAGACGTTCAGCAGCAGATGCTCGCGTTCCCACGGCGAAATGACCTGCAGGAATTCCTCGTATTCGGCGCGCTTGACGATGCTATAGACGCGGGCAAACTCCTCGCCGAGCACCGCATGCAAAGCCTTTGCGTCTTCGAAAAGGGACAAGGCATCGCCCATCACGCGCGGAATATCCTCTTCGCCCTCATAGGCATCGCCGCGAAACTGCTTGTCCGGGCGCCGTTCTTCCATGATCCCGAGATAGCCGCAGGCCAGCGATGCGGCGATGCAGAGATAGGGGTTGCAATCCATACCGGCCAGCCGGTTTTCGACGCGGCGCGCCTCGGGTCCGGACAGGGGAATGCGGATCCCGGTGGTGCGGTTGTCACGGCCCCATTCGAGGTTGATCGGTGCGGAATGTTCGCGGGTATATCGCCGGTAGCTGTTCACGTATGGGGCCATGACCGCGATGGCCGACGGCAGATGATGCTGCATCCCGCCGATGAAGTGGTAGAAGGCATCGGTTTCGCCCCCCTGCGGGCCGGCGAACAGGTTCTTGCCGCTGTCGATGTCGAGAATCGAGTGGTGGATATGCATCGCGCTGCCGGGCTCGTCGGCGATGGGTTTGGCCATGAAGGTCGCAAAGCAGTCATGGCGCAGCGCCGCTTCGCGGATCAGCCGCTTGAAATAGAACACTTCGTCGGCAAGACGGACCGGATGCCCGTGACGCAGATTGATTTCGAGCTGGCCCGCGCCGCCTTCCTGAGTGATGCCGTCGATTTCAAAGCCCTGCGCCTCGGCAAAGTCGTAAATGTCGTCGATCACGGGTCCGAACTCGTCCACCGCCGTCATGGAATAGGCCTGCCGTGCGGCGGCCGGACGTCCGGAGCGGCCCATCATCGGTTCGATCTGCTTGGCCGGATCGACATTGCGCGCAACCAGGTAAAACTCCATTTCGGGCGCAACCACGGGCTTCCAGCCCTGATCCTCGTAGAGCTTGACCACCCGTTTCAGCACGTTGCGGGGGGAAAATGGCACGGGGTTGCCCTTGCGATCGAACGCGTCGTGAATCACCTGCAAGGTCCAGTCGGCGGTCCAGGGCGCCGCCGTCGCGGTGCTCATGTCCGGACGCAGGATCATGTCCTTTTCGATAAAGCCGTCTTCGCCCGCCGCTTCACCCCAGTCGCCTGTAATGGTCTGGTAAAAGATGCTGTCGGGCAGGTGAAAGTAATCCTGCTTGGCAAATTTGCTGGCAGGCACCGCCTTGCCGCGTGCGATGCCGGGCAAATCCGAGATTATACATTCCACCTCGTCCAGCCGTCGTCCCTCGAGGTAGGCACGGGCAGGTTCGGGCAGGCGGTCGATCAGGTCGGTCATCTGGTGCGTCCCTTTTTGAAGAACTCGGCCATTTGCACGGCGATTTTGTCATTATCGATCGGATCGGCCAAGCGTCGTGACGCCCCGCTCAGCACATCGTCGGGCACCACGCCCTTGCCGCGGGTGCGGATCAACCCGTCGATGAAATCGCTCCCGAATTCGGGGTGAGGCTGAACGGTCCAGATGTTGTCGCCATAGGTGACAAAGGCGTTCTGGCAGAAGTCGTTCGAGGCAATCACCCGTGCGCCCTCGGGCAGTTCGACCACCTGGTCCTGATGCCAGGCATTCAGGGTCAGGGTTTCACCGTTCAAATAGTAATCGGTCGCGCCCACGACCCAGCCGCCGGCGAATTTCTCGACCTTGCCACCCAGGGCCTGGGCGATGATCTGGTGGCCGAAGCACACTCCGATCAGCGGCAGACCCTTGCCCGCGATCTCGCGGATCAGATCTTCGAGCGGGGCGATCCATGGATGATCCTCATATACCCCGTGCTTGGACCCCGTGATCAGCCAGCCTTCGGCGTCATCGGCCCCATCGGGAAACTCGTTGTCGACGACGGCAAAATTGACAAATTCGAAATCATGCCCGCGCAGCAGGGTTTCGAACATGCGGTCATAGTCGCCTGTGGACGCGAGCATGGAATCTGGCGCGTGTCCGGTTTGCAGGATGCCGATTTTCATGAGTCACCAAAAATTTGATCAAATTTAGGATAGCACCCCGCCGATGTCGCGGCAAGAGGGGTCACACCGACTCGAGATAACTCAGCCAATGTGTTTCCGGCGCGCGCCGGGACAGGACCTCCTGTTCCTGCCGCTTTGTCATCACCAGATTGCGGATCAGTTGCGGAGAAAAGATGCGCGCGATAAGCGGGTCGGTTTCGAACGCGTCGATCGCCGCGTCCCAGCTTGGCGCGAGATGAGGCAACCCCTCGATTTCATAGGCGTTGCCGGTGATCGGCTCAGGGGGCGTCATCGCATCCTCGATCCCGATCAGAGCCGCGCCGAGGATCACGCCAAGCACGAGATACGGGTTGATATCGCCGCCGGCCACCCGGTGTTCGATGCGTCGCGCAGCGGGCGGGCCGCCGGGAATACGGATCGCGGCCGTGCGGTTTTCATAGGCCCAGGCGGCATTCGACGGGGCGTGGGCGCCGGGCACCAGCCGATCATAGGAATTGCCATGTGGCGCAAAGATCAGCGTGCTGGGCGGCATCGCCGCAATGCAGCCCGCAACCGCCGACAACAGCAGGTCGCTGCCCTTGGTCTGGCCATTGTCGAAGATATTCTTGCCTGCCGAATCCAGAACCGAGAAGTGGACATGCATCCCGTTCCCGGCGTCATCGGCATAGGGCTTGGCCATGAATGTCGCGGCAAACCCGTGCTGGCGCGCGATGCCGCGCACCAACGCCTTGAAAAGCCACGCGTCGTCGGCCGCCCGCAAGGCGTCCTGATGGTTCAGGTTGACCTCGAACTGGCCGATGCCGCTTTCGGAGATGGCGGTCTGTGCCGGGATCCCCATGGCTTCACAGCCGTCATAGAGCGCCGTAAAGAAATCATCGAACGCATCCATCTGCGCCAGCGACAGGATGGCCTCGCCATAAAGGGGGCGGCCGGTCACCGGGTTCAGAGGCGCGGTTGGCGACATGCCGCTGTCATCGACCAGCGTGAATTCCATCTCGGTGGCCGCAAGCACGCTCCAGTCCCGCGCTGCATAGCGGTCAAGCACCGAGATCAGCGCATGGCGCGGGTCGCCGGCAAACGGGGCACCTCTTTCCGTATACATCGTCATGGGCACCAGTGCCGATGGCTTGGCCAGCCACGGCATGGGCACCGGACCACGCTCGGTCGGACGCAGGATGCCATCCGCATCGCCGCTTTCAAAGACCAGCGGGCTGTCCTCGATATCGGCGCCCCACAGATCGACGTTGAGCACGGAAAAGGGCATACGCACCGCCCCTTTGTCGAGCTTTTCGGCAAAGGACGCCGGCACGCGTTTCCCTCTCATCTGTCCATTGAGGTCGCACGCCGCGATGCGGAAGGTTGGAAAGGCGCGAAGGTCCATGAGGGCCATCCTGAGTGGTGTTGCAGATTATCCGACAAGGTTTAACGCAAGAAACCCGGTCTGTCATGTAAATTTGATCAAATTATTTCACGCACTTCAATACAGCGGTGCGCGCCGGTTGCGTCCCTATTGGCAGCGTCTCTGATCCGGCTCTCGATTTCGGCAACCCGCAAAGCAGGCCAAGATGATCAGATCCGGCTTCTGCGCACGATCCGGGCCAGACGGGAGCGAACCGGGTGGATGACGGCGTCGGCTCGACAAAGGCGAATGTCGAAAACGAGACCGATGGCAGCGGACCGGTCCGAACGTTACCGGCCAGCCCACTCGTAGTATGAAATCGCGTGCCCGGCGCGTGGATGAACATCGGTGCCCGTCATGGTGAGTCCTGATCTTTCATAGAATTTGCGTGCGTCGGTATTGGTCGAAGCGGTCGAGAGCGTGAAGCCGGATGGCATCTGTGCCATTGCCAACCGCAACAGGCAGCTTCCAAGCCCGCGGCCAATGAAATCAGGTCGGACGAAAATCTGCGAAAGCACCCTCTGCTCAGGGCATACAGCCAGAAATCCGATGATTTTTCCGCCTGTTCTTGCCAGCGTGATCCGCCATCCATTCGCAACTTCCGGTTCTATGCGGTTTCTGAGTGTTTCCCGAGAAAACATCGGAACGGGACCAACACCGGGCAGACTGGCGCTGGCATGCCAAACGTCGGCAATTTCATCATAGTCGGATGGACTCGCAGGATTGATTTCGATTGGCTTCATCGCACCCACACCAACGCCTGAACCACTCGAACGAAGTCGGTGTTGCCATGACTACAACCAACCTGCTCTCTCGTCGTCGCGCATGGTCAGTTTGGTCTTTGCAACCGGACAAATCAAGCCAGTGCTCGCGTCCGCTTTCAAACTTCAACGCATCAAGTTGGGGCGAAAGCGGGTGCGCAGGTGGCGCTCGGCGGGCAAGTGACGGTTGAGCCGTTTGCCGATCAGCGCAAAGACCGCCACGATGATCAGGGTCACGAGGATGAAATACACCGCGAGGATCGGATAGGGGATGAAGGGGTTAAAGGTTTTGTCGGCAAAGTAGCTTGCGTAATAGAGCGCATCACCCCGTTGCTGCCATGCGGGAAAGCCCGAGAAGAACACCAGCGTCGTCGCGTGAAACAGAAAGATTGCCTCGTTCGTGTAGGCAGGCCATGCGAGGCGCAGCATGGTGGGCCAGATGATGCGTTTGAATCTGGGCCAGCCGGTCATGCCGTAGGCATCGGCGGCCTCGATATCGCCCTTGGGAATAGAGCGTAGCGCACCGTAAAAGATTTCACCCGAATAGGCGGCGGTGTTCAGGAACAGCACGATCAGCGCCCCGAGCCAGGCGGCGGTGAAGGCACCAAAGGCGGGATAGCTGCTCTTGAGGCTGAGAAACAGGAAATAGGCAAAAAAGAACTGGATGAACAATGGCGAGCCACGGAACACGAAGATGAACCATTCCGCGGGTTTGCGAATCCAGCGCGATTGCGCCCCCTTGGCCACCGCCAGTCCGGTCGCGAGGAAGAACCCGATCGACAGGGCCATGACGCCGAAATAGACGTTCCAGATCATGCCCGACCCGATCAGGGTAAACTGTTCGCAGAGGGTAAAGCCTTCACGCGGCAGCAGGCGCTCGCCGATCCCGATGGACCGCAGCGCGTAATCCTGAATGGTCTGCAGGCAACTCGACATCAGGCGGCCGCCTTTCTCTGCGCTTCTCCGCCGGCCGTCGCCTGTCCGCGCGTCAGGCGCTTCATCAGGCGTTCGAGCACAAGTTCGGAGATCCGGGTGAAGCCGAGATAGAAAATCAGCAGAAACAGGAAATACCACATGCGCCAGTCGCCATGCGGATAGTCGGTGAATCTACTGGTCTTGGTCCCGCCCAACTCGCGCGCCCAATAGACCACGTCCTCGATCCCGAGCAGGAACAGCAAGGGCGTTGCCTTGATCAGCACCATCCAGAGGTTCGACAGCCCGGGCAGGGCAAAAACCCACATCTGCGGCACCAGTATGCGCCAGAAGGTCTGGCGGTGGGTCATGCCGTAGGCTTCGGCGGTTTCAAGTTGCGCATTGGGAACGGCGCGCATGCCGCCGTAAAGGACATTGGCCGCGAAGGCGCCAAAGACGATCGCAAAGGTAAAGACCGCGAGAAAGAAACCATAGGTTTCGTGGATATATTGCGGCGCGTTGCCAAGCGGCATCTTGGCCGCCTGGCAGACGACGAAATCCGAACCCTGCCTGACCGGTTGATCCCAGTCGGGGCAAAGCACCCGGTGCCGCACATACTCGATCGCCTGGTCCAGAGCGATCACGAAAAAGAGGAAAAACGCGATGTCGGGAACGCCCCGCACGATGGCGATGTAGATCTTGCCCAGCCAGCGCAGCGGGGCGATGCGTGAGCGGGCCGCCATGGCGCCCAGAAACCCGAACCCCAGCGCAACCGGGGCAGTGATCGCCAGCAGCAACAGGACCTTGAGAAAGGCCAGGTAGAACGACATGTGCACGCCGGTTGTCAGGTAGCACGAAAACCAGGCGGCTGTGCCGAGCGTGTCAGGATCACTGCAATAGGAAAACATGGGATGCGCCGGCTCTGGGCGTCAGGCCCGCAGCGGCGGGCCTGACATCCATTTCTCAGTAGGTCGTGGTGTCTTCGCCGAACCACTTTTTCAGCATGGTGTTCAGCGTGCCGTCTTCTTTCATAGAGGTGATGGCGGCGTCGAACTTTGCTTTCAACTCGGTATCGCTTTCGCGCAGACCCATGCCGATGCCGTCGCCGAGCGGCACTTCGTCACCGACGAACATCAGTTCCCCGCCCGACTCTTCGACCAGAGGAACCAGATAGTCCTTGTCGGCGAACACCGCGTCGGCTTCGCCATTGCGCACTGCGGCAACGGTCTCTTCGGGCGTGGCGAATTCGACCAGCGTGGCTCCGCTCTCGGCGACGTGCCCGGCCTGAATGGTCCCGGTCTGGGCCGCGACGACACCGGCGATCACGTCAACACCGTCAGAGGCGGCGGCATAGGCCGAGGCAGTCGGGGGGTAATAGTTCTGGGTAAAGTCGATCACCTGGTCGCGCTCGTCCGTGATGCTCATACCGGCGAGGATGACATCATAGTTGCCCGAAACGAGGTTCGGGATGATCGAATCCCAGTCGTTCTTGACCCATTCACAGGTCAGTTCGGCGCGCTTGCAAAGCTCGTCGCCCAGTTCGCGCTCGAAACCGTCGACCTCACCGGCGTCATTGATGAAGTTGTACGGAGGATAGGCCCCCTCTGTGCCCATGCGGATGGTCTTGTCTTGGGCAACAGCCATTCCTGCGGTCAGGGCAAGAGCGGCGGCGCTCAGGATCAGATTTTTCATGTTTTGGTTCTCCCTTGGCTTTTATTTTTCACGCAGCGTGGGTCGCAGACAGGAACCCGCGCAGTCGTTCGGATTTCGGGCTGCCGAACAATGCGTCCGGCGGACCCTGTTCTTCGATCAGGCCCTGATGCAGGAACACGACATGGTCGGACACATCATGGGCCAGTTTCATGTCATGCGTCACGATCAGCATGGTCCGGCCTTCGCCCGCGAGGTCCTTGATGACCTTGACGACCTCTTGTTCGAGTTCGGGATCGAGTGCCGAGGTGGGTTCGTCAAACAGCAACGCCTCGGGCTCCATGCACAGGGCGCGGGCAATGGCGGCGCGTTGCTGCTGACCGCCAGAGAGCTGCGCCGGATAGACGTCGCACTTGTCACCGATCCCGACCTTGTCCAGATAGCGGCGCGCGGCCTCTTCGACCTCTGCCTTGTCCCGCTCCAGAACCGTCACCGGCGCTTCCATGACATTTTGCAGGATCGACATGTGCGACCACAGGTTGAACTGCTGGAACACCATCGACAGGTTGGTGCGGATGCGCAGGACCTGTTTGGCATCGGCAGGGCGGCGGTGATGGGAGTCGCCCTTCCAGAGCACCGGCTCCCCCTTGAACAGGATGTCGCCCTGCTGGCTGTCTTCCAGCAGGTTGGCGCAGCGCAGCAGCGTGGATTTGCCCGATCCCGACGATCCGATCAGCGATACGACGTCGCCGCGCCGGGCATTGATATCCACGCCCTTGAGCACTTCCAGGTCGCCATAGCTCTTGTGCAGGTTCTTGATCTCGATGACGAAGGGGGTATCTTGCACGTGCGATCCGGTGTTTGTAACGGTTTTATTGCGCAAGTAGGAATGAATTTTCCGGCCAATGCAATGCGCAATCGGGCGGAACCCGTCCGGAATCGCCTGAATTGACGATAGGGAACCCGGTTCCGATCAGGGCGCGCGCGGGTTGGGAACTGCCAGATAGGCGGCAGCGGGAATACCGATCAACCCCTTGATGTGCAGCGCCGCACGGTCTCGCGGCGCAAGATCGTCGATTGCGGCATGGATTGCGTTGGCGATAGGGGCGGTGTCGCGGTTCCGCGCGGTGATCAGGGGTAGGCCGGGGGTCGGTTTGGTGGTGCCGATGACCTTGAGCTTGCGTACCACGGGATCATGCTCGCAGAGCAGCGCCCACGTGACGGCATCAATCCCGGCGATGTCGGCGTGCCCCTCGGCAACTGCGCGGGCAGACGCCGCATGAGCCCCGGTTCTGATATGCGTATCAAACGCAACGCCAAGGCCGTTCAGATGGGTTATCGGCGCCGCCCAGCCCGACTGCGACAGCGCCTCGTTATAGGCAAACCTGCGCCCCGCGAAATCCTGCGGCCGGTCACCGGATGCATCGGCATGGGAGATCAGAACAGAATGGTAGTAACCGGGCGGACAGCCGGCCAGCCCGTAATCCGGCGTCGCAACCAGCGACACCGCATCGTGCAGACGAAGCCGGTACGGCATGCCACAGGCTTGCGCCAGGAGCAGGTCCGGAGATCGCCAGATCAGCCAGGGGTCCATGTCACGCGTCAGTCGTGCAGGCCCCTTCCCCAGATGCGCGCGGATGCTGTCCCAGAACCGGTCATTGACGGGCCGGATGGCAGGCATGTCATACATGCCCAGGAAGGCGATCATGATTTCTCGGCGTGTTGACGTGCCATTGCGCTGTCCACGTCGCTGACGCCCAGCAGGTTAGCCACGAGCCGCAGCAGGGCGTCTTCCTCTTCCGCGCGCGCGCCGTCGGCCAGAACCACGGTCCACAGGGACTGAACGACCGAGCGGCGGTCTTCATAGGGCACGGCATCCTTGATGGCGCGGGTAAAGCGCACCGTATCCGGCGCCTCGGCTTCGAGGGTTTCGGCCTCTGCGCGCAATTTTCCGGCCTCGAAGGGCGAGAGACCATAGCGATCCGCAATGATCCGGTCGATGCGCGAGACTTCGTCTGCGGAATAATCATTGTCCGAACGGGCGACCCGCACGAGCAGTGCGGTCAATGCCAGCCTTGCGTCCGAATGGGCAAGCGGCGCGGGCTCCGGCTGGATCAGCCGTTTCAGAAAATCACCAAACATGATGCAGGTATAGGCAAAGCCCCGCAGAACGCAAACCACGGAATCGGTGCGGGGTCAGGAAATCGTGCCGTTGGCCTGTTCGGCCTTTTCGCGCGCCGCCTTGCTTTCGAGAAAGCTGAGCCCCATGGCCTTGCGGGCGCTCTCAAGCACGCGCAGTTCATCCTCCTTGGGGTCTCCGTCGGCCAGCACGACTTCCCAGAGCGCGTCGAGCGCGGCCAGGCGTTCACTCAGGCCGGTGGTTTCGCGGATCAGCTTGGCAAAGGTGTCGGTCTCGGGGGCGGCGGCATGCAGCTTTTCACAGGTGGCGCGAATCTTGGCCGCTTCGATCGCGTTATGCTGGAACAGCCGGGCGAGGATGCGGTCGATCAGGCTGATTTCCTCGACCTGATAGTTCCGATCCGATTTGGCCACACGCACCAGAAGCGCGCCCAGAGCCAGTTCTGCATCCGGATCGGGCAGTTTGTCGGAATTACTGGCGCGAAACGCGGCAAAAAGCTTGTTCAACATTGGGAAAGATTATCCGGTCTGTCTGGCTTCGCCAAGCGAATCCTGATGCTTTTCCTCATCATCATGAGGCACTTGTGACCGACGGCCCACATGGTTCAGGCGTGAAAGACGCGATCATTCGTGATCCGAAATCGAAAGCGCCTTAGCTGTCATACCCCTCGATAACGACGAGATCACTGACCGCGACCGGATCGCGCAGATCCTTGGCGGCCTGATAGCCGGCGCTTTCGTAACAGGCCAGCGCGGCCTCGTAGCTGTCGAACTCGATGACGACGGTGCGCTGGCGTGACGATCCCTCGCACACGCGATGCTTGCCGCCCCGGACAAGGAAACGGGCACCGTATTCCGCAAAGGGGGCAGCATTCGCCGCGATGTACGTCTTGTAGGTTTCCATGTCATCCACGTCGACATGTGCGACCCAATATCCCTTGGTCATGGCGTAGTCCCTCATTTGATTGTCATTTCGAGGCTCGTCCGGTTTTGCGGCACATGCAACACGCAAAAAGCCCGGGCCGGCTCAACTCAGCGAACGTATGAGTAGACCCGCGGCGATCAGGAAGATCAACAACCCTGCAAAAATCTCGATGGCGGGCAGCAGATGTGTGGCAAGCCGGCCATTCGCGAGCGACGCCACGAGCCCGCCGCGCATCCCGACCGCGCCTAAACCGACCGCCACCGTCACCGCCCCGGTCCCGAGCGCCATGGCAAAAGCCCCGGCAATACCGGCCAGGGGAATGCCCATTTGCCAGGTGATCAGCAGCACAAAGAGCGCGCCGGTGCAGGGGCGGACAGCGATTCCCGCAATCAGGATCAGCGCCTCGGTCAGTGTGCGCGCCTCGGCGACCTCCTGCGGTGTCGGGCCGTGTCGATGCCCGCAGGAGCCGCACGCGCCGTCGTGATCAGCTCCGTGGTCGTGATCGCAGGAGTCGCTATCGGTGTGTTCGTGATGAGGATGATCGGGGATGGATTTGCGCGCATGGTTCATCCCGCGCAAAATCAGCCAGCCCCCGATCAGCGCGATTGCCGCGTAAGAAATCGGGGCCATGATGTCCTCGGTCAGGCCGACCATCCGTTCGTGTCCCAGGGAGAGCAGGAAAACGCCCGCATAGACAAGCACGATGGCCGTAACCGCCTGCCCGAGAGAGGCGACCATGCCGATTGTTGCCAGCCGCAGCGCGGGCACCTTACGGCCCAGACCGTAGCCGCCAATCAGAACCTTGCCATGTCCGGGGCCGACCGCGTGGAAAAACCCGTAAGCAAAACAGGCGGCCATCAACACCAGCAACGACCCGTCGCCCCCCGCGCGCAAGGCGCGCAGCGTGCGGGCGATACTGTTCTGGAACTCGCGCTGTTGCTGCGCGGCAAGCGTGGCAATCTGGTCGAAGCCGCCGCTGAACCAGAACCACAGCGCATAGGCCAGCGCCAGCAGCACCGGAACGATCAGGAGTCTGGACATGATACGCGGATCTCGGTGGCGAATCGGGCACCGATCAGGGGAATGTCGTTCTCTTCAAGGTCGGCATCGGCATTGATCGTCAACAGCATCTGCCGCATCTGTTCCAGTTCATTGTCGATATCCGGCGCGATCTTGTCGAGCGCGCAGACCGACGACGGCAGGATCCGCACCGGCAACGATATCTCGTAGGCGGAATAATAAGTCTCGTCATAGGCAAACAGCGACAGCACGCGGCCGGACAGGTCCGGGGTTCCCGCGACCGTGCGGACATGCGTTGTCGTGATGCGTCCGTCCTGCAATGTGGCGGTTGGATCCTGCGGGCCGGAGAGGTCGAGCGGGATCCCGTCGAGCCTGGCGACAAGATCGCCGTTGTAGCCTTCAACCCAGTTCATATCAAAACCGGTCAGCCGTTCCCTGTCCTGGCTGGTCAGAACGCCATCGAAATCCTGATCGATCCGCAGGTCCTGGGTGATCAGCAGGGAATAGTACTCGTCATAGGTCCAGGTGATTTTCACCTGCGTCAGCGCGCCGGCCTCATCCAGCATGATTTCCAGCCCCGTATCGATAAAGATATGGGGATGCGCCAGCGCAGGAAGGGGAGCGGCACTTAGCAGGATGGCCAGCAGACGTGTCATGCGCAGACCCTATTGCCTTGGTGGTGACGCGGCAATCGCATTGCTGCGTTGCCCGCCTCAGACCAGCCGCGACGTCTCCTTGGCCGCGCGCACGAAATCGGCGAACAGCGGATGCGGCGCAAAGGGCTTTGATTTCAGTTCCGGGTGGAACTGTACGCCGATGAACCACGGATGATCGCGCCACTCGACGATTTCGGGAAGACGCCCGTCCGGGGACATGCCGGAAAACTGCAATCCGACCTCTTCCAGCTTTTCACGATACTTGATGTCGACCTCATAGCGGTGGCGGTGACGTTCCTCGATATGGGTCGTGCCATATACCTCGGCAACGCGCGAGCCTTCCTTGAGCGAGGCGTCATACGCACCCAGGCGCATCGTGCCGCCCTTGTCGTCGCCAACCTTGCGCTCGACCTTGTGGTTGCCCTGGACCCATTCCTTGAGATGGTAGACCACCGGTTCAAACCGCTTTTTTCCGGCCTCGTGGTCGAATTCCTCGGAACCCGCGGTCTTGAGCCCTGCGACATTGCGCGCAGCCTCGATCACCGCCATCTGCATCCCGAGACAGATGCCGAGATAGGGAACGCCGCGCGTGCGGGCGAATTCCGCGGCCTTGATCTTGCCCTCGGTGCCGCGTTCGCCAAAGCCGCCGGGCACGAGAATCGCGTGGTAGCCTTCGAGATAGGGCGCCGGGTCCTCGGTGTCGAAAATCTCGGCATCCACCCATTCGATCAGGACCTTGACCCGGTTGGCCATGCCGCCATGTGTCAGGGCCTCGGCAATGGATTTATAGGCGTCCTCAAGCTGGGTGTACTTGCCGACGATGGCGATCTTGACCTCGCCTTCGGGGTTGTAGATCCGGTCGGCCACGTCTTCCCAACGGGCGAGGTTCGGCCTCGGTGCGGGGGTGATCGCAAAGGCATCGAGCACCGCCTGATCCAGCCCTTCGCGGTGGTAGGCGAGCGGGGCCTCATAAATCGACTTGAGATCCTGCGCCGCAATCACCGCATCCGGGCGCACGTTGCAGAACAGGGCCAGTTTTTCGCGTTCCTTATCGGGGATCGGACCCTCTGACCGGCAGACGAGAATGTCGGGCGCGAGGCCGATCGAACGCAACTCCTTGACGCTGTGCTGGGTCGGCTTGGTTTTCAACTCGCCGCTTGCCTTGATATAGGGCAGCAGGGTCAGATGCATGAAGATGCATTGCCCGCGCGGGCGATCCTGGCTGAACTGGCGGATCGCTTCGAAAAACGGCAGACCCTCGATATCTCCGACCGTGCCGCCGATCTCGCAAAGCATGAAATCGACCTCGTCCTCGCCGATCGCGATGAAATCCTTGATCTCATTGGTGACGTGGGGAATGACCTGAATGGTCTTGCCCAGATAATCGCCCCGACGCTCTTTTTCGAGTACGGTGGAATAGATGCGCCCCGAACTGACGGAATCGGTTTTGCGGGCGGCCACGCCGGTAAAGCGCTCGTAATGGCCAAGGTCGAGATCGGTTTCCGCGCCATCATCCGTGACGAACACCTCGCCATGCTCAAACGGGCTCATCGTGCCGGGATCGACATTCAGATAGGGATCGAGCTTGCGCAACCGAACCGAGAAGCCGCGTGCCTGCAAGAGCGATCCAAGTGCTGCCGAGGCCAGCCCCTTGCCCAGTGAGGACACAACACCGCCGGTGATAAAGATAAAACGCGCCATGTTGTCGGCTGCTCCCGTGACTGTCGAATTTCTGTCTCGCGTCGGTTCGAAAAACCGGTGCATCACGGGATTTCATCCATACAGGATTCGCCCGCCATGCGCAAGAGAACCGCAAGATGCTGTTACGGTTCTCTCTGTCTCTTCAAGGTATTGTACGTGGTTCGGTTAGTCGGCCTTTGGCACCAGTGGCGCATCGCCATCGCTGGGCGGCAAGAGATCCTGCGCATCCGGCAGCGGGGGAACCACATCTTCCGCTGCGGGGGCCGAGCCGCCGAGCCGGTCGATGACCGACGTGCCGGCCGCCTTTTGCGCGGCAAGGACGGTCAAAGCGATCGACGTGCAGATGAACGCGATCGCCAAAAGCCAGGTCAACTTGCCAAGCGCGGTTGCCGCCGCCCGACCCGAGATCGCGCCGCCACCGCCACCCATGCCAAGCCCGCCGCCCTCGGACCGCTGCAGGAGCACGACTCCGATCAGGCCAAGGGCCAGTATCAGGTGGACGATGAGAATGACGTTTTCCATGAGGACCTGCGGCAAAGGGCGTTTGTATCGGGGGGTATGTAGGCAAGATTGCCGAAAGGGGCAAGGGACGATCTGGGGGCTGGACAAATCGCTGTGCTGGTCGTCATGCTGCCAGCATGCCACACGATCATTCAGACCCGGATCACCCCCACGCCCTGTTGCCGCCCGACCCGGCCCTCAGGGTCAAGGCGCTCGAGACCATTCTGACCCGCAAGGGGCTGGTGGATCCCGCCGCGCTGGACGAGATCATCGACACATACCAGAACCGGATCGGTCCGAAGAACGGCGCGCAGGTCGTTGCGCGCGCCTGGAGCGATCCTGCGTTTCTCGACCGGCTGCGCGAGGATGCGACGGCGGTGATCTCGGAACTCGGGTTCTTTGGCCGTCAGGGCGAGCATATCGTGGTGGTCGAGAATACGCCTCAGCTGCACAACATGGTGGTTTGCACACTGTGCAGTTGTTATCCGTGGCCGCTGCTCGGTATTCCGCCGGGCTGGTACAAGTCGGATGCCTATCGTGCGCGTGCCGTTCGCGAGCCGCGCAAGGTGCTGGCGGAATTCGGTGTCACCCTGCCCGAAACGATGGCGGTGCGGGTCTGGGATTCGACGGCTGAAATCAGGTATCTCGTGATCCCGGTGCGCCCGGAGGGCACGGAAGGGTTTTCAGAGGCCGAACTGGCCGCATTGGTCACGCGTGACAGCATGATCGGCACAGGGCTGGCGAGGACGCCCGAATGAGCCGGCCCCACGATATGGGGGGCCGCTTTGGTGACGGTGCCGTGGTGCCGGAACCGCAGGGCATTCCGACACTCGATGAAGAGTGGCAGGCGCGGGCCCTGGCGCTGACGCTGGCCGCCGGATCGCTCGGGCAATGGAACCTCGACACCTCGCGTCATAGCCGCGAGCGGTTGTCGCCAAGGGATTATGCCCGGTTTTCCTATTTCGAGAAATGGATTGCCGCGCTTGCCGACCTGCTGGTCGAAAAGGATGTTTTGCGTCGCGAGGAGTTGCAGGGCGGCGGAGAAGACGGGCCGCATGCTCTTGCGGGGCGGGCGCTGCCGGCGTCAAGTGTCGCCTCTGTCCTGGCGGCGGGTGGACCTGCCGACCGGCCGATCGCGACATCGCCCCGGTTTGAAAAGGGACAGGCCGTCGTGACCGCGCGCCCCGCCGGCAACCGGCTGGTCGATGGCGGGCACACGCGCCTGCCGGCCTATGCGTCGGGGGCGCAGGGATATATTCTGAAACATCATGGGGCGCATGTCCTGCCCGACAGCAATGCCCACGGTCTTGGAGAATGTCCGCAACACCTTTACACCGTGGTGTTCTCGGCGACGCAGCTTTGGAGCCACCCGGAACACCCCGATGACGAGGTGACACTCGATCTCTGGGAAAGTTACCTGGAGCCTGCATGAGCGACAAACCCGAACCGGTCTTTTCCGCACCCTGGCATGCACAGGCCTTTGCGCTGACTGTTCACCTCAACGAGACCGGGCGGTTCGCCTGGACCGACTGGGCGGCGCGGTTCGGGACGAACCTGGCGCGGCACGGGCTTGAGCGAGATCTGGACGGCGGCGACGATTATTTCCACGTCTGGCTGGAAACGCTCGAAAGCCTGTTGGAAGAAGACGGCAGCGCCGGTCGCGCCGAGGCAGAGCATATGCGCGCCGAATGGGAGCGGGCCTATTTGACGACTCCACATGGTATGCCGGTGCTGCTCGGGCGCTGAGCGCGGCCCAGCCCGGCGATTTTGAGGTTTCGCTGCGCGCAGAGCGCCGCTATACCGGCGCGGGTTTCATTGACGTATAGAAGGAACGGACATGGCCAATGTCGTTGTGGTCGGCGCCCAGTGGGGTGACGAGGGAAAAGGCAAGATCGTGGATTGGCTCAGCGAACGGGCCGATGTGATCGCGCGGTTCCAGGGGGGCCATAACGCGGGTCACACGCTGGTTATCGACGGCGAGGTTTTCAAACTCAACGCTTTGCCGTCCGGCGTGGTGCGCGGCGGCAAACTGAGCGTGATCGGCAATGGCGTGGTGCTGGATCCGTGGCACCTGTTGAGCGAGATCGACGCGATCCGGGAACAGGGCGTCACTATCACGCCGGAAACCCTGATGATCGCCGAGAACGCGGCGCTGATCCTGCCGATCCATGGCGAACTGGATCGCGCCCGTGAAGAAGCCGCCAGCGCAGGCACCAAGATCGGCACCACCGGCCGCGGGATCGGGCCTGCCTATGAGGACAAGGTGGGGCGCCGTTCGGTACGGGTTGCGGACCTTGCCGATGACGCGACACTCGAGGCGCGGGTAGACCGTGCGTTGCAGCACCACGATCCGATGCGCAAGGGGCTCGGCCTAGATCCGATCGACCGGGATGGGCTTGTCGCGCAACTGAAGGAAATCGCACCGGCGATTCTCGAATATGCCGCGCCGGTCTGGAAGGTGCTCAACGAACAGCGCAAGGCGGGCAAGCGCATCCTGTTCGAGGGCGCGCAAGGTGCTCTGCTCGACATCGATTTCGGCACCTATCCCTTCGTCACATCCTCGAATGTGATCGCCGGGCAGGCGGCGACCGGCACCGGCATCGGTCCCGGCTCCATCGACTTCGTGCTGGGCATCGTCAAGGCCTATACCACACGCGTCGGAGAGGGCCCGTTCCCGACCGAGTTGCGCGACGCCGATGGCCAGCGGCTTGGCGAACGTGGCCGTGAATTCGGCACCGTGACCGGCCGGCAGCGGCGCTGCGGCTGGTTCGATGCGGTGCTGGTGCGCCAGACCTGTGCGACCAGCGGCGTCAACGGTATCTCTCTGACCAAGCTCGATGTGCTGGACGGGTTTGAAACGCTGAAGATCTGCGTGGGCTATGATCTGGACGGCCAACGGCTCGACTATCTGCCGACGGCGGCGGATCAGCAGGCGCGTTGTGTTCCGATCTATGAAGAGATGCCCGGCTGGTCGGAGAGTACCGAGGGGGCGCGCAGTTGGGCGGACCTTCCGGCCGCGGCAATCAAATATGTGCGTCGTGTGGAAGAACTGATCGAATGCCCGGTCGCGCTGCTCTCGACATCGCCGGAACGCGACGACACGATCCTGGTCACCGATCCGTTTGCCGACTGAGATGGCCAAGCCGGGAAAAAAAGGTCTCAGCTACAAGGCGCGGCGTCGTTGGGCATTGGTGATCCTGCTGGTCGGGCTGCCGATCTACATCATGGTTGCGGTCACCATCATGAACAGCCTCAACCGCCCGCCCGTCCTCGTCGAATTCGTGATCTACATCGTGCTTGGGGTGATCTGGGCGCTGCCCTTCAAATTCGTCTTTCGCGGTATCGGTCAGGCCGATCCGGACGAAGGCCGCCAGGGCAATGGCAAACCCTGACCGCCGCGGCGCTCAGTCGAATTTGACCTGTCCAGACTGAATGCGGGCGGCCTGATCGGTTGCCCGTTTTGCGTTCAGCCCTTTAAATTTTTCTTTTACCGTTCAGACAAATTCCGGCAGCCATTGTCATGGCAGCCTTTCGCGTGAAGGGTAAGTAATTGATATTTATAAAATTAAATTGAATTCCCTTGACGCGACACCAAAGCCAGGAAATTCGAGTTGTCATATTTTTGTGCCAATGCCCGGAAAACACGCAAGAATCTGCCCCCGTTTTCGGAACGCGGGCATATAGTTGCAGGTGAAAGACATTAGAAATGACTCGCGTATTCCGATCAGGGAGCGGCCTTGGGTCCAACCGGGGGAAAGTCTTTTGCGTAACCTGGTCACAGTTGCGGATACGCGGACTGGAGGTAACAAATAATGACAGCAAAACTGGTAGTCGGCGTTGATGGGCACAGTTCGGGCGAACGCGCCCTGGACTTTGCCGCAAAGCTCGCTGACAAGATAGGGGCATGCGAACTGCTCGTGGTCTATATCATCGAATGGTCGCCCTATTCATTTCAGACACCCGAAGAAAACGAAAAGCGCCACAACCGGCGCGAAGAAGAAATTGCGGTCGCCAAGGAGCGCATCGTCGAGCCTGCGGTTGCGCAGTTGATCAAGGACGGCCTGAGCGCGCGCGGTATCGTGCGTCACGGCAATGTGGCGGATGCGCTGAATGATGTTGCCGCCACGGAAAAAGCGGAGCAGATCATCGTTGCGCGCTCCAGCGAACGCACCCTGTCCCAGCGGATATTCGGCAGCTCAACGGCAAACCTGGTGATGGAAGCCAGCGTACCAGTCACCGTTGTTGGATGAGAGGAGCATGAAATGAAACGCATAGGTACAACAATCCTGTCCGCTGCAACGGCAATCGTCCTGGCCGCCCCCGCGTTGGCCCAGGAAGCCGTGTCGCTTGACCAGAAGGTAAACGCAGCATTCGCCAAGGCGACCGGTCCCTTTGTCGGACTGATCTTCGCGCCGTTGCCAGGCACGAATTTCCCCTGGATCGTGCTTTGGCTGGTGGTCGCGGCCACGGTTTTCACGCTTTATTTCTCCTTCGTGCAATTCCGCTTCTTCAGTCACGCGATTGCACTGGTCAAAGGCGATTATTCCGATCCCAACGACGCGGGGGAGGTCAGTCACTTTCAGGCGCTCGCCACCGCGCTGTCCGGCACCGTCGGTCTCGGAAACATCGCGGGCGTTGCCGTCGCGGTCGGGATCGGCGGACCCGGTGCAACCTTCTGGATGATCCTGGCGGGTCTGCTGGGGATGGCGTCCAAGTTCACCGAATGTACGCTGGGTGTGAAATACCGGAACGAATATCCCGACGGTACGGTGTCGGGCGGTCCGATGTACTACATGTCCAAGGGCTTTAACGAATTGGGGCTGCCCGGGGGCAAGATCCTCGCGGTACTGTTCTCGATCTTCTGTATCCTCGGTGCCCTTGGTGGCGGCAACATGTTCCAGGCCAACCAGGCACATGCGCAGATTTCGGGCATTGTCGGCGACTATCCGGGTTGGATCACCGGCATTGTCTTTGCACTCGTTGTTTTCCTTGTGATCGTTGGCGGTATCAAATCCATCGCCCGCGTGACCGAGAAGATCGTCCCGTTCATGGGGGTGCTCTATGTCGGCGCGGCGCTGATCATCCTGCTGGTCAATTATGACAAGATCGGCTGGGCTTTTGGCCAGATCTTTGCAGGTGCCTTTACCGGCCTGGGTGTTGCAGGCGGCATGGTCGGCGCGCTGATCCAGGGCTTCAAGCGGGCGGCCTTCTCGAACGAGGCCGGCGTTGGTTCGGCGGCAATCGCCCACTCTGCGGTGCGCACCAAGGAGCCGATCACCGAGGGTTTCGTGTCGCTGCTCGAACCGCTGATCGACACCGTTGTCATCTGCACGATGACCGCGCTTGTCATCACCATTTCCGGTGTCCAGCAGGTCGATCCTGCGACGGGTATGTTCATCCTGACCGAAGACGGCGGCATGATCGCGACCGAAGGTGGCGTTCAGGGTGTGCAGCTGACCTCGGCGGCTTTTGGCTCCGCGATCAGCTGGTTCCCGCTGGTGCTGGCCATCGCGGTGGTGCTGTTTGCCTTCTCGACCATGATCTCCTGGTCCTATTACGGCCTCAAGGCCTGGACCTACCTGTTCGGTGAGGGCAAGACCACCGAGTTGGTCTTCAAGCTGATCTTCTGCTTGTTCGTGGTTATCGGCGCGGCGGCCAATCTTGGACCGGTGATTGACTTCTCCGATGCGGCGATCTTCTCGATGGCTGTGGTCAACGTGTTTGCGCTCTACTTCCTGATGAAAATCGTGCGCAAGGAGTTGGCCTCCTACAGCAGCCGGCTGGCATCGGGCGAAATCCGCAAGTTCAGCCACTGACATATGAACGTGGCGGGCCGCTGGGGCGGCCCGTTGCACGATCGAACCCGAAAACGGCGGCCCGGCTCATGGGCCGCCGTTTGATATTGTGCGGTAGATATCGTGTTCAGAGTATCTGACGAGATGTCTGACATCGCCGACTTTCGGCAGAGGTCAGAGGGTCAGCCTATCGCGTTGCGCCTCAACCCGCCGAGCGTCTGCCGGTCTGAACCCGATCTCCTGGGACGCGGTAAAGCGCCCGGCGCCGGCTTCTTCTATCTTGCCGTCACGAAGCAGGTTGCCGAATGCGCGCAGGCTCTCTTCCCGGTCATATCCGGCATCGTCAATCTGGCGCAGCTTGCTCATCAATTGCGGCCGCGAGAATTGCTTGCGTCCCTCGACAAAGACCAGATAAGCCGCCGCAGCTTCCAGAAGGTCGGAGATGTCCGTTGCGCCCTGTTCGCCGACATACTCCGCAAAGCTTGTCTGCGGGACAGTCGGGTCGGTGTCACGTGCGGACGCGGATGGGTACACACGTCGCGGGCGCACCGGTCCACGATTGGCGACGCTGTCGTCGCCATCGACGCGCAGACCGGCCACCAGCTTCAGCGGAGCGTCCTTGACCGCATCGCGCGGCCGGTCCGGGCGCTTGGCGGCGGCAGGGCGGGGTGGTTCGACAACGCTCGCCAGATCGTCACGATAGGCGTTGTCGGTTTCGTCCGAAGCAGCGGCTGATGTCACGTCGCGTTCCTTGCTGACCGCTGCGGCCGCACGCAGATGGCTGTAGGTTTCGCGCGAGTTAGACGATTCAGGTTCGCCCATACGTGCCTCGGCCGTGGCCATCAACCTGGTAAGTTCGTCACCTTCAAACCCTGGCCTGTTCTCCGCCGCAGGTTCGGCGGCGGGCTCTTGCGGAGTTTCAAGCAGCTCTTCTGTGTCTGGTTGACGGTGTGCGACCTTCCGGTTCTGCTCGTCCGGCCGGGATGACGCAGGCGCGGCAACAGAAATCATCTGTTCGGGTTTCAGCAGGTAGGGTTGGGAGTAATCTTCCTCAGCCTCAGCCTCAGCCTCAGCCTCAGCCTCTTTTTCCGTTTCGGACCCCGATGGCTCGACGCCACCCAGAACGCTTTTGACGAAGTTGAATTCGTCGGGCTCGGCATTGGCCGCTTCATCCTCTGCCTCGGGGTCCTGCGATGTTTCGGAGTGCGGTTCCTCTTGTTCCGTTTCAGGCTCGGAGGTCGCGTCGTCCGGCGCCTCGTCTTTATCAGTCTCCGTCACACCCTCGTCCGGGTCCGGTTCAGTCGTATCCTCGCGGAGCGCATCCGCCATATCGTCCGAATAGGAGCCGGCAAAGAACTCTTCCACCGTGTCGACATCTTCCGGCTGGTCGTCATCTTCGAGTTCCGCCGCATTCTGGGCGACGACCGCCCGCAGACGCCTCAGCTTGGCGGACACGCTGTCGGTCACAGGGGCGTCGGGGTCCTGTTCTGCCATGTCACCGGGTTCCGAGACCTTGGCCATCACCTCGGCCAGGCTGAGACCCTCTGGATCGGTATCGATATCCGGGTCGGCCCGCCGTTCGGACAGGCTGTCCGGGTCGGGAACGAATTCGGCGTCTTCGGCCCTGAGCAGAATGCGGCCCCGTTCACTGGTGCGTATGTCGACCGGCCGGGGCTCGTTGTTTCTGGCGATGCGGGCGAGTTTCGCGGTATCGGGCAACATTTCCTGTTCGCCAAAGCGGGGATCGGAGGCCGAGAGGGCGCGGAAATACTCGGTGATCTCCTTGAGCGTGCCCACCGAGTCGTCGAACCCCTCGAGCGTGCAGGAAAATGCTCCGTAGGATACCGTCAGAACCTTGTTGTTGTTCGCCATCCAATCCATCCTCAGAGAGCGTGTCGCTCGCCCTTACACAATCATGCGGTTTAATTTACCCTGTGGCGGGCGTCAAAAGCAGTAAGACTATTTCCTGATTTCAGTACCTCATTGTGGCCAGAATGTGGTCACCTTCCAAATAAGGGAATAATGCGCACATGAAAGAGGCGATGATCGGCAGCGATATGGGTGTCACGCTGGTCGGTGGCGGCGAAATCGGCGTCGATGATATTCCGCTTGCCCTGGGTCATGCGCCCTTGCTCGTGGCGGTGGACGGCGGCGCAAATGCCGCTCTGGCAAGCGGGCAGGAGATTCACGCGGTGGTCGGGGATTTCGACAGCCTGACCCCGGAAGATCGCGCGCGGATTCCCGCTGACCGGTTGCTCCGGATCGCGGAACAGGACAGCACGGATTTCGAAAAGGCGCTGAACAGTGTCCGCGCACCGGTGATTCTCGCCGTGGGTTTTCTTGGCGGACGTCTCGATCACCAGTTTGCCGCGTTCAACGTTCTGGCCCGCTTTCCCGACACGCACTGTATTCTCATCGGTGAAACCGAAATTGTCCTTCACCTGCCGCGCGCGCTGTCCGTGGCGCTGCAGGAGGGCGATGTGGTGTCGCTGTTTCCGATGGCCGCTGTCACCGGCCGCTCCGAAGGATTGAAATGGCCGATTGACGGGCTGTCGCTTGCGCCAGACGGACGGATCGGGACGTCCAATCAGGCGCTTGGCGAGGTTCGTATCGAAACCGATGGGCCGGGGCTGCTTGCGATCCTCCCGCGCCGTTCGATGGCGGCCGCGATCACTGCGCTGGCAGCGTCTCGTCCTCACGCGATTGCCGGGCAATCTGGCGCGCCTCTGCCTGCTCGCGCATGATGACGTAGAGTCCCGCCGCGATCGTCACGAGAATGCCGATGCTCGCCAGCGTGTTGGGAAGGTCGCGAAAAATCAGCCAGCCGATGAACGTGGCGACGGGTATCTCGAGGTACTGCATCGGTGCCAGCGTGGCGGCGGGTGCATAGCGCAGCGACCATGTCATCAGCAGGTGGGCGGCCGTTCCAAGCAGCCCGATCGCAATCAGCAGGCCCCATTCAGCTTCGTTCGGCTGGATCAGGTTTAGGCCGGGCCATCCGGCTGCATGTCCCACGAGCAGGAGCGGCAAGAGCAGAAAGGTGGCGATCACGCCGCTGACCGCCTGAAGCCCGATCGGGTCCGTTTCCTTGGCCAGCTGGCGTGTGACAAGGATGAAGAAGGAGAAGGTGATCGCCACAACCAGCGGCCAAAGCGCCGGCCAGCCGATTTCGACAAAGCTCGGCTGTATCACCATCAGTGTCCCGATGAAGCCAACGATACAGCCGATGAGCCTGCGACAGCCGACTTCTTCTGAGAGCACACATTTGCCAAGCAAGAGCATGATGAACGGCATGACAAAGGCGATCGCGACCGCATCTGCAAGCGGCAGATATTGAAGCGCGGTAAACATCGCTCCTATGCCTGCGATATGCAGCAGCGTGCGCACCACGGTCAGTAGCAGGACCCGCCCCCGCATTTGCCAGAGCCGGTTCGTAAAGTAGACAATCGGGATCAGCGCCAGCGCCTGGATGGCAAAGCGGACCAGCAGCATTTCACCGAGCGGGACGGATTGGCCAAGCAGCTTTGCCACCGCGTCACCCATCGGAGCCACGATGCAGAAGCCAAGCATCAAGAGAACGCCCAGAAGGGGCCGGTCGGTCGACATGCTCAGAACGCTAGCATCGAAGCGACGGGATGCAAGGACACGTTGAGTTTACTTGACTTAACGTAACCTTGTGGCGAGTGGCCTCGAAAAAGTTCATAAGCTATTGGCTGAAAATGGAAATACTCGGTTACAAAACCTTGTGATCAGGTGAGGCAGGCAAGAAGACGCCGCAGCGGCAAACATCCGCCGCCGCGTGCCTCCGGAACAGCGAATCGCGGATCAGCAATTGGGCACGTTGACCGCAAGGCCGCCGAGCGACGTTTCCTTGTATCGCTCGCTCATGTCCTCGCCGGTTTGTCGCATGGTTTCGATACAGGCGTCCAGCGGCACCAGATGCGTTCCGTCCCCCCGCAGGGCCAGGCTGGCGGCAGAGACGGCCTTGATTGCGCCCAGGCCGTTGCGTTCGATACAGGGCACCTGAACCAGCCCGCGCACGGGGTCGCAGGTCATCCCCAGATGATGCTCGAGCGCGATTTCGGCGGCGTTCTCCACCTGCTGTGGCGTGCCGCCCATCACCGCGCACAGGCCGGCGGCGGCCATTGCCGATGCGCTGCCCACCTCCGCCTGGCATCCGGCTTCGGCGCCCGAGATCGACGCATTGAACTTGACCAGCCCGCCAATCGCGGCAGCGGTCAGAAGAAAATCCTCGACATGCGCGGTCGACGCGCCCGGGACATGATCCAGGTAATAGCGCAGCACGGCGGGCAACACGCCCGCCGCGCCGTTGGTCGGCGCGGTCACGACCTGTCCGCCGGCGGCGTTCTCTTCGTTCACCGCCATGGCATAGACACTCATCCAGTCATTGATCGTGTGCGGCGCGGTCAGGTTCATGCCGCGCTCGGCAAGCAGCGCTTCGTGAATGGCACGGGCGCGCCGCTTGACGGTCAGCCCGCCGGGCAGAATGCCATCAGTGCCCAGCCCACGGTCGATACAGGCATTCATCACTTCCCAAAGGCGGGCGGTTCCGGTTCGAAGCCTGTCCGCACCGCCGCGCGACAGCTCGTTGGCGCGCTTCATCGCGGCGATGGACTTGCCCGAGTCGCGGGCCATCGCGAGCATCTCAGCGGCGGATTTGAACGGGTAGGGGACGGGTGCGCCGTCATCGCGCGCCTTGCCAGCGGCCAGTTCCTCTTCGGTCATGACGAATCCGCCACCGATGGAATAATAGGTCTGGCTCAGGGTGACATCGCCCTGCGCATCAGTGGCCATCAGTATCATGCCGTTGGCATGGCCAGGCAAGGCGCGCTCATAGTCAAAGATCAGGTCGGTTTCCGGGTTGAACGCGAGCGTACCCAGACCGTCGGGTGTCATGCGGTGAGTGGACTTGATCTCGGCAAGCGCCTTGGCGGCGGCCTCTGCGTCATAGGTTTCGGGGTGAAACCCGGCCAGACCCAGAATAGTGGCACGATCGGTGGCGTGCCCGACGCCGGTGAAGGCAAGACTGCCGTGCAGCGAAGCCCGCAATCCGGAAAACCCGAACGGCGAGGCGCGCATCTGGTCGAGAAACCGCGCGGCAGCCACCATCGGTCCCATGGTATGGGAAGAGGATGGGCCGACGCCGATCTTGAACATGTCGAAAACCGAAAGAAACATGATGTGGTCCCTGCCTGAGCGCTGTGTGTTGCTCTATCTCATGTCCGACCGTGGCGCGGCGACAAGAAAACGACGTTTTGCCGGGCGATGCGGCATTTTCGCAATTCAGATTGCGCTGCCTTCGGGCGGGCGGGTGTAGGTCGGGGCGGTGAACGGTGACGGCCCCAGCCCCTCGGCCGCTTGCGCCGTGCACGTGGCCGGATGGGCTTCGAGCCCTGCCAGAAGGGTACGCAGGCTGGGCGTGTGTGCAAGATCGAACCAGCGCCGGTCCGCGTCAGCCGGATACAGGGCCATCCAACGCATGACACAGGCCACGTACCAGCACAGCCCGGTAGGTGCCTCGGCGCCGAACCATTCGGGCTTGCCTGCGGCAACATCGTCGAGATTTGCGAGATGCGTTCGCAGCCGGTCCTGCACGTTCCTGCGCAGCATTTCCTGTGCGGTTCTGTCCGTTCCAATATGAAGACGCGGATAAAAGACCATCCGCAAATCCGCGTGCAGGGTGTTTGACACGAAGAACAGCCATTTCAGATAGTCTCCGCGATCCGGATCGGAGGGCGCGGGTGCGCCCTGCCGGTGTCGATCCGCCAGCCAGAGCAGGATCGCCCCGGTTTCAAACAACGGGCCTTCGGGTGTTTCCAGAACCGGGATCAGCCCGTTTGGATTGAGCCGCAGATAACCGGCGCTGCGTTGCGCCCTTTGCCTTCTGTCCACCAGCACAGACTCGTAGGGCTGACCGAGCTGTTCCAGCGCAAGCCGGATGATCAGCGACGCGTTGTCGGGTGCATAATGCAGGCGATAGATTGATGTCATGACCGCGTGTCAACCGTTTCAGAGTGGCGCAACGAGAACCAGAAATGACCGATCTGCGCAAGCACCACCCCGGATCGATGCGAAGGACCGCGCGTGCGCCATGCCATCAAACCACGGATAGCTGCATTTCGCCCCTCGCCCGTTCCGCATAACTCGCCTATAAGGCCGGGATTGACACGGAGACTTGCCGATGCCCGCAGAACTTTCACCCACCGACATGGCCAAATCCGTCGCGGCGAACCGCGCCGCGGATCACGTGATGAACGGCATGAAGGTCGGGCTCGGGACAGGCAGCACCGCCGCCTGGCTGGTCAGGCGCCTTGGGGAGAGGGTCCGCGACGAAGGGCTGCGGATACGCGGCGTGCCGACGTCGACCCGCACCGCCGCGCAGGCGCGCGAAGAGGGGATCGACGTGATCACGCTGGACGAGGCCGGCTGGCTCGACCTGACGATCGATGGTGCGGACGAGTTCGACAGCGATCTGACACTGATCAAGGGCGGTGGCGGGGCGCATTTGCAGGAAAAGATCGTCGCAAGGGCCAGTGATCGGATGATCGTGATTGCCGATGCCGCCAAGAAGGTTGCCACCCTTGGCGCGTATCCCCTGCCGGTCGAAGTGATCCCGTTCGGCATGAACAGCACGCGAAAGCTGATCGAGGCGGCGCTCGCGGGGATGGATGTGGATGGGCGCGAGACCTCGCTGCGGATGACGGAGGGTGCGCCCTTTGTCACCGACGAAGGCAACCACATCATCGATCTGCATCTGGAACGCATCGGTGATGCGGCGAAACTGGCGGCGGCGTTGAACCAGATTCCGGGCGTGGTCGAGAATGGCCTGTTCATCGACATGTGTGATCTCGTGATCGTCGGGCATGCTGACGGCGCGGTCGATCTGCATCAGGTGAAGGTCGATCTGCATCAGGTGAAGCAGGACTCAGCCTGAGTCGACGGGTAACTGGAACAGGCTGCTCCCGGCAGCGGAACGAGGATCGAGACGGATGAATTTTGATTATGATCTCTTTGTGATCGGCGGTGGCTCGGGCGGTGTGCGCGCGGCACGCGTTGCAGCGTCCGAAACCGGGGCCAAGGTCGCGCTGGCAGAAGATGATCGCTATGGCGGCACCTGCGTCATCCGGGGCTGCGTGCCGAAAAAGCTGATGGTGTTTGCATCCGGATATGGTGAGATGGCATCCGAGGCGCGTTCCTATGGCTGGGACATCGGCGATGGCGAATTTGACTGGACCGCGTTTCGCGACCGGTTGCATGCCGAACTGGACCGCCTTGAGGGGGTGTATCGCAAGCTGCTGGCAAATGCGGGTGTCGCGACCTTTGATGCGCGTGCGACAATCAAGGACGCGCATACCGTCAGCCTTTCGACCGGCGAGGAGATCACCGCCAAGCATATTCTGGTTGCGACGGGCGGACGCCCGGTGCGGCCCGAGCGCGAGAACGCCGACCTGGGGATCGTATCCGACGACATCTTCCATCTGGACAAGCTGCCGAAATCGATCCTGATCATCGGCGGCGGGTATATCGCCTGCGAGTTCGCCTGCATTCTGCACGGTCTCGGGGTCGAGGTGACACAGTATTATCGTGGTGCCCAGGTGTTGCGCGGTTTTGACGAAGAGGGGCGCGGCCTGGTGGCCGACTCGATGCGCGACAGGGGCATCGACCTGCATACGGGCACCGACATCGTCGAGATGGGCCCGGCCGATCCCGGCGGCACGGCGGGCGATCCGGTGCGGGTCAAGGCCACCAATGGCAGCGAACGGGTATTTGACACGGTGCTGTTCGCGACGGGTCGTGCGCCGAATACCGTCGACATGGGCCTGCAGGAGGTCGGCGTCACGCTTGGCCGCAAGGGCCAGATCGAGGTGGATGCCTACAGCCAGACGGCGGTTCCGTCGATCTATGCAATCGGTGACGTCACCGACCGGGTCAACCTGACACCGGTTGCGATCCGCGAGGGCATGGCGTTCGTCGATACCGTGTTCCGGGGCAAGCCGACGCCGGTGGATCACGACCTGATTGCCAGCGCCATCTTTACGCAACCGGAATTCGGCACGGTCGGGCTGAGCGAAGAAGCGGCGGCGGAACAGGAGCCGATCGAAGTCTATTGCACCAGCTTCCGGCCAATGCAGACGGCCTTTGCCGACAAGCCCGACCGGGTGATGATGAAGCTGGTGGTCAGCAAGGCCAGCCGCAAGGTTCTGGGCTGTCATATCGTCGCGCCCAACGCGGGGGAAATGATTCAGCTGGCCGGTATCGCGGTCAAAATGGGAGCAACCAAGGAGGATTTCGATCGCACCGTTGCGGTTCATCCGACGATGAGCGAAGAAATCGTGACGATGAAAACGCCTCTCCGGACGGCTTGACCATTTCGGGGTTGAATAATTCGATGGGGCATACACCTATCAACTGATCATCAGAACAGCGCCGGCAGGCGCGGTATGAAGAGGGGAAACACAACATATGGCGGGAAACAGTGGCGGTCCCTGGGGGGGCGGCGGTTCATCCGGCGGCGGTGGCGACGATGACGATCGTCGCAAGGGCGGCGGACGGCGAAGCGGAGAGGGCAAGCCCGGCTCGGACAATGCGCAACTCCCTGAAATCGATGAGCTGGTCAAGAAAGGCCAGGAGCAGCTGCGCGTCCTGATGGGTGGTCGCGGCGGATCCGGCCAGAAGGGCGGCGGCTCGAACGGGACCGGCGGATCCGGCGGCGGAGGCAGCCCGCTTTTCACGCGTGGAACGCTCCTGCTGGGTTTGTTGGTGGCGGCTGTCGCCTGGGGTATGGCCAGTTTCTATACCGTCAAGCCGGAAGAGAAATCGGTCGAACTGTTCCTCGGCGATTTCTCGTCGATCGGGGAACCGGGTCTGAACTTTGCACCATGGCCGTTCGTGACCGCAGAGGTGATCCCTGTCACCCGCGAACAGATCGAAGAGATCGGCGCCGGAACCCGTGGCAATGACGCGGGGCTGATGCTGACCGGGGACGAGAACATCGTCGATATCGATTTCCAGGTGGTCTGGAACATCGCGGCTCCGGACAAGTACCTGTTCAACCTGCGCGATCCCAAGCTGACCATTCAGGCGGTGTCGGAATCAGCCATGCGCGAGATCATCGCGCAGTCCGACCTTGCGCCGATCCTGAACCGGGATCGCGGTATCATCGCCCAGCGGCTCGAAGAACTGATCCAGAATACGATGGACAGTTATGACAGTGGCGTGAATATCGTGCGGGTGAACTTTGACGGCGCCGATCCCCCGGAGCCGGTCAAGGATGCCTTCCGCGAGGTGCAATCCGCCGGACAGGAACGTGACCGGCTGGAAAAACAGGCCGATGCCTATGCAAACCGTGTGCTTGCCGGTGCACGGGGTGAGGCGGCGCAGACACTGGAAGAGGCCGAAGGCTATCGCGCCCGCGTGGTCAACGAAGCGACCGGTGAAGCCAGCCGCTTCAGCGCGGTGCGCCAGGAGTATGACAAGGCCCCCGAGGTCACTCGCAAGCGTCTGTATCTGGAGACGATGGAACAGGTGCTGGGGGATGTGAACAAGGTCATCCTGGATGATACCAGCGCCGGTGGCGGTGGCCAGGGCGTCGTGCCCTACCTGCCCCTGAACGAGCTTCGCAAGCCAGCCCGGGAGACGAACTGATGCGCAAGACCACTTTTCTCCTCCCCATTCTCGTTCTGATCGTGGTCGGTGCCCTGTCGGCGATCTTTATCGTGGACGAACGCGAGCGTGCTTTGGTGCTGCAATTCGGTCGGGTGGTCGACGTCAAGGACGAACCCGGCCTTGCGTTCAAGATTCCGGTGATCCAGGAGGTCGTGACCTATGATGACCGTATCCTCGGTCGCGAAGTCGGACCGCTTGAGGTCACGCCGCTGGATGACCGGCGGCTGGTCGTCGACGCGTTTGCGCGCTATCGCATCAATGACGTGCGCCAGTTCCGGGAAGCGGTCGGTGTCGGTGCCATCCCCGCCGCCGAGGCGCGGTTGGACTCGATCCTGCGGTCACAGATTCGCGAGGTTCTGGGTTCGGTCAGTTCGGATGACATCCTGAGTTCCGACCGGGCCACGCTGATGCTGCGTATTCGCAACGCGGCGATTTCCGAAGCGCGCGAACTGGGTCTTGAGGTGATCGACGTGCGTCTTAAGCGCACAGACCTGCCGCAGGCCAACCTCGAAGCGACCTTTGCCCGGATGCGGGCCGAGCGCGAACGCGAGGCGGCGGACGAGGTCGCGCGCGGTGAAGAGGCGGCACAGCGGGTGCGCGCACAGGCAGACCGGACCGTGGTCGAACTTGTCTCCGATGCCCAGCGTGAGGCAGAAATCATCCGCGGTGAAGCCGACGCGCTGCGCAACAGCATCTTTGCCGAAGCCTATGGAAAAGATCAGGAATTCTTTGAATTCTATCGGTCACTCATTGCCTATCAGCGTGCGTTGAAGGGGAGTAATTCGTCGATGGTCATGTCGCCTGATTCAGAATTCTTCGACTACATGCGCTCGCCCACAGGCGTGGTGCCGCAAGAGTAAGGACGCCCGATGGGGATGATCCTTCTGGCCCTCGGGCTGGTCTTGGTTGTCGAGGGGCTGGCCTGGGTGCTGGCCCCTTCGCTTGTCGAGCAGATGCTCGAAATGCTGCGCAACCTGTCGATCCCGGCGCGCCGCCAGGTCGGCGCGCTTGCCATCGTCAGCGGTCTGATCCTGTTGTGGTGCGCGCAATGGCTGGGCGTGCTGTAACCGCACGAGAGATGTCGTCGTTCAAATCCGCATGAATATGGGCAATACCCTTTGCGGTAGGCCGCAAAGCCCCTACATTGTTCAGCGAAAGCGGGATCGGCGCGGCATTTCGCCGATCCCGGAACAAGGAATACTAAAGAGGAGATGGCACAGTGAGGCCACCGGCAATTGCAATTTCAGCGGCAGACGATCACCCCCACCGGGCGGGGATGCGATTGCTATGGATGGGGTTCCTGGCTCTGAGCTTCTTTCTGGTACAGGCGCTCGCAGCGCAGGCAAAGCCCGAAAGCCTTGCCCCGCTCGCCGAAAAGATCAGCCCGGCTGTTGTCAACATCACGACATCCACGGTGGTCGAGGGGCGGACGGGGCCGCAGGGCATCGTGCCCGAAGGCTCGCCGTTCGAGGATTTTTTTCGCGAATTCCAGGATCGCAACAATAACGGCGAACAGCGCCCGCGCCGCTCGTCGGCCCTGGGCTCGGGCTTCGTGATCTCGGAAGATGGCTATGTGGTGACCAACAATCACGTGATCGACGGGGCGGACGAGATCCTGATCGAGTTCTTCTCGGGCGGCGAACTGCCGGCGAAGGTGGTCGGAACCGATCCGAATACCGATATCGCCCTGCTCAAGGTGGAATCGGATGAACCGCTGGCTTTTGTCAATTTCGGCGATAGCGACAACGCGCTTGTCGGTGACTGGGTGATGGCGATGGGCAATCCGCTGGGGCAGGGATTCTCGGTGTCTGCGGGCATCGTTTCGGCGCGCAATCGCGCGCTTTCGGGCACCTATGACGACTACATCCAGACCGACGCCGCGATCAACCGGGGCAATTCCGGCGGACCGTTGTTCAACATGGATGGCGAGGTCATAGGTGTGAACACGGCGATCCTGTCGCCGAACGGCGGTTCGATCGGTATCGGGTTCTCGATGGCGTCCAACGTGGTGACGCGTGTGGTCGACCAGTTGAAGGAATTCGGCGAAACCCGTCGTGGCTGGCTGGGCGTGCGCATCCAGGACGTCACCGAGGAAATCGCCGAGGCCATGGGGCTGGAAGTTGTGGCCGGCGCGCTGATTACCGACGTTCCCGAGGGGCCGGCCAAGGAGGCGGGTTTGTTGTCAGGAGATGTGATCGTCAATTTTGACGGCACCGAAGTCACCGATACCCGCAGCCTCGTGCGCAAGGTCGGCAACACCGCCGTCGGCAAGGCCGTGCGCGTGGTGGTGTTCCGCGACGGCGCAACCAAAACCGTGCTGGTAACGCTGGGACGCCGCGAAGAGGCCGAGGGCGCGGTTCCTGCTGCGGCGACACAACCGGATGCCGATATCAAGGAAGAAGAGGTGCTCGGCATGACCATCGCGGTTCTGACCCCGCAGTTGCGCGAGGATCTCGGGATCGAGGATGCTCCGGGTGGTCTTGTGGTGACGGATATCGATGAAACCTCCGAAGCCTTTGAAAAAGGTCTTCGGGCCGGCGATCTCATCACCGAGGTTGGCCAGCAGAAGGTGACATCCCTGACCCAGATGGACGAGCAGATCACGGCCGCTCGCGAGGCCGGACGCAAGTCGCTGTTGCTGCTGGTGCGGCGTGGCGGTGATCCGCGCTTTGTCGCGCTCAGCATAGAAGACTGAAGGTAACGCGGCGATCGCCGCGATCCCCTTCTGAAACGGTAAAGAGCCATGCGTTTTCACGCATGGCTCTTTTTCCTGGGGCCGGGAGGGGAGGAGCACACAGGGAAAATGCCCGGCCCTGGAAACTGGGGGACAGGTGGCTAGGGCCACCTGCCCGGGAAGTGCAATTGCTTCTGATTGAAAATGAACTGGTTATCGGGGGAAACAGGGGAACTGATTAAAAATCCAAGCGCGGAAATACGGGGTCTTGGGACACGGGGCAGGAACAATATCGGAGCGAAATAGAACGGGATGTCATGTTTGCTCCTTTCTTCTCAAATCCTTGACTTTGTCAGATGTGTTGCACGTCTTATGCATCCTTTTTGCCCGAGAATCGTTCCTGCGTATGTGAACCAGCACACATAACAGTGGAAAATTTCCACAAATTCGATTTTTTTGAGCCGGCAGCGGCGCCGGTGCCGGGATCAGATCTGGTCCGGCTCCGCCAGGCGCGACAGGCCTTCCCAATCGACAATCACCAGCCCGCCCCGCGCGCCCTGAATGATTCCGTCCCGTTTCCAGATCGACAGAATTTTGGAGACCGCCTCGCGGGTGGCGCCGACAAACTCCGCCAGTTCCGCCTGAGACAGATCCAGCTTGCAGGGCGTCGCCGCCATTTCCGGGGCGAGGTGCTGGATCTTGCGGGCAAGCCGCGTCGGCAGCGGCAGGAATACCTGCTCGTTGAGCTGCCGCCCCATCCACCGCATCCGCTGTCCGGCAAGGTGGATCATGTCGACGGCAAGTTCGGGTTGCTGGCGGATTTGCCTGAGCACGTCCGCGTGACGCACACGCCACAGCAGCGAATCTTCGACGGCCGTTGCGGTCGCCGTGCGGGCGCCGGGATCGAACATGGTGATCTCTCCGAACATTTCCCCGCGTCGCATCATTTCAAGCGTCAGCTTGCGACCATCCATTGCCAGCACGCTGAATTCCACGGCGCCATCGATGATTGCATAAAGCGCATCCCCCTCGTCACCCTGTTCGAACAGGGTTTCCCCTGCCGACAGGGTAATTTCGGTGGCCTGCTCGGCCAGCATCTTTTTCAGCCCGGCCGATACATCCGACAGGAATCCGATTTCGGGCAGGCTCTGCGGTGCCATGCGATATTTCCCTCTGCTCTCTGGCGGCACACTAGCAAATTTCGCAGGACCGGCAAAAGCGTGAAACGCCGTTCTTGTGTGGTCAGAAGCGCATTTTGCGGCTTTGGTCGGTCAGGCCCGGACTCCGGCCGGGAGGGTTGGCTCACCGGTGCGGCTCTGTCGGTTTTGGCAGATTCCGAGTCCGGCCGACGGCAGAATCGGCTGGCATGCTCCAGAATGCTTGACTAAAGAGAAGTCCGAGACACGCAAGGGAGCCGGAAGATATGGCAAAAATCACCTATATCGAGCATGGCGGCAAAGAGCATGTCGTCGAGGTCGCCAACGGGCTGACCGTGATGGAAGGGGCACGTGACAACAACATTCCGGGGATCGAAGCCGATTGCGGTGGCGCGTGCGCCTGTTCGACATGCCACGTTTATGTGGACCCGGCCTGGGTGGAGAAGGTACCGGCCAAGGACGACATGGAAGAGGACATGCTAGACTTTGCCTATGAGCCGGACCCCGTCCGCTCGCGCCTGACCTGCCAGATCAAGGTGACGGATGCGCTGGACGGGTTGGTCGTCCAGATGCCCGAGAAGCAAATCTGAGATCGGACCGGGCGCGGCGTCTGCCCGCCCGCCGGTGGACAGGTTTCGTCCGCCGCGCCGCGCTGGCCGCGGTATTTTCCTGCGGATGTCGAAGTTGCCCGGTCGCCTGACTGGTCGATTGAAAATCCGGTCTCGCCCGCCACCTGGTCGGGGGAACAGCGGGCGCGAGACGCGTCGCTTGCGAAAGCTCAAACGGACCTGAAACCCCGGGTTCTATCCGGACCGCCGCGGCGCAGGTGACCTGGGGGCTAGAGCGCCCGCCAGCCGATATCGTCCCGATAAAAGCCTCCGGGCCAGTCGATTGCATCGGCCATCTCATAGGCGCGCCGGCGGGCTTCGGCGAGTGTGTCGCCCCGCGCGGTGAGGTTCAGAACGCGACCGCCGGTGGCGACGAACCGGCCATCATGTCGTCCCGTACCCGCGTGAAAGCACATTTGCGCGCTGGTTTCGGGCAGGGCATCAAGCCCGCCGATCACGTCGCCTTTCTGATAGCTGCCGGGATAGCCCTGCGCCGCCATGACGACCGTCATGGCGTGATCGTCCGCCCAGTGAACCTGTGCCTCGTGCAGCCGGCCCTCGGCGGCCGCGTGCATCAGATCCATGGCCTGGGCTCCGAGCCGCATCATCAGGACCTGGCATTCGGGATCGCCGAAGCGCACGTTGTACTCGACCAGGCGCGGCTGGCCGTCCTTGATCATCAGCCCGACGTAAAGAACACCCTGATAGGGCATGTCGCGACGTGCCATCTCGGTCATGGTCGGGCGCACGATCTCGTTCAGGGCCTTCTCGGTGATCTCGTCCGTCATGACCGGGGCGGGGGAATAGGCTCCCATGCCGCCGGTGTTCGGGCCGGTGTCGCCCTCGCCGACGCGCTTGTGATCTTGTGCGGTGCCGATGGGCAGCACGGTTTCGCCGTCGCAGAGCACGAAGAACGAGGCTTCTTCCCCGTCCATGTACTCTTCAATCACGACCTCGGCGCCGGCTCCGCCAAAGGCGCCGCCGAACATGTCGTCGACGGCGGCGAGCGCCTCGGCTTCGGTCATCGCGACGATCACGCCCTTGCCCGCCGCGAGCCCGTCCGCCTTGACCACGATCGGAGCACCGCGCGCGCGCACATGCGCCCGGGCGGCATCGGCGTCGGTGAAGTGGCCATACGCCGCTGTCGGCGCGTTGGCGGCATCGCAAATCTCTTTGGTAAAGCTCTTGGAGGCTTCGAGCCGTGCCGCCGCCGCCGAGGGGCCAAAGACGAGAAATCCGCCTTCGCGCAAGCGGTCGGCGACACCGGCGGCGAGCGGAGCCTCGGGGCCGATGATCACGAAATCGATGGCGTTGTCTTCACAGAACGCCACCACCTCGCCGCCATCCTCGATCTCCAGCGCCGCGCAGGTCGCGATCTGCGCGATGCCCGCATTGCCGGGGGCGACGATCAGCTTGTCACATTTCGGATTCTGCATCACCGCCCAGGCCAGGCTATGCTCGCGCCCGCCGCTGCCGAGAATGAGGATGTTCATGGAAATGCGCTCCGATCTGCTTGGCCTTGTTGCGCTCGCGTTCTAAGCTGCGCGCACAGGCGAAACAAGGCACCCTCATGAGCGATCTGATAGACGACCCCTTGCCGGGGCAGAACCTGCCGGAATATTCGGTGTCGGAACTCTCGGGTGCGGTCAAACGGACGCTTGAGGGCGAATTCGGGCGAATCCGGGTCAAGGGCGAAGTGGGGCGCGTGTTCAAGGCGCGCTCGGGGCATCTCTATTTCGACGTCAAGGATGACCGTTCTGTGCTCGCCTGCACCACGTGGAAAGGCCAGATCGCGGGGTTGTCCGTGGTTCCCGAAGAGGGGCTCGAAGTGGTGGTGACGGGCCGCATGACCGCGTTTGGCGGACAATCGAAATACAACCTGAATGTCGACGAGGTGGCGGTCGCCGGGCAGGGTGCGCTGATGGCGCTGCTTGAAAAACGCAAGGCACAACTCGCGGCCGAGGGATTGTTCGATCCCGCGCGCAAGCGGCCCCTGCCATACCTGCCCGAGATCATCGGGGTTGTCACCTCGCCGTCGGGAGCGGTGATTCGCGACATCCTGCACCGGCTGCGCGACCGGTTCCCCCGCAAGGTTCTGATCTGGCCGGTGGCGGTGCAGGGGGCGGCCTGTGCGCCGGAAGTGGCCCGCGCCATCGCCGGGTTCAACCGGCTGACGCCGGGCGGGGCGTTGCCGCGCCCCGATCTGCTCATTGTGGCGCGGGGTGGTGGTTCGGTCGAGGATTTGTGGGGCTTCAACGAGGAAATCGTCGCCCGCGCCGCCGCCGCATCCGACATTCCGCTGATTTCGGCGGTCGGTCACGAAACCGATACCACACTGATCGATTTCGTTTCGGACCAGCGGGCACCGACACCCACGGCGGCGGCGGAACTGGCGGTGCCGGTGCGGCTTGACCTGATTGTGCATATGGATGCGCAGGGCGCGCGTCTCAGTCGTGCGATAAGCCAGGGGATCACACGGCGACGCCAGCGGCTGGCCGACATGGCACGCGCGCTGCCCCGGCCCGACAGCCTGCTTGATTCGCCTCGCCAGCGGCTGGACCAGGTGGGCGACCGGCTTGATTCGGCGCTGATCCGATCGGTGCAGACCCGACGCATCCGGCTGGCCGACCTGTCAGGCAGCCTGCGTCCTTCGGCGTTGCAGAGAATGCTGCGCAACCATCGCCAGGAGCTTGACGCAAAGGGGCGGCGTTTGTCGCAGGCCCAGGCGCGGGCGCTGCGCAGGCGAGCGGAGACCGTCAGTGGCATCGCCGCGCGGCTGCGTCCGACACAGCTGGCGGCGCGTCTTGACCAGAAGTCCGCCAGCTACCGCGTGCTGAGCAACCGCCTGGCCGTTGCGGCGACCACCGGCACCGCGCGCCTGCGCAGCAAGGTCGAGGGGATGGATCGGCTGCTGTCCACGCTGGGATATCAGGCAACGCTCAGGCGCGGCTATGCCGTGGTGCGCGCGGACGAACGTATCGTCACGTCCCGGGAAGAGGCGGCCGGTGCCGCGACGCTTGAGATCCAGTTTGCCGACGGGCGTCTGGCGGTGGCCAATGGCACCTCGCGCAAATCCGCCACGAGACGCAAAAAACCCGAGCAGGGCAGTCTGTTTTAACGGGGCAACGAAGGCGAAGCGGGGGATCAGACTCCGACTTCCGGCCCGTAGCAGAGCATTTCGTCGTCGTTTTCGCGCGCCTCGTAGAGTTGGGTTTCGTCCGGGCTGTTTTCGAACCGCGCCACCAGTCCGCGCGGGCCCAGCGAAAAGGCCCAGCATTGCACGTCGAGCCGATCTTCATAGACAAAGCAGATCTGCTCGTCCTTCTGATACCAGACACCTTGCATGCACTTGCCATCGAGGAATGACCAGATCACCCGCCGGTCGTCCAGATAGCGCTCGACCCCGTAGGCCTTGCCGTCATATCCGTAATACAAGGTCTTGCCGCGGGTGTAGGCATCAAAGGCCTCTGCGGACATCGGGTCCTGTGCCGCTGCCTGACCGGCGGCAAGACACAGGGGAATACACAGGGGAATCAGAGCGCGCATCATCATGATGCGACCATGCCAGAATGCCGTGGGACATTCCAAGGGCATACAGGCAGAGCATCGCGGAGACCCTTTCAAACCGGGTCAAACCCGATTAGGTGAGAGAACGACCCGCGTGGAGACCGGCATGGCGTTTTTCAAGAAACTCAAGGACAAGCTGTTCAAATCCTCTTCGAAACTCGAAGAAGGGCTTGATGCGATCGTCGAGGATGGCGGCGAGGTGGAAGACCTCTCGCAATCGACCGAGCCGCCTGCCGCCCCGGTTGCGCCCCCCGCCGAGGTGCCGGCACCGGCTGAACCGGACGCGCCCGTGCCCCCGGTCGAGCATCCGGCGCCGGAGATCACGCCCGAACCTGTTCCCGAGGCGGAACCGGCACCGGAGCGTGGTCCGACGGACCCCGTGCCCCCATCCGCGCCACAGGAAGTGCCATCGAAGCAAGCTCAATCGCCCGGTCTGCTCGGGCGTCTGCTGGGCCGGTCGGGAGCGGCACCGGTGGTGCGGCGGGTGCTGGATGACGACATGCTGGAGCAGCTTGAAGAGCTGTTGATCTCGGCCGATATGGGCGTGGATACCGCGCTGCGTGTCACCGCCAACATGGCCGAAGGACGCTTTGGCAAGAAGCTCTCGACAGACGAGATCAAGGCTTTGCTCGCCAGCGAGATCGCGCGGATCATGGAACCCGTGGCGCGTCCGCTGCCGATCTATCCCAAACGGCCGCAGGTGGTGCTGGTGGTCGGGGTGAACGGGTCGGGCAAGACAACCACCATCGGCAAGCTGGCCAGCCAGTTCAAGGCCGCAGGAAAATCGGTCGTGATTGCCGCGGGCGATACGTTTCGGGCCGCTGCGGTCGAACAGTTGCAGGTCTGGGGCGAGCGTGCCGGGGTGCCGGTTCTGACGGCGCCCGAAGGCTCGGATCCGGCCAGTCTGGCATTTGACGCGATGACCAGGGCGCAGGAAGACGGCGCCGATCTGTTGATGATCGACACCGCAGGGCGGTTGCAGAACCGCGCCGACCTGATGGAAGAACTGGCCAAGATCGTGCGGGTCATTCGCAAGAAGGATCCGGATGCGCCGCATAACACCCTGTTGGTGCTGGACGCGACGACCGGACAGAACGCTCTCAGCCAGGTCGAGACGTTCCGCAAGATTTCCGATGTCTCGGGGCTGGTCATGACCAAGCTGGACGGCACGGCCAAGGGGGGCGTGCTGGTGGCGCTGGCCGACAAGTTCGGGCTGCCCATTCACGCGATCGGCGTCGGGGAACAGATCGATGATCTCGCGCCCTTTGACCCCGAGGAATTTGCCGCTGCCCTGACCGGGGCGGACAGCCCGGCGTGATCGGGGAACCGGCGCGCGCGACGATGGCGCGAAAGGCAATCGCCAGCGATGGGTGAGTGGCTGCTGTCGCTCGAAGGCACCGCCGCCGGACACGCGCTTGCCCTGTGGCTGGCGCTCGCGGCGGCGTTTCTGCATGCGATATTCGGCGCATTGCAGAAGGGACGGCACGACCCGTGGCTGTCACGCGGGGCCATCGATGCCTCCTATTGCCTGATGGCGGCGCCATTTGCCTTGTTCGTCGTTCCCTGGCCGCAACCGCATATGTGGCCCATTTTTGCAGGGGCCTGGATCATCCACGTGATCTACAAGGTGTTGCAGGCTCTGGCCTATACCAAGGGATCCTACACCGTGGTCTATCCGGTGGTGCGCGGTACCGGCTCATTATTCGCGGTGATCGGTGCCTATCTGCTGTTCGGTGAAGTTTTCACGGTGCAGCAATGGGCCGGGGTGGCGGTGCTGCTCGCGGGGATCTTCGGGCTCGCCGCGTATAACCTGCGCTATCTGGACAGTCAGCGCGAGACGCTTCATATGGCGTTGGCGCTGGCGGTCATGACCGGTCTTTTCGTGGCGCTCTATACCACCTATGACGCCTTCGGCATTCGTGCCGCGGCCGATCCTTTCACCTTTCTGGCTTGGTTCTTCATGATCGACGGGGTGGTGATGCCGGTCTATGCGCTGATGCGCTGGCCGGCGATGGCCGAGCCTCCGGAATTGCCCCCGCTCGTGGTGCGCGGCGTGGTGGGGGGGCTTGTCGCCTTTGCCAGTTTCGGGGGAATCATGCTGGCGACGCGTCTGGATAAGGTGGGCGAGGCGGCGGTGTTGCGCGAAACGTCAACCGTGTTTGCGGCGCTGATCGGTTGGCTGGTGTTGAAAGAGACGGTGGGCCCGCGCCGGATCACACTTATGACCTTGATCGCTGCTGGCGCGGTGATAGTTGAGATGGGCGGATAGGAGCGAACATGGCAGAGCAGAAACCAAAAGAGATCAACATGGTCCTCAAGCAGGTTCTGGAACTGGGGCCGACCATCGCCTTTTTCCTGCTCTACCTGCGCATTCAGGACGAGGTTTTCACCCTCAACGGAACCGAATATTCGGGCTTTATCGTTGCGGCGGTCGTGTTTGTGCCGATCCTGCTGGTGTCGATGGCGATCCTGTGGCGGTTGACCGGTCATCTCAGCCGGATGCAGATATTCACCGCGATCATGGTGATCTTTTTCGGCGGGCTCACGGCGTGGTTCAACGATGAGAAGTTCTTCAAGATGAAGACCACCATCGTCTACCTCTGCTTTTCCACCTTGCTTGGCATCGGGTTGGTGCAGGGCAAATCCTATCTGGCCTACGTGATGGGCGAACTGATGCCCATGAAGAACGAGGGCTGGATGATCCTGACCCGTCGCCTGTTCGTGGTCTTCATCATACTGGCGATCGGAAACGAACTGGTGTGGCGCAACATGTCGGATGCAGCCTGGGTCAAGATCGAGACCTTTGCGTTTCCCGCCGCGCTATTCGGCTTTCTGTGGTGGCAGATTCTCGCCTTGCAGAAATACATGATCGACCCCGACGACAAATCGGACCCGGACGTCCGCGCCTGACGGCCCCATGCGCGGGGCCGGCGCGATCAGGTGGACGTCTGTTTGAACATTACCGGTTGCGGCAATCGGGGTCGCGGGCATATCCGTGACCAGCGTCTTGCCGGGCGTGCCGGCAACCCGGCGCGCAGGCGATCGAGCGTCAGGATCGCGGGGCGGCGCATCAGATCGGCATAGAAATCGAGTATCCCGGGGCGCATGTAGCTCGACCAGTGACAGATGCGCCGGGCCGGCGGCGCGATCCGGGCCCCGAGGCGGGACAGGTGCGTCAGCGTGTCGGCGCAATCCAGTTGCAGTGTCACTGCGTTTTCGGCGTTCAGCCCCTGACCCAGAGTGCGGTCGTCGTGCCGTGGCGGTGCGATCAGACGCTCGTATAGGCAATCGTAGATGTCATTCTCGCGGCTGGTGACATTGATGAAGCTGGCGGTACGCCCGGCCTCGGTTTGCAGGGCGTCAAGCATCCGGGACTGATAGCAGGCACCGGTCATCGAAATGATGCGATCCACCGCGCCTTGCGGCAGGTGGTGCAGGGCCTCGGCGGCCACCTCGATCCCCATGGAATGTGCCATGATATGCACCCGACGATGCGGCGCGCGTTTCCTGAGCAGCCTCAGCGTGCTGGCCAGCGCCCGGCCCGCACCGGCGGCGCGACGCCGCGCCCCCCAGATCGACCCGCGCGCGCTCCAGCCGAGAGCCAGCCCGAGGCCGGCGTCTGGTGCGGTGTCGCCAAGGCCCAGCCCGCGCGGCCAGCTTGGCGCGATCCTGGGCAGGGGTTCGGGGTCAAGACTCAGGATGTGACGGTGCGGACAATGGCGAAGGCTGCCGGGCTCGTAGCCGAACCCGTGGATCATCACGACCACCGGGCCGGCCCCATCCGCTTCCCGGCCGAGGACACTGGCGAGGGATTGCGGCGAGCCGTGCAACCCGCATTCCTCGTCCCCTGCATTCAGTCGAATGATCGCCATCGCTCCGGTCTCATACAAGATGATGTGTCGTCAGCTTGCCTTGACGCTAGGTGACAATGATGAAGGACGTGTTACGGAACCGTAACGGCGGGCTCACAATGGCTTGACCCGCAGCGCGTGGTCAGGCTATGGGACCATCATGCGACGTGGCGATTTGTTACCGGATTGCGGGCCACGATAAACAACACCGCTAAAAGGTCAGGATGAAAGGCTCCTTTCGCTTGACCGCGATCGGGGCCATTTCTATGTGCCCCCACTTGGACAAGAGGGTGATATGACCAAGATCTGGAACAAGCGCACGACGGCGGTTCACGGCGGAACGCGGCGCAGTCAGTATGGCGAAGTGAGCGAAGCGATCTTCTTGACGCAGGGCTTCGTCTACGACAGCGCCGAAGCCGCGGAGGCGCGGTTCATCGAGGCTGGCGAGGATGAATTCATCTATGCGCGCTATGGCAACCCGACGGTGCGCATGTTCGAGGAACGGATCGCGGCGCTGGAAGGGGCCGAGGACGCGTTTGCCGCGGCCTCGGGGATGGCGGCGGTTTCGGGTGCGCTGACCGCGATGCTCAAGGCGGGAGATCACGTGGTGTCGGCGCGTGCGCTGTTCGGATCTTGTCTCTACGTGCTTGAAGATGTCCTCAGCCGTTTCGGCGTCGAGGTGACATTCGTTGATGGCACCGATCTGGAGCAATGGAAGGCGGCAATCCGCCCGGACACGCGCGCGGTGTTCTTTGAGTCGGTGTCCAATCCAACGCTGGAAGTGATCGATATCTCGGCGGTCAGTGCCCTGGCGCATGCGGTCGGTGCAACTGTTCTGGTCGACAATGTGTTTGCGACGCCGGTGTTCTCGCGCGCGATCGAACAGGGCGCGGACGTGGTGGTCTATTCCGCGACCAAGCATATCGACGGTCAGGGTCGGGCGCTTGGCGGGATCATCCTCGGCACCCGTTCGTTCATTCGCAAGACGGTTGAGCCCTATATGAAACATACGGGCGGAGCGATGAGTCCGTTCAGCGCCTGGATCATGCTCAAGGGGCTGGAGACCATGTCGCTCCGGGTCAATGCGCAGGCGGCCTCGGCGCTGGCAATTGCCGATGCGCTGCAAGGTCACGATGGTCTGGCGCGAGTGCTGTATCCAGGGCATCCATCGCACGCGCAGCATGATCTGTGCCTGTCGCAGATGGGCAAGGGCGGTACGGTTGTGTCGCTTGATCTCAAGGGGAGCCAGGCGGCGGCATTCCGCTTTCTCAACGCGCTGCGCATCCCGAAGATTTCCAACAATCTCGGGGATGCGAAATCGATCGTGACCCACCCGGCCACGACCACGCATCAGAGGTTGAGCGAAGATCAGCGTGCGGAACTCGGCATCACGCCGGGCCTGATCCGGTTTTCGGTGGGGATCGAGGATACCGATGACCTGATCGCCGATCTGCGGCAGGCGCTGACGGCTGCAGGCTAGGCGACGTCGGTCCGGATCCGTCGCAAGGCGCGAGCAAGCGATCAATCAGAAGGGTGGATCGCCGCGCCGATTTTGCCGCCTGGCATGACGGGTGTTTCGATACGCTGAATACGCCGCGCCCGCGGATCAGTCGCCCGGGCGAAGTCTTGCGCGACGTCCCGCCCTGATTCCGACCTCTGCATCGGCATCGGACACGCCACCGTGAATGATCCGCCACGGTGTTTTTCGCGTAGTCAAAGGTGGCAATGGAAATACGGACGTCAACAAACTATGTTGAAGGCTGCACAACCGCCCGGCAGGGCAGGACAGGAGCGCAAGATGAACATCCATACGCCGGACGTCGAAAAAGGCCCGGATGACAGCGAAGCCAAGGCAGCGCTCGATGTTTTGCGCGCATGGGCACGTCGCGCGAGCGAGGCTGAGATACTGGCGCTTGATCCTGCGGTTGCGCGTCTGCTGCCCGAATCGGGGCTGAACTATCCGTCTCTGTCGCGCGACTATCCGGAGGATTTCACGGTCGATGCGGCCTACAAGGCGTCGATGCCCGACCTGCAGAATGGCCCGTCCAGCCTCATTCGCGGATCGCAGCAACAGATTCAGCATGTGGGCATCAGCAATTTCCGCCTTCCTATCCGCTTTCACACCAGGCAGGACGGTGATCTGACGCTGGAGACCTCGGTCACCGGCACCGTGAGCCTTGATGCCGGCAAGAAGGGCATCAACATGTCGCGCATCATGCGCAGCTTCTACAAGCATTCCGAGCGGACCTTCAGCTTTGAGGTCATCGAAGCGGCGCTTGATGATTACATGACCGATCTCGACAGTCTGGATGCACGGATACAGATGCGGTTCTCCTTTCCCACGCGGGTCGAGAGCCTGCGATCGGGTTTGTCCGGTTTCCAGTATTACGACATCGCGCTCGAACTTGTCGAAACCGCGGGTGTACGCAAGAAGATCATGCATCTGGACTATGTCTATTCCTCGACCTGTCCTTGTTCTCTGGAGCTTTCGGAACATGCCCGCGCCCTGCGCGGTCAGCTTGCCACCCCGCATTCCCAGCGATCCGTGGCGCGGATTTCGGTCGAGGTCGAACGGGATGCGGGCTGCCTGTGGTTCGAGGATTTGATCGACGCCTGCCGCCGTGCCGTTCCGACCGAAACACAGGTCATGGTAAAGCGCGAGGACGAGCAGGCCTTTGCAGAGTTGAACGCGGCCAACCCGATTTTTGTCGAAGATGCCGCACGATTGTTTTGCGAGCAGCTCAAGGCGGATCATCGCATTCGCGATTTCCGCGTTGTCGCCAGTCACCAGGAGAGCCTGCACAGCCATGATGCGGTCAGCATCCTGACCGAAGGCGAGCTTTTCGCGGCGCAAAGCCTCGATCCCCGGTTGTTTGGCACGCTGGTTCATCCCGGCTGATTCCCTGTCGGTGAATGAAATGGATTTGTGCCGCCGTCGGCGCATTCCCGCTTGAAATTCGGCATTGACTTCTGTCACTTACCGCCGGGCACGCGCGATTACGCCGCATCGCAGCATTCATTGCTGCAATGCGCGCATTTCTCGTGTATGAACGGCGGAAGCAGGGCTGAATCCATCCCGGGATTTCCGGGAAGGGCCCGCCGGAGGCAAGAGCAGATGAACCACGCCATCGACCGCTTTGGCGACATGGCCGACACTTGGGTAGCCGTGACCAGGCTCATGGCGGATGCCCAGTGTGTGCTCACCATGCGTTTGCTGGGGCTTTCCGGCGTCTGGTCATTGCCGGAAGGTGAAAGCCAGACAATGGTCGGTGAAAAGGTTCCGGTCTTTACCGAGGCGGCCCTGAGCGGAACCTTTGCTATGATGTCCGGACGCAGCCCCCACAAGGTGTTTCGGGAAACACTGAAGCCAATTTCGAGCAAGGCCAGCGCCAATCGTGAACGATTGGAAGATCGTGGTCCGCTGGTCTTTGGCCGGCGTGTGACCCGCGCCTGAACATGATTGAACGGAGTAACACAAGAATGACCCCTTTGCCGAACGCGCTGGAAGTACAGGCTGCTTATGCACGGATGACCAGCCAGATTTTTTGCAACAACCTCAAGCTCGTCGAGATGATGACCCGCACCGCCCTTCAGGCACAGATGGCGCCGCTTCGTGCCATGCAGAGCGCGGCATTCGCGAATACGCGCGCCGTCAAGTCGGCACCTAAGCCGGCGACCAGCATCGCGCCGAAGCCGACTGCCAGGACCGCGCCGAAACCCGCTACGAAGGCTGTGCCGAAACCAACAGCCAAGGCGGCCCCGAAGCCCGCGGCAAAAGCGGCTCCGGCGGTGAAAGCCGCGCAGGCACCCGCCGCCAAGTCGGCTCCGAAGCCTGCTGCAAAAGACACTCCGGCACCAGCATCCGCAACGAAATCTCCCGCGAAGGCTGCAGCGAAACCGGCTGCCGAGGTATCACCGAAGCCCACTGCGAAGGCTGCGCCGAAACCAACCGCCGGGGTAGCATCGCAACCTGCTGTAAAAGCTACCTCGACACCCGCCGCCAAGACGACCCCGAAGCCCGCCGCAAAAACCGCACCCCAATCGGCGCGCGCGACAGCCAAACCGGCCACAAAACCTGCACCGTCCGTCACGGCGACGACCAAATCCTGAACCTCGGGCGACCCCGCTTGGGGATGACAGTATCCGAACAGATTAGATAACCCGCACTCCCGACGCGGCCCGCAAGATTGCTGGCCGCGTCCTTCGCTTGGGCCGTGGCGCAGGAATCACCTGCCGGTTTCAGGCTTGTTTTGACGAATTTGCGGCATGTGGCGCAAAACAGGGTGACGCTGATCAGGGCTTCCAACTGGCAACGGTCCGATTGAATTCAAATGCGCAGTCAGATTTCCGGCCTATCGAGGCGCTGCTCTCCCGTCTCGTGGAGGCGGAGACCAGCACGGTCATCAAAAGGCGTATGAAAAGAAGATCGGGCCTATCGAACAGGAAAAACTGCTGCTCGCTGAAAAGGCGAAAGCAACAGGCAATCCGAAAGCAACCTTCGAGAAAATGTTCGAACTCGCGATCTGCTTTCCCACAAGCCTTTGGAAAGTCTGGGAAACAGGTCGTTTCGACCTGCAGCGACTCGTGCTCAGGCTGGCTTTTACAGACCGCTTTGCCTACCGCCGGAATGAGGAGTTTCTAACCCGGGGGGTTTCGTTTCTTTTCAAAATGTTAAGGGAAGAAATCGTGCTGGGTTGCAAAATGACGGGGCATGCGGGATAGCGATGAGAACTATGTCTACTCCATAGCCCTCTAAAGCCTTCCTTAACGCAAATTTTGAAGAAAGAGGGCACATATCGTCCATATCACGGCGTAACGATAGAGCGTGTGGACAGATTTGACCAAGATGAATCCGGCGTGTCCGTTGTCAGTTGATTTGGAACACGAGCGCCTGATCGCTGATACCACCTACGGCACGGCGCCGATTCTGGGCTGGCTGGTCGAGCGTAAATCGCCCCGCACATCCCGGTCTTCGACAAAACAGGGCGCAGTGACGGGACCTGGACTCGCGCCGACTTCGAGTGGGATGCCGACAACGATCAATACATTTGCCCGAGGGGCACGAGCTGAAGCAATTCCGCCGAAACCCGACCCCAACCGGGGTCCGGCAGGCAAGGGAATGGCCCGCTGTCGCGCCTCCAAAGAGGTCCGTCAGGCCTGTCCTTCCAAGGTGACATGATGCACGAACGCGGATGTCCGCAAGACCACCCGCGAGGAATATGAAGACGCCCGCCAGGTCGCCCGCGACATCGCTAAAACCGACCAATACCTCATCTCGGTGAAGCTGCGGAAGAAGGTCGAGATGTTCTTCGCCCACCTCACACGGCCCCTTGGCCTGAACAGGCTGCGATTACGTGGTCCACGCGGCGCAAATGACGAATTCCTCTTGGGCTCAGAGCCGACCTTGGACGCGGAGTGGGCCGACCTAGGCCGATGTTACCCCCGGTACCGCATCGACTCTCGAAAGACTGAAAAGCTGCGCGCGGCAAGCCGTCGGTTGGGGTAGTAGAGGTGGTAGCCCGGCCCATAGGGGCACCACTCCTCCATCACCGCGATCAAAGCACCGCTTTCAAGATGCGGTGCGGCAAGGTCTTCGGGCAGATAGGCCAGACCGGCGCCTTCGAGTGCTGAGTTCAGGATCGGCAACACGCTGTTGAATGCAAGCTGACCTTCTACGCGGACATTGATTTCCTTGCCGTCCTTCACGAAACTCCACGGAAAGAACGAGCCTGCGGTCACCGAGCGCAGATTGATGCAGGGCAGCCCGGTGAGGTCGTGGGGTGTCTCGGGGCTGGGATGCCGGTCGAAATATGAAGGTGCGCCGACCACGAGGAACCGGAAATCCGGGCCGATCCGCATGGCGATCATGTCCTTGCTGACCGCATCACCCAAACGGACACCAGCGTCAAAGCTGTCCTCGATAATGTCGGTGAAGCCGTAGTTGATCGAGAATTCGACCTCGATTTCCGGGTATGTCTCCAGAAAGTCCTGCAGTTTTGGGCGGAAGATCGTCTCGATCACATAATCATTGCAGGTGATGCGCACCTTGCCGCCGGGCCGGTCGCGCAGATCGCCGAGATTGTCCAGTTCGATATCGATCTGCTCGAAGAGCGGCCCAACCGACTGGATCAGTTGCTCGCCCGCTTCGGTCGGCGCAACATTACGGGTGGTTCGGTTCAGAAGCCGGATCCCCAGCCGCTCTTCCAGATTACGCACGGCATGACTGAGAGCAGAGGGCGTCATCCCCAGCCGGGCCGCCGCTTTCGTAAAGCTGCGCTCTTTCGCTACGGCAAGGAAGGAAGAGATGTCGCTGTGCGGACCGGACGGCATTACTGAATTATTCTCACAGGTTCATGAAAGACAGTGTGGCTAACTATCATAATGCTTTCGGCCTACCTTCATGCCAACCGAAATCGACATGCGAAGGAGCAAGAGATGCAGGAAGTGGTTTTGAATAAATTTGGCGGCCCGGAAAATCTGGTCGTGGAAACGGCTGCCGACCTGAAGGCGGGGCCGGGCGAGGTACTGATCGACGTGGAAGCCGCCGGGATCAATTTTCTGGATGTGACGCAGCGCAGCGGAACCTCGGCCGTTCACAAGGTCGAACTGCCGCTGGTTCCAGGCCTTGAGGGCGTGGGGCGGGTTCGCGAACTGGGCGCCGGCATCAACGAGACCGACGATATCAAGGTCGGCTCCCGCGTGGCCTGGATGGACGGGCGCGGGTCTTACGCGAGTCAGGTGGTGATCTCGCCCGAGCGGATCGTGCCGGTGCCGGATGATTTCACCCTCAGCCAAGGCCTGATATTTCAGGCGCTGACCGCGCATTATCTGGTCCATGAATATCGCGATGTGAAGCCGGGTCACCGGGTTCTGGTCCATGCCGCCTCGGGTGGGGTCGGGCAATTGCTGGTGCAGTGGCTGAAACATCTGGGCGCCTGGGTCGTCGGTACCGTCTCGACCGAGGAAAAGGCGGAAGCCGTCCGCGCGCTGGGTGCCGATGAGGTGGTCGTCTATGGCCGCGATTATGACTTCAAGGATCATGTGCTTGCGCTGACCAATGGGGAAGGTGTCGATCTGGCCTTTGACGGGCTGGGTGAAAAGACCCTGATGAACACGATCGGATCGTTGCGCCGAGGCGGCACGGTCGTTGCCATCGGCGCGGCCTCCGGTCCGATCCCCGCGATTGAACCGACCGTGCTGACGCCCAAGGCGCTGCGGCTGGCGGGTGGCTCTGTCTTCAGCTTCGTCGCCGATCCGGCCGAGTTGCGCAAGCGCGCTGCCGATGTCGTGACGGGCATTCAGGAGGGCTGGCTGAAGCTGGAAAGCGCCACCGAATACCCGCTGGACGGCGCGGCGGAGGCCCATGCCGATCTGGAGAACCGCCGAGCCAAGGGCAAGCTATATCTGAAGCCTTGATTTTCTGCTCCCCCGGCATCCGGGGGAGCCAATTTACCCCAAAGTTAGGAAACAGAGATGAAATCCAACATTATGTTTGCCGCCGCATTGGCGCTGTCCCCCCTCACCTTGAACACGGCCATTGCGCAAAATGAAACAGCAACCGAAGAACGCACTGACGCTCAGGCCATACAGGCTATCCATAAGGAATGGGCGGAACTGATCGCTGAAAAGGACAGTGCGGCAATTGGCACGCTCTACGCTGAAAACGCTGTGCTGATGGCACCGGGCGAGCCTGTCGTGGAAGGCGCCAAGGCCATTGAGGCCCGCTGGGCGCGCCAGCTTACGCTGGACGGCTTCGATTTCAGCCTGACGCCGCAGCAGCTGGTCGTCTCATCCTCGGGCGATCTGGCCCATGATCGCGGCAGCTATGATTTTGCCGCCACACTGCCGCAAGGCGCGATTACCGATACCGGCAAATATGTCCTCGTCTGGCAGAAGATCGACGGCGACTGGAAGGTCATTGCCGACATCTTCAACAGCAATCCCGCCGACGCGGCTGAGTAATCTGGAAAGGAAAACCATGACGTAGTCGCTCACCTGTCCTGCCGTAACGAACAGGTTCAGCCGCTTGATACGGCAGTGGAGACTGTCATTCCTGACATTCGTGAATCGGGCGAAAATCGCGGTGCGAAATCCAGACTGATGCCTTCATTGCATAGATCATTTCGCATCATGGAAAATGATCCCGACTGTATGGCGCTGGCCGCTGCGCAGGCGGCTGACGCCATGGCGCAGGTTCACGCGGTAGGCACCGCGTGTGCCCTGCACCGGTCGGTTGTGGACGGCGAAGACCACGGCGTCGCCCTGGTGGAGCGGCACCACCTCGGCGCGGCTTTGCATGCGGGGGCGCTGTTCGGTCAGCACGAACTCGCCGCCGGTAAAGTCGCGGCCCGGTTCCGACAGCAGGAACGCCACCTGAAGCGGGAAGGCCAGATCGCCGTAGAGATCCTGGTGCAGACAGTTGAAGTCTCCCGCTTCGTATTGCAGCAGCAGGGGCGTCGGGCGCGTCTGCCCGGCATCGTGGCATTGGCGCAGAAAATCTGCATGCGCTTCGGGATAGCGCCGATCGACACCCATACGTTCGTTCCAGCTATTGGCGATGCCGACCAGCCGGGGCCACAGCGCCGTGCGCAACCCGCCCAGCAGGTCCGGCAGCGGATATTTGAAATAGCGGTACTCGCCCTTGCCGAAGCCGTGTCGCGCCATGTGGATATGGCTGCGGAAATGCTGCTCCTGCGGATAGAGCGCCGCAAGGTCGCGGCATTACTGCGACCTCAGCACGCCTTTCAATGTCGCACAGCCAAAGCCGTTCATCTCATCAGCAAATGTGTCCCAATCATAGGCGGACAGACGTTCCTCGGCGGATTCGACCACGGCCTTGGTCGGGATGAAGTCCCTTATGACGTTCATGCGGCGGATTCCTTTTCCAGAAGGGCACGTTTGCGTTCGATCCCCCAGCGATAGCCGGAGAGATCGCCATCGCTGCGCACCACGCGGTGGCAGGGGATCGCCACGGCGATCTTGTTGGCTGCGCAGGCCTGCGCCACGGCGCGAACCGATTTCGGCGCGCCGATCCTGCGGGCGATGTCGGTATAGCTGACGGTCTCGCCCACTGGGATATCGCGCAGAGCCTGCCAGACACGCTGCTGGAACGCGGTGCCGCGAATGTCGAGCGGCAGGTCCAGCCCGATCTGCGGAGCCTCGACGAAGCCCACCACCTGGGCGACGCGCGTCTCGAAGTCTGCATCGCCGCCGATCAGGTTGGCCTTTGGAAAGCGGTCCTGCAGGTCATGAACCAATGCTTCGGGATCATCGCCCATGTTGATCGCGCAGATGCCCTTGTCGGTTTCGGCGACGAGGATCGCGCCGAGCGCGCTTTCACCAACGGCGAAGCGGATGTTGGTATCCTTGCCGCCCTGGCGGTAGGCCGTGGGCGTCATCCCCAGCACCTGGTCGGATGTCTCGTAAAACCGGCTGTTCGCGTTGAACCCGGCGTCATAGATTGCTTCGGTCACGGTGTTCTCCTTGTCATGCAGTTCTGCGCAGACCTTGCGGGCGCGATGCGCTGTCGCCCATTCACGCGGTGTCAGTCCGGTAATCGCCTTGAACTGGCGGTGAAAGTAATGGCTGCTGAATCCTATGCGCGCCGCGAGGTCATCCAGCTTTGGTATGTCGTCCCAGGCCTCGATGATCCGGCAGGCCTCGGCAATGATCCCGGCATTGGCCGCTGCCGCGGACTGCCCTTTTGGATTGCAGCGCAGGCAGGGACGGAAGCCATCCAACTCGGCGGCCTTCGAAGTGTCATAAAAGGTTACGTTTGCGGGTCTGGCCCGGCGCGACGGGCAGGACGGGCGACAATAGATGCCGGTGGTTTTCACCGCGAAGACAAAGCTGCCATCCGCGTCCGAATCCCGGTTCAGGACGTTTTGCCAGCGGGGGTCCTGTTCGGTCGGGACTTGGTTCATGGTTTTTTTCTCTCTTCTGTTCCTGAGACTAATATAAGCCATCTTTTCCCCGGCTCACTCCGCCGCTTGCTTTCAAATCCGGTCGCTTATGCAATGCGGTGAACTCTGTGTTGCGAGAGGTGAAACACCTCGCCGGTGTGCAATCGTAATTCGGCAGTGCCGCCAGGCAGCACCTGCATTTCGGCCAGCCCGGCGCGGACCAGATCGCAGGCCCATTCCAACCGCACCGCTCTGTCCAGAAGATTGCGTGTATTCAGTATAGGCGCAGAGATCGGCATGTGCCGGGCCGTCAATCGTCGCGATCGCCCGCACAACTGTCGGGCCGGGGTCTGGAGCTCCGCTTTTCGGGCGGAACACCGCAATTATTCACCCGCTGCTCATCCGTCCATTTCGCGCCCAGCCGTTCCTTGCCGGTTTTGGCTGTGGGCGTGAGCGCCGGGTGTTGTGCGACACCATCATCCGCCGTTTGGTCAGTCTCTTGCGTATCGGCGGCGATCGACAAGGCGATGACGCGAGTCAGATATAGCATCATGAGCCAGCCCTCCCTTTCATGTTGTCAGCCGAAGCTCGCCGCAGGCAGACTGCCGGTCCGGCGTAATTCCTCCGCCGCGGCCATGAAAGCCGCTCTGGCCGGCGCGGCGAGGAAGCCGCCGACGCTGACGCGTGCGACACCGAGAACCTGCAAATCTGCGGCCCGCATCTCCGGGCTGATCAACAGCACGTTGACGGGTTTGGGCGCGACGGCGCGGACGATGGCGCCGATATCCTCCGCCGCCGAAACACCCGGGGCGTAAAGCAGATCGGCCCCAGCCTCGGCATAGGCCTGCAACCGGTCAATGGTGGCGGACAGCTTTCAATGGCCGTCTGGCCTACTGCCGGAATGAGGGGTTTCGAACCCTGGAGGTTTCGTTTCTGTTCAAAGTGTTAAGGGGGGAATCCATGCCGGATTGCAAAATGGCGGAGAGACAGGGATTCGAACCCTGGGACCCCGTGAAGGGTCAACGGTTTTCGAGACCGCCCCGTTCGACCACTCCGGCACCTCTCCGCGGGGGTCTGGTGGCTGCGTTTAATCTGGATCGCCCAAGGTGGCAAGTGTCGTTTTTACATCGAACAGCCATGAGTTTAGTTTTGAGTCGGGATCATGCGCTCTTTCGTAACCGCCCGGTTTCTACCTGGGCGGCTGGATCATGTCGCATGGCGCTTGTCTCAAGATATCATAGCGATCTACGTTGCCTCTGGTTTTGTTTACAATGCGAGGGCTTTTGGTGGATCGACGTCTGCTTGATCTGCCGGCTCGCAATCATCCATTCGCTGCAGCAGGTTCAGGATATGGGTTTTGGTTGGCGAACCCGCGTCCAGTGCCTTCTCCACCGCCCGTATAACAGCCTGAGATAGAAAACCCGGAAGAGTTCGCCACAACGCGTTGTAATCCCCGGACGTAATCTCCCTCAGTCTCTTCACCTGCCTGCCCCTGTCACTCTCTGTTTGGGGCATCAGGCCTGCCGCTCACGGCTGGGGATTTTTCAAACGGCGGTTTTGGGGAGATTACGTCCGGGGATTACAGTACCACAAAAACGCGAAAACGGGCCAGCCATGGATATGCGCATCGCCCAACAATCGGCTAAGTGCTTCGCAGAAGAATCGACGACGAAGGCAGCAAGATGCTACTCGACGAGTCCGGCGTCGCTGGCTTGCTGCGCCACATCTACGGCCACTGTCGCATGTCTAGATGGTGAGTGAGTTCGCCAAGGCAAGGCCGACACTCAACACGCCGGACATTGGCTACAAGGTGGCTGATAACCCGGCTGTCCTACGTCGATGTTTGCGACTATCTGATCCGCCTGCGCAACGCCGCGCCGTTGGATGGCAAGTCGGACTCGTGATCGACGGCACGAGCATTGGCTGGGTCGTGTCGGACATGCTATTCGACCAGTCCGTCCCGCATGTAGCGATCCAGATGACGGGCGGGCAGGAATGGCGGCGCTCCGGACGGTATGTCAACGCGAGCAAGACCATGATGATCGAGAACCTTGCGTGCTGTTCGCGGCGGGCGAATTGAAGTTCGCTCACGACCTGCCGCTTCGGCAGGAGATCGAGGAGGACCTTGGATCGTTCATGACGCAGACAACGGCGGCTGGCAACATGGTGATCAGCCAGAGCCGCAACGCGTCGGGTCACGGTGACTTGGGCATCGGTTTGATCCGTGCCGCCTTCGCTTCCCAATGCCGCGCGCCGCAGAGCATCAAGGTCAGCCATCTGCGGGGATGGTACGGAAATTCCGGGTGCTCTCGTCAATTCCGGGTGCTCTCGTCGCGCTCGTGTCCGCTGCCGGACGAGTTCGACGAGACACGCGCAGCGACCTCCGAAAAATCGCGCGCTGCTGGGCGGTTATTGCGCTTACCTATGCCGCATGCGAGCGAGGCGAGCCTTTGCGACAATCGCGGAGAGTGCTACTGCGGCTTCAATTCCGCCAGTTTCATAAATCGCGAGCTTGATAAGACGCCCAATTGTAACTTCGTCAAACCCAGAGTTGATAATTATATCCGAGGCCCTATCCAACCCAGGATATCGTTCGGGCCTATGCTGTTGTCTAGATCATGTTGACTGAAATGCCTGCCGTGAGCCACCTTTTGGCATGGACCCAAAAGCGCGATACCGTTTCAAAAAACAGGCTGACGCTATCGGCCAAGGAGGCTTTGCGTCGTGCATGCCCAGCCGCAGCGCCTTGGCTCGACGACGAGCACAAGTTAGTCATTGAACGCATCTTCGCGGAGGCGGAGCAACGGTCGGTGTGGAGGGGTATCCCGTTCGAGGTCGATCACATCGTCCCTCTGAAGGGTAGGTGCCCGCATACGCTTGAGCGTAATGTCTGCAGTTTGCACGTCTATTGGAACCTGCGCGTTATCCCAATGCAGGTGAACCGCAGCAAGTCGGACTTCTTCGATACGGATTGGCCAGGTGGTGGCGACGGGGAGCGAACGGGCGAGGAGGGTGACAGTGACGACGACATCCCATTCTGACGACATTGGTACACTAAAAACGGACATGTGATCAGGTACAGATTTTGCTTATAAGTCAGTTATGATGGATTGCACCTCGACCACCAAACGTTTAAACGACGGGGAGCGAGCGCGAGTCACTTGCCATCAATTTCATCGTAATTGCGTGGCAGTGAAATTCGGGGTCGCGATAGCCAAGGAAACGCCCCTGTTTTCAACGGTTTGCCCCTATAGCTCAGCTGGTAGAGCAACTGATTTGTAATCAGTAGGTCCGCGGTTCGAGTCCGTGTGGGGGCACCATTTCACATTCTTCGGTGCGTATCGCCTCTAAAACCTTGAATGGAAAGGTGGTTTTTGGTGTTCGATACCCTCATTTTTCTTGTACTTGATTGGCTCGAAAAGAATCAAGCTCAGCACAGCGCGTTGCCAGGAAAAACTGGAATTTTTCCATATATTATAAGGGCTCCCCAGAACCTTCATTGAGTGTTCGAACACTTGATTGAAGTGTGGGTGGCTAACAGTCAAATTGACCTCGTTTTGGGTCATGATTTCCTTCTCATAGACCAGCTCTTCGATCTTCTTTTCGTATGAGCAAGGTCAATCAGCGTCATGATCATTGACCAGAGAGTTGTGAGTATTTCCGTAAGCGGTGTCTGCGGCCCACGCGGGATCAGCTTGACGGATTGAAGTTCCAGGGAAGCAGATCGTCGATCTTGCTGGCTGTGTGACCGGCGGCGATCACCTCAAGGGTCGCCCTGAGATACGCGAATAGTTCGACGCC